>NZ_WBXM01000004.1:0-393685 GCF_033042135.1 Haloechinothrix sp. LS1_15 | reverse complement strand
CCGCGGACCCACCAACCTCGACAACCCCGCCCTCCCCAGCGGCGAACACCACCGACGCATCCACCACAGCGAATGGAACATCCACATCGGAACCGACGGCCATCCAACCTGCATCCCACCACCCTGGCTCGCATCCCACATACCCAAACAACGAACACCGGAGGGTTCACGAGCCGCACCGATGAGTGCCTGAGGTCGAGTCAGTACTCGATCTCCAAGCGCTGCCGATCATTCGACAGTGACGCTCTTGGCGAGGTTGCGGGGCTTGTCGATCTCGCGGCCGAGTGCGGTGGCGATGTGGTAGCCGAACAGCTGCAAGGCGATGGTGAACACGATCGGGTCCAGCTCGGGGTGGACCCGCGGCACCCGGATCACTGCGTCGGCCAGGTCGGCGGGGATCTCGGCGTTGGTCACCGCGATCACCGGCCCGCCTCGTGCTTTGATCTGCTCCAACGTGGCGACGTTCTTGGCCAGCAGCTCGTCGTCGCCCACCAGCACCACCGACGGCATGCCGCTGTCGATGAGCGCCAACGGGCCGTGCTTGAGCTCGGCAGCCTGGTAGGCCTCGGCGTGCACGTAGGAGATCTCCTTGAGCTTCAGCGCGCCTTCCCTGGCGACCGGCCAGTACCAGACCCTGCCGATGAAGAACATCCGCGCCGCCCAGCTGAACCGCTCGGCGACCTCGGCGATCGCCTCCTCGGCGGCCAGCACGTCCTCGATCGCCTTCGGCAAGGCGTCCAGTGCCGACACGATCCCGCGGCCCCGCGCGACCGACAGGTCACGCATCCGCCCCAGCAGCAGGCCGAGCATGGCGAAGCACACCGTCATGTTCGTCACCGCCTTGGTGGAGGCCACCGACACCTCGGGGCCGGCGTGCAGGTAGATCCCGCTGCCGCATTCGCGGGCGATCGTGCTGCCCGGCGCGTTGACCACCCCGATCACCCGGCCGCCCTTGCGCTTGAGCTCCTGCACCGCCGCCAGCGTGTCCTTGGTTTCCCCTGACTGGCTGACCGCGATGTATAGCGCATCCGGATCGATGACCGGGTTGCGGTACCGGAACTCGGAGGCGGGTTCGGCGTCGGCGGGGATCCTGGCCCACTCCTCGATGAGGTTGGCGCCCAGCTGGGCCACATAGTAGGCGGAGCCGCAACCGAGCAGCTTCACCGAGCGGAACGACCGCAGCTCGCGGGCATCCTGTTGCAGCCCGCCCAGGTGGGCGGTGGCGAACCGGTCGTCGAGCCGCCCGAGAACGGCACGGCGCACCGCCGTGGGCTGCTCGTGGATCTCCTTGTGCATGTAGTTCGTGTAGTCACCCAGCCGGTAGTCCTCGTCGGTGACATCCACCGTGGTGGTCGTCTTCGCGGTGCGGTTGGCGCCGAGCGTGCTGGTGCGGTAGTCGCCCGCGCTGATGGTGGCGAGCTCGCCGTCGTCAAGGTAGACCACGCGCTGGGTGTGGCGGACCAGAGCCGCCACATCGGAGGCGACGAACATCTCGCCGTCGCCGATGCCGAGCACGATGGGGCTGCCGTCTCGTGCCACGACCAGCTCCGTGGGCCGGGTGGCGTCCAGCACCGCGATGCCGTATGCGCCGTCCACCCTGCGCAGCACCGCGCGCACCGCGTCCTCCAGGGACTCGGTGCCGTCCAGCTCGGCCGCGATCAGGTGCGCAAGCAGCTCCGTGTCGGTCTCCGAGCCCGGTGTCACCCCGGCAGCCAGGAGCTCCTCGCGCAGCTCTTCGGCGTTTTCCAGCATCCCGTTGTGCACGACCGCGACCCGGCCGCCCGCATCGGTGTGCGGGTGGGCGTTGATGTCGGTCGGTTCGCCGTGCGTGGCCCAGCGGGTGTGCGCCAACCCCACCGGGGCGGTGTGGCCGTCGCCGACACGCTCGCGCAGTTCGCCCACCCGCACGGCGGCCTTGATGACCTGTAGTTTGTCCCCCTCTGCCAATGCGAGACCGGCCGAGTCGTAGCCCCGGTACTCCAGCCGGTGCAGCCCTTCCAGCAGGATCGGCGCGGCCTGCCCACCGCCGACATAGCCCACGATTCCGCACATTCCTACCTCCCCTGATCGCCGGAGCGCTCAGCCGTACACCATGCGCCTCAGCTGGCGTTCGCTCGGTGCCTGCGCCCCGAACGGCCTGCCTGCCAGCTCGGACCGCAGCTCGCTCCAGATCTGCTCGTTCTTCCATCCCCTCCGGCGGAGCTCGCCGTGGCGCCGCCGCACATACCCCTCGAGGGTCTCGGAGAAGTAAGCGATGACGTCGGCGACCACGCGTGCGGCCGTCGGGGTCGACAGCCCGGTCGATCCGGCCACGTACCGCACTAGCTCGGCAGGCGGAGCCTGTTCGGTTGCCCGCACGAGGCGACCCTGTCATCCCCACCCGCTGCGGAACAAGTTTCCTGCCCGAAATCGGGCAGGAGGTCGAACGGCGACCGCACGCCGGATGAACGGCTGAGGTACATCTCCCACCGGCCCACAAGCACAATGGTGGGGTGCGGGTGATCCAGGTCGATGGTGGCGAGCAGTCGGTACGCGTGCTGGTTGAGGCGCTCGCCGCCGCGCTCGACGGCGGCGAGCCGGTGCTCCCGCTGGCCGCCAACGACCCGCGCGCGGGCGCGACGCTGCGGGCGATGCGCCCCGACGAGCCGGTCGAGGACGGCACCGCGGCGATCGTGCCGACCTCCGGCTCGACCGGGACGGCCAAAGGGGTGGCGCTGTCGGCTCACGCGTTGGCGAGCTCGGCCCGTGCGACCCACGCCCGGCTGGGCGGTCCCGGGAGGTGGCTGCTGGCCACCCCCGCCCACTACATCGGGGGGTTGCAGGTGCTGGTGCGGTCCCTGCTGGCGAACGCCACGCCCGCCGTGCTCGATCTCGGCGCCGGTTTCGATCCCGAGACGTTCGCGGCGGCGGCCGCGCCCGTGCTGCGCGACGACGGTCCCCGCTACACCGCGCTGGTACCGACCCAGCTCGGCAGGATCCTCGACGCGGGCGGCGCGGCGCTCGAGGCCGCACGCGCCTTCGACGCGATCCTCATCGGGGGTGCGGCCACGCCGCCCACATTGCGGGAGCGCGCCGAGCAGGCGGGAATCCGGGTCGTCGGTGCCTACGGCATGAGCGAAACAGCGGGCGGCTGTGTCTACGACGGGGTCCCGCTCGACGGGGTGCGGGTGCACGTCGCCGCCGACGGCGACCAGCGGATCGGCATGATTGCGCTGGCGGGCGACGTGCTCGCCGACGGCTACCGCGCCGACGACGAAGCCACCCGCGCAGCGTTCCGTCACGGCTGGTTCCACACCAACGATCTGGGCAGGCTGACCGCCGACGGTCGCCTGGAGGTGCTCGGCCGTGCCGACGACGTCATCAACACCGGCGGGGTCAAGGTGCCCGCCCACACTGTGGAGCAGGCCCTGCTTGCCCATTCCGGCGTCCGGCAGGTCTGCGTACTCGGCGTCGACGACGCGGTCTGGGGCGAGATCGTCGCCGCCGCCGTGGTACCCGCCGATCCAGCCGCCCCGCCCGCGCAGGACGAGCTGGTCGAGCTCGCCCGCGAGGCGGCTGGCAGAGCGGCCGCCCCGAAGCTCGTGCGGCTGCTCGATGCCCTACCCCTGCTCGGCCCCGGCAAGGTGGATCGCGCCGCCGTCCGTGCCGCGATTGTGTAGCGGCCACAACGCAGCACCCTCGCCGTGCCGGAAGCCACATCCCGCACGACCGCCGCGCCTGCACGGGAATACCTGGGCAGTGGCTGTCAAGTCGGGGAACCGACAAACTTTCCCCGAGGCACGTGATAGCTCCGGCGCTCGCGGCGGCAGCAGGAATTGGACATGCTGGTAACCGAGTCGATCGGCGCGAGCCCGCGCCCGTCCACCCACGTATCCGGGAGGTTGCCTTCGTGTTCGGCCGTGTCGCGATCGTCAACCGGGGGGAAGCCGCGATGCGGCTCATCCACGCCGCCCGCGAACTCCGCGCGGAAGGCGCGGAGCTGTCCACAATCGCGCTGTACACCGACGTCGAACGCACGTCCTCCTTCGTACGCGCCGCCGACGAGGCCTACTGCCTCGGTGCCGCGGCCGACCGGCCGTATCTGGACCAGGACGTGCTTGCCCGCGCGCTGCGCGAGACCGGCGCGGACGCCGCCTGGGTCGGCTGGGGCTTCGTAGCTGAGGACCCAGGCTTCGCCGAGCTGTGCGAACGCCTCGGCATCACCTTCATCGGACCGAGCCCCGACGCGATGCGCGCGCTCGGCGACAAGATCGGCGCCAAGCAACGTGCCGAGCAGGCTGGCGTACCGGTCGCCCCTTGGAGCGGCGGACCGCTGACCGGGGTCGACGTCGCGCGGCAGGTGGCAGCCGAGATCGGTTACCCGCTGATGCTCAAGGCCACCGCGGGCGGTGGCGGCCGCGGCATTCGCGTAGTGCGCTCGGCGGACGAGCTCACCGAGGCCTACGCGAACACCGGAGCGGAGGCCGAGCGTGCGTTCGGCAGCGGGGTGATGTTCCTCGAATCACTGGTCAGCGGCGGCAGGCATGTCGAGGTGCAGGTGATCGCCGACGGCGCGGGTACGGCATGGGCGCTCGGCGTGCGGGACTGCTCGGTGCAGCGTCGTAACCAGAAGATCATCGAAGAATCCGCGTCGCCGCTACTGGACGCCGGGCAGGTCGCCGAGCTGAAAGCCGCCGCAGAACGGCTGATCTCCGCCGCGGGGTACTGCGGGGCGGCGACCGTGGAGTTCCTCTACGACCCGCACGAGAAGCGGTTCGCCTTCCTCGAGGTCAACACCCGGCTGCAGGTCGAGCACCCGGTCACCGAGGCCACCACCGGCATCGACCTGGTCAAAGCGCAGCTGCACGTGGCCTCCGGTGGCACGCTCGACGGCAAGCCCCCTGTCGAATACGGCCACGCCGTGGAGGCCCGGCTCAACGCCGAGGATCCGGACAGGGACTTCGCCCCCGCCCCTGGCCGGATCACGCTGCTTGACCTGCCAGCGGGGCCCGGGATCCGGGTGGACACCGGCGTCGCCGAAGGCGATGTCATCCCTGCCGAGTTCGACTCCATGATCGCCAAGATCATCGCGTACGGCCGCACCAGGGATGAGGCCTTCGGCAGGCTGCGCCGCGCGGTGGCGGGCACCACCGTGATCATCGAGGGCGGCGTGAGCAACAAGAGCTTCCTGCTGGATCTGCTCGACGCGGAGGAGGTCGTCGAAGCCAGCGCCGACACCGGCTGGATCGACCGGGTCCGGGCAGCGGGAGGCCTGATCTCGCACACCCACACCGGCATCGCGCTGGCAGCCGCGGCGATCGAGGCCTACCAGGACGCCGAACGGGCTGAGCGGCAGCGGTTGCTGACCACCGCGCACGGCGGGCGTCCCCAGGTGCAGCACGAGGTGGGTCGCGCGATCGACCTCAAGCTGCGCGGGACGAGCTACCGGGTGACCGTCGCGCAAACCGGCCCGCTGCGCTTCCGCGTCGCCATCGAAGGCACGGAATCCACCCTCGATACCCGGTTGCAGCGCTACGACTCCGTCAACGGGCGGCTGACCGTGAATGGGCACGACTTCCGCCTAGTCACCGCGACCCACGGCCCGGTACACCTGGTCGAGGTGAACGGGGTGACACACCGCGTCAGCCGGGACGAGGGCGGGGTGCTGCGCTCTCCCGCGCCCGCGCTGGTCGTGGCGACCCCGCTCGCCGAGGGCGAGGAGGTGGCCGCGGGCGATCCGGTACTGGTGCTGGAAAGCATGAAGATGGAGACCGTGCTCCGCGCGCCGTTCGACGCCCGGTTGCGCGAGTGCGCCGTGTCGGTGGGCAGCCAGGTGGAAGCAGGTGCCGTACTGGCCAGGCTGGAGCCGACGGGGGAGGCGGCAGCGGCCGATGGTGAGCGCGGGTCAGGCGCGGCGGAGGCCGTGGTTGACCTGCCTGCCCTGTCCACCGACCTCGCGGCTGGCGAGCAGGCAGCCAGGGACCTGGAGGAGCTGCGCAGCTTGCTGCTCGGGTTCGATGTGGACCCGATGGACGAGCGGCGGGCGCTGACCGGCTACCTCGCGGCTCGGGACCGGCTCGTCGCCGAGGGCACCGATCCCCGCCCCGGCGAGGTCGAGCTGCTCGGGGTGTTCGCCGACCTCTGCGAACTGAGCCGGAACAAACCCGTCGACGCCGAGGAGGAGGCCGACACCCGGGTCCACAGCCCCCGCGAGTACTTCCACACCTACCTGCAGAGCCTGGACACCGAGCGGGCGGGCCTGTCTGAGACGTTCCAGAAGCGGTTGACCAGGGCGCTGGCGCACTACGGCGTCACCGACCTCGACCGCACCGAGGCCCTCGAGGAAGCCGTGTTCCGGATCTTCCTCGCGCAACGCCGGATCTCCTCCGACGCCGGGGTGATCACCGCCGTGCTGCGGCGGTGGCACGACGACCCACCACCCGGTGACGAGCTCCGCGACACCGCGGGTGAGGCGCTCGAACGGATCATCACCGCCACGCAGCTGCGGTTCCCCGTGGTCTGCGACCTGGCACGCGGGGTGGTGTTCCGCTGGTTCGCCCAGCCGATGCTGCGGCGCGGCCGCGCCGAGGTGTACGCCCGGGTACGCGGCCACCTCCGCTACCTCGAGGCGTACCCCGACGCGCCCGACCGCGAGGAGCGAATCGCCGAGATGGTCGCCAGCCCGGAGCCGCTGGTCCGGTTGCTCGGCCAGCGCATCGGCAGGCAGGGCGCCGACCTCAGCGCGCTGCTCGAGGTGCTGACCCGCCGCTACTACCGCACCCGCGGCCTGGAGAACGTGCGCTGCCAGTACGCCGTTGGCCGCCCGTTCGTCACCGCCGAGTACGACCGCAACGGGCACCGCCTGCGGCTGGTCAGCACCGCCGCCGACTTCACCGAGCTGGAGCGGGTTGCGCGCGCGGTGACCAGCCTCGACGACGGCGACGGCGATCTCGCCGGGCACGTGATCGACATCTACCTACGCTGGGACGACCAGCCTGAGGATGCCGATGCCAAGGCAGCCGCGCTGCGGGGGGTGCTGGGCGACATCCCGGAGCTGACCAAGGCGCGCCGGGTGACGGTGTCGGTGGCGGGCCGTAGCGGCGACGCGATGCACCACCACGTCACGTTCCGCCCCTCGGCGACCGGGTTGGCCGAGGAACGGTTGATCAGGGGCATCCACCCCCTCATCGCGCAACGGCTGGAGCTACAGCGGTTGCGGAACTTCGACCTCACCCGGCTGCCCTCGGCCGACGAGGACGTGTACCTGTTCTCCTGTACCGCACCGAGCAATCCCCGCGACCAGCGGTTGGTGGCGATGGCGCAAGTGCGCGACCTCACGCCGCTGCGCGACGCGAGCGGGCGGGTAGTGGCGCTGCCCGCGGTGGAGGGCACGCTCGCCGCCTGCGTGGACGCGATCAGGAAGGTGCAGGCGCAGCGCTCGACGAAGGAACGGCTGGACACCAACCGGATCTTCATCTACGTCTGGCCGCCGAGCGAGCTCACCGCAGCTGAGCTCGACGCCGTGGCCCAGCGCGCGGTGCCGGGCACGGCGGGCGCGGGCATCGAGGAGGTCATGTTCCTCGGCAGGCAACGGGACGCGGAGACCGGCGAGATCCACGACGCCGCGATCCGCGTCACCTCCGAGCCGGGATCCGGGGTGCGCCTCGAGATCACCGAACCGTCCTTCGAACCGATCAAGCCGCTCGACGACTACGACCAGAAGGTGCTGCGCGCCCGCAGGAGGGGCGCCGCCTACCCGTACGAACTGGTGGACACCCTCGCGGGCGCGGCAGGTGAGTTCACCGAGTACGACCTGGACGGCGACCGGCTGGTGCCGGTGGACCGGCCGAAGGGCCAGAACACCGCCGCCATCGTCACCGGCGTGGTCAGCACCCCGACCACGCGGCATCCGGAGGGGGTGCGGCGTGTCGCGTTGCTCGGTGACCCGACCAAGGCGCTCGGCGCGCTGGCCGAACCGGAATGCTCCCGGGTGATCGCTGCCCTCGACCTGGCCGAGGAGCTCGACGTGCCGGTTGAGTGGTTCGCGGTCTCGGCGGGCGCGAAGATCGCGATGGACTCCGGTACCGAGAACATGGACGCCATCGCCGCGGTGCTCGAGCGGATCGTGCGGTTCACCCAGGCGGGCCGCGAGATCAACATCGTGGTGGCCGGGATCAACGTCGGCGCACAGCCGTACTGGAACGCCGAGGCCACGATGCTCATGCACACCAAGGGCATCCTGGTGATGACGCCGGACTCGGCGATGGTGCTGACCGGCAAGCAATCGCTCGACTTCTCCGGCGGGGTCTCGGCCGAGGACAACTTCGGGATCGGCGGCTACGACCGCGTCATGGGGCCCAACGGGCAGGCGCAGTACTGGGCGCGGGACCTGACCGACGCCCGCGAGGTGCTGATGCGGCACTACGAGCACAGCTACATCGCGCCGGGCGAGTCGGCACCGCGCCGGGCGAGCACCGCCGATCCCGTCGATCGGGACGTCACCAGCTACCCACACGAGCTCGCGGGCAGCGACTTCACCACGGTCGGCGACGTGTTCTCGGCGGAGAGCAACCCGGACCGCAAGAAGGCCTTCGACATCCGGACCGTGATGCAGGCCCTCTCCGATGCCGACCACCGGATGCTGGAGCGCTGGGCGGGGATGGCGGATGCGGAGACCGCGGTCGTCGCCGACGCCCACCTGGGCGGCAAGCCGGTGTGCCTGATCGGTATCGAATCGCAGTCGGTGCCGCGGCGCGGGTTCCCACCCACCGACGGGCCAGACGCCTACACCGCGGGCACGCTGTTCCCTCGGTCGTCGAAGAAGGTAGCGCGGGCGATCAACGCGGCAAGCGGCAGCAGGCCGCTCGTGGTGCTGGCGAACCTGTCCGGTTTCGACGGCTCCCCGGAATCCATGCGCAAGCTGCAGCTGGAGTACGGCGCCGAGATCGGTCGGGCCATCGTGAACTTCGACGGGCCGATCGTGTTCTGCGTCATCTCCCGCTACCACGGCGGCGCGTTCGTGGTGTTCTCCAAGGCGCTGAACCCGAACATGACGGTGCTGGCGGTGGACGGCTCGTACGCCTCGGTGATCGGAGGAGCGCCTGCGGCCGCGGTGGTCTTCTCCGGCGAGGTGGATTCCCGCACCGCCGCCGACAAGCGGGTGCGCGACATGGAGGCCAGGGCGTCCGCGGCCACCGGGGCCGAACGGGCGACGCTGACCACCGAACTCGCCGAGGTACGCGCCGAGGTACGCGCGGAGAAACTCGGCGAGGTGGCGGCCGAGTTCGACCGGATCCACAGCATCGAACGCGCGGTGGAGGTGGGCTCGGTGGACGCCATCATCCAGCCGGGCGAGCTGCGGCCCAAGATCATCGAGGCGCTGGAGCGGGGTGACGCGGGGTAGGCAACAATGGCCGTCATGGCCACAGTCGCGGAATGGATCGAGGGTGCGCGGCCGCGCACCCTGCCGAATGCCGTGGCCCCGGTCGTGGTCGGCGCGGGCGCGGCCGCGCACCTCGGGGCCTTCTCGCTGCCGCGGGCCACGCTCGCGCTGATCGTGGCGCTTGCGCTGATCGTGGGCGTGAACTTCGCCAACGACTATTCCGACGGCATCCGCGGCACCGACGACGACCGCACCGGCCCGCTGCGGCTGGTGGCCACCGCCACGGTGCGGCCGCGCACGGTCCGGACGGCGGCGTTCGCCTGCTTCGGTGTGGCTTGCCTCGCCGGTGTCGGGTTGGTGGCCCTGACCGGGTACTGGTGGCTGCTGGCGGTGGGGGCGGCGTGCGTCGGCGCGGCGTGGTTCTACACCGGCGGCAGCAGACCGTACGGCTACGCGGGGTTCGGCGAGCTCGCGGTTTTCCTGTTCTTCGGGCTGGTGGCGGTCCTCGGCACGGTATACGTGCAGGCTGGCACCCTCAGCTGGGTAGCGGTGACCTGCGCGGTGGCCATCGGCGCGTTCTCGGCAGCCGTGCTGCTGGCCAACAACCTGAGGGATATCCGAAGCGACACCACGGCCGGTAAGCACACGCTGGCGGTGCGGCTCGGCGACGCCGCGACTCGCCGGGTGTACGGGGGGCTGCTGGCGCTACCCTTCGCGGGCACGCTGCTGCTGTCCTGGTGGCACCCACCCGCCGCCTTCGGCGCGATCGCCGCACTGCTGTTACTCGCCCCGCTACGCACCGTGCTGCGCGGTCACACCGGCGGGATCCTCGTCGGGGTGCTGCGCGACACCGGGCTGGCGATGCTGCTGTGGGCGGCGCTCACCGCGGCGGCGCTGGCGTTCGGCTGAGCCGTCGACGGTCACCTCCGGACCTCACCCGACGGATCGAAGCGGCCGGTAGCGAGGAACTCTTCCAGCGCGATGCGGTGCGGTTCGAGCTCGAGTCCCTGACCGGCCACCCACTCGTCGTCATAATAGGTGTGCACGTAGCGCTCGCCGCCGTCGCAGACCAGCGTGACCACACTGCCGGACTCGCCGCGTGCCAGCATGCGCGCGATGACGGCGAACGCGCCGTAGAGGTTCGTCCCGGTGGAGCCTCCCGCACGGTGCCCAGTGCGGTGCCAGAGCAACCGCATCGCCGCCAGCGACCCGGCGTCCGGCACCCGGATCATCTCGTCGATCACCGCGGGGAGAAACGACGGCTCGACCCGGGGGCGTCCGATGCCCTCGATCCGCGAGGGCATGCCGGTGGTGTAGTCCGGCGCACCGGTCTGCCAGGCGTGGTAGAACGCCGAGTTCTCCGGGTCGACCACCACGATCCGGCTGGCGTGCCGCCGGTAACGGACGTACCGCCCGATGGTGGCGCTTGTGCCGCCGGTGCCCGCGCCGACCACGATCGCCGAGGGCACCGGGAAACGCTCCTGGCTCATCTGCGTGAAGATCGACTCGGCGATGTTGTTGTTACCGCGCCAGTCCGTGGCCCGTTCGGCGAAGGTGAACTGGTCGAGGTAGTGACCACCGCATTCCGCGGCCAGTCGCTCGGCCTCCCCGTACATCTCGGGGGGATTGTCGACATAGTGACATCGCCCCCCGTAGAACTCGATGAGCTCGATCTTCTCCTTGCTGGTGGAGCGGGGCACGACGGTAACGAAGTCCAGCCCGAGCATCCTGGCGAAGTACGCTTCCGAGACCGCCGTCGATCCACTCGAGGCCTCGATCAGCGTCGTTTCCTGCCCGATCTGGCCGCTCACCAGGCCGTACAGCAGCAGGGACCTGGCGAGCCGGTGCTTGAGCGAGCCGGTCGGATGCACCGACTCATCCTTGAGGTACAGGTCGATACCCCAGTCCGCCGGGAGCGGGAACATGTGCAGGTGGGTGTCCGCGCTCCGGTTGGCGTCGGCGTCGATGATCCGGACCGCCTCGTTGATCCACTCCCGGTCGCGGCGCTGATCGTGGTGCTGTGCCATGGGTCGGGCCGCCCTACTCCCGACGCTCGTCGATGTCCTGCCCGGTTGCACCGCCACCGGCAGCGCCGTCACCGGCAGCATCCTCGCACCGCTCGCCCCGTAGCTCGGCACGCAACCGCGCCCGCTCCGCCTTGCGCCGCTCACCCCGGGCGGCGAGGCCGGCCGTCACCCGGGAGTGCAGCCTCCGCAGCAGCAACAGGCCCAGCGGGAACGAGACCACGATCGCGATCGCCAGCGCGACGAGCAGCGGGACGTTCGCCAGCATCAGCACGATGGTGACCAACGCCACCAGCCCGAGGCGGGCCAGCAGGTGCAGGGTCAGATCGACGGCGAACGTATCACCCCGATCAGCCGGGTCCCGCTGTTCACTCACGCTCGTCACCCCGTCACTTCTTTCCCGGCACACCGTTGGTGAGCACGGTGTTGTTCGGGCGCCCCTCGAACCGCGTGGACAGCACCACGGTGGTGTGTGTGCGAGAAACCCCGGGGATACGCCGCAATCTGCCGAGTACCAGTTCCAGGTCGTCCATGGTAGGCACCCGCACCTTGACCACGAAGGCGTCGTCGCCTGCCACCGCGTAGCAGCTCTCGACCTCCTCAAGCTCGGCGAGCGCGGCGGACACCGCGTCGTCCGAAGCCGCGTCCGAGGGTTGCACCCCGACAAGGGCGGTCACGTCAAGGCCGACGGCGCGCGGGTCAACGACCGCGTGATAGCCGGTGATCACGCCAGCAGCTTCCAGCTTGGCCACCCGCTCGTGCACCGAGGATGCGGACAACCCGATGTGACGCCCCAGCTCCGCGTAGGTGGCTCTGCCATTGTCCCGCAATGCGGCAATGATCTGGCGGTCTATCGCATCCACAGCGCCTCAGCCTCACTCGGCGTCACTCGACCTCGACCGGCACGGTCCAGAACCTCCGACACCCGGGCTGGAACCGCTCCTGCCAGCAGGTTACCTTTCCGTACCGGGCGATGCGCGGCCCGGCTCCACGACCAGCGTCGGCGAGGGTTCACCGATATCGCCCGATTCCTCCCATTACCTCCTCTTTACTCTTACCCAACCGTTCGAGTACTCACCGGCCGGAATGGGACGGTTGTGGCATCGAACAACCACAGAGTGCCAGTATGGGGATACCTGCACGATCGGCGGCGGGTATCACGAGGCCAAGCCATAAGGAGGCCAGCCGATGACCGCAACCGTGCCCCAATCAGGGGGACGCCTGCTCACTCCGGGCGAGGTGGCCGAGCTGTTCCGAGTCGATCCCAAGACCGTGACCCGCTGGGCAGCGTCCGGCCGGATCGGCTCGATCCGCACGCCCGGTGGACACCGTCGCTTCCGCGAGTCGGAGGTCAACGCCCTGCTCGCGAAGCTCACCTCGGAGGCCGTGGAGTAACATTCGTCCTCGCCGCGGCAGGAATGCGCTCGAGACACCGCACGAGCACGAGCCGGAAACGTGACGAACACGGGGACCTCTCCTGAACGCGAGATAACAGCTAACCTCGAGGGAGAGGACACCAACGCGGCATAAGCGGGAAGGAGCGAGCATGCACTACCTGCTCGCAGCGATCGGAGTCATCATCATCGCGGTGCTGTTGTGGAAAGCACTGAGCAGCGACCGTCTCGGCAACACCCCGACGCGCAAGGCTGCTCCTGTCGCACCCGACGATGATCCCGATTTCCTGCGCAAGCTCAGCGAGGAGCAACGCAGGAAGCGCCGTAACGACGAGGAGAAGTAGCGAGGACGTAGCCGGTGACCGAAACCGGCCGTGCTGCCCACCCCGCCCACCCGAATCGGGCAGGGTGGGCAGTACGGGCAGGATCTAGGCCACGGCGAACCCGTCCGCGACGGTCGAGGCGAGCTCGAGCAGCTTCAACCGGGTATTGTCGTGGAGCTGATCGAGGTCGATCTCGGCACCCTCTTCAAGGTGCGGGTCGAACGGGATACGGCACACCGCACGGGTGCGCGCCCCGAAGTGAGCCTCGAGCTTGTCCAGATCGACCGAGCTCGCCTTCGGCCGCACTGAATTGATCACCGCGACGGATCGCTGCACGAGCCCCCCGTAGCCGTGCGCGTCCAACCAGTCCAGCGTCGCCGAGGCGCTGCGCGCGCCGTCCACCGAGGCCGAGGAGACCAGCACCAGCGAGTCGGCGACATCGAGCACGCCCTTCATCGCCGAGTGCATCAGCCCGGTGCCGCAGTCAGTGAGCACGATGTTGTAGAAGTGCTCCAGCAGGTCCACCGCACGCCGGTAGTCCTGCTCGGAGAACGCCTCGGACACGGCCGGATCCTGCTCGCTGGCCAGGATCTCCAACCGACTCGACCCCTGCGAGGTATACGCCCGGATGTCGCTGTAGCGGGTGATCCGGTCCGCGTCCCGGAGCAGGTGACGTACGGTTGCGGTGGTTTCCATCGGGATCTTCTGCGACAGCGTCCCCCGATCGGGGTTCGCGTCGATGGCCACGACCCGGTCCCCCCGCAGCGAGGCGAAGGTCGAGCCGAGCGTGGTGGTGGTCGTCGTCTTACCCACGCCACCCTTGAGGCTGAGCATCGCGATCTTGTAGCAACCGCGCAGCGGCTGGTTCACCCGGGCGATGAGCTCGCGACGCTGGCGATCGGCAGGGCTCTCCCCCGGGTTGATGAGCCTGCCGCTGCCGACGTACACCGCCTTACGCCAACCGCTCTGCGGCCGCCGCTTGACCGGCCTGATGAGGTGCGCCGAGGCGAGGTCTTCCGGGCCGGTAGCCGCGTGCCTGCCGCGCCGCTGCTGGCGCCGCGGATCCACCCCTGGCTGGGGCTGCTGGTCAGGCGCGTGCTGCTGCCACGGCGGCTGTGTCAGCGGCGGGAACGGCTGCTGATGCTGATCATACGGTGCCTGCCAGGCCTGTGGCGCGCCGTGCGCCGGGTCACCGGGCGGCACCACCGGCGGCAAGTCGTGCCGCGTCGGCGCCTCCGAGTCCACCGCGTCCACCGGACCCGGCGCCGGATGACCCTGCTGCGCGGCGACCTGCTGCTGCGGCTGCGGAGGCTGCTGGGGATGCTGCTGCCCGGGCTGCTGTGGCGGCGTCACGTACTGGGTGCGCTGCTGGTCGGCAAGCTGATCGCTCGCGCCTGCCGGATGCGGGTACGAGTCGGTACGTTCCTCCCCGTCGTGCTGCGCGGGTCCCGCCTGCGGCGGCTGGCGAGTCGTCGTCTCGTCATTCGGCTCGCTCACGTGCCATCCTCCCGGTTCGGCCCGGCTGGGCCACACGCCACGCTGGTTCCCGCCTCCCGTATCGGGTCGACGGCATCCCATCCCCGACCGTAGTCGTATCCCGGCACGATGCGCCTGCCGGGCGTGGTGGCCGGGCCGCCCCGACGACGCCTCCCGGCGACCCGCACCCCCTCAGTCGACTTGAGCGTAGGAGTGCAGCCCCGCTATCACCAGGTTGATGAAGAACAGGTTGAACACCACGACAGCGAAACCAAGGATATTGATCACCGCGGCGCGATCGCCCCGCCAGCCCGCTGTGGAGCGCGCGTGCAGGTACGCCGCGTAGATCACCCAGGTGATGAACGAGACGGTCTCCTTGGGGTCCCATCCCCAGAAGCGTCCCCATGCGGCCTCGGCCCAGATCGCGCCCGCGATCACGCCGAAGGTGAACAGCGGGAACGCGAAAACCGTGGTGCGGTAGGCGATCCGGTCGAGGGTCTCCTTGGGAGGAAGTACCCGGGTCATCGCGGCGAACCGCGCGGGGTTGCGCTCGCCTGCCGACTGGAGCAGGTAGCCGATGCTGGCCACACCGGGAATGAGGAAGATACCCGAAGCCACAGCCGCGGTAGAGACGTGGATCACCAGCCAGTAGGACTGCAGCGCGGGCTGTACCGGAGTCGCCGTGCTGTACAGCAGCGTGCCGCCGAGAAACAGCAGCACCACCACGGGCAGCAGCACGTAGGCCGACAGGTGCCGCACCGTGTACTTGCGGAGCACCACGAGCCAGGTCACCACGGCCACCAGGCACAGCGCCATGATGAACTCGTACATGTTGCCCCACGGCGCCCGCGAGGTGGCCACGCCCCGCAGCACCAGCGCAGCCAGGTGCAGCAGCACGCCGAGCACGGTCAGCGCCACGCCCATCCGGCCGAAGCGTTCCGCTGTGCCGCTGTACCGCCGTGTCGCGGTGCTTCCCGGTGCGCTTCCCGGCGCTGTACCTCCAGCGACGCCTGTCCCGCCCACTCCTGTGTCCGAAGGACCGGCGCTCGCCACCGTGCGGGGTCGCTCCGCCGCGCGCGCGGCGGACTCCGCTCCCCGCTTGCCGAAGGCCTGCTGGGCGAGGAACAACACCACAGCGAGCATGTAGATCGCCGTCGCCGAGCCGTAGGACCAGTCGGACAGCTGTGACAGCGTCTCGTTGACCGGCATCAGCTGCGTTCCCCTTCCGTGCCGTCGTGCGCTGGCCGCTCCGCATCACCGAGCAGCTCGGTGGCGATCCGGGTGAACTCCTCGCCGTACCCCGCCTGGTCGGTGCGCGCAAGCCCGCCGAGCGCGACCACGCTCCGAGTGCCGCCGTCCGGGGTGACACGGATCCAGATCCTGCGACGCTTGATCGTCAGCGAGGCAGCGAGCCCCGCCAGCATCACGATAGAGAACGCCAGCACCCACTGCTGGGTCGGGTCGTGTGAGACCTGCAACGATGCCCAGCGCTGCACCCCATCGAAGGCGATCCGGGTGCCGTCGTCCAGCTCCAGCTCCTCGCCGAGCCGCAGGTTCTCCCTGGCGACGCGCTCCAGCTTGCCCTGCTCGACCATGTTCTCGTCGATCTCGAAGATCGACTGGCCGTAGCCGGAATCGATCCCCAGGTCGCCACGCATCACGTCCACCGCGACCGCGGGATCGAGCAGGTCGGCGTTCGCCGAGCTCAACACCGCGCCGTCGAAGTGCGCGGTTGGCGCGAACAGGCCGGTCACGGCAATCTGATTGGACCGCCGCTCGGTGGCGTCGGTGACCCCGGGAGGGTCGAACTTGGTCGCACCGTCGGAGAGCAGGGTCACCTGGTCGTTCGGACGCCACTGGGTGGCTTGCCGCCGTTGCTGACCGTCGGGGAAGGTGACGGTGAACTCCGGCGCGAAACCGTGACCGAGCAGGTAGACCCGGTCGCCCTCGGTCCGCAGTGGGTGGTTGACCTGGAGCTCGTAGGGGCGCCACGTGCCGGTGTCCAGGTCCTCGCCCGACTGGTACTCGATATCGGCCCGGTAGTTCTCCGGCTGACCGTTGGGCAGGTAGTCGGCCTCGAAGTCGTTGACCTTGACGCAGAACGGTGTCAGCTCGGTGCCGTCCACGGTCAGTCCTGGGTTGAAGGTGTCGTAGGCGTAGATGCCGGAGTTGCAGAACTCCGAGCCGTCGGCGTGCACAATGACCTGGCCCTCGTAGGAGTACATGTGCCCGACCGCGAACGCGATGATCAATCCGAGCAGCGCGAAGTGGAAAACCAGGTTGCCGGTCTCCCGCAGGTACCCGCGCTCCGCACTGATGGTGCGTGACCCGTCCGGTTCGGTGCGTTCCACGCGGCGCCATCCCGTCAGCCGGGTGCTCGCTCGCGCGATTACCTCATCCGCGTCGACATCCAGCGTCGCCTGCCGGTAATGCGGTAGCCGCCGGAGGTTGCGCGGGGTGAGGACCGGCCTGTCCCGCATGGACCTGAGGTACTCCGCACTGCGTGGCACGAGGCACCCCACCAGCGACACCAGCAGCAACAGGTAGATCGCCGAGAACCAGACGCTTCCGTAGACGTCGAAGAACTGCAGCCGATCCAGCAGCCTGCCCCACCAGCCGTGGTCGGCGATGTATTCGGCCACGAGCGCGTCGTTGACCATGCGTTGCGGCAGCACCGCACCGGGGAAGGCGGCGACCGCGAGCAGGAACAGCAGGATCAGCGCCACCCGCATCGACGTCAACCCGCGCCAGGTGTTGCGTGCCAGAGCCAGGACCCGGCGTGCGGGGGTGCCGCGGTAGCGCTGCCCGGCATCCGCACCGGTGTGCTGCCCGGTCATATCGGCAGCACCACATCGGTGATGAACGCGTCACGCATCCACGCCACCAGCCACCCCCAGGCACCGGAGGCGAGCAGGATACCGACGCCGAGCAGCAGCACACCGCCGAAGATCTGCACCTTACGGCTGTTGGCGCGCAACCAGTCCGTCGCGCGCATCGCCCACCGCGTCCCGAGCGCGATCAGTACGAAGGGAAGCCCGAGCCCGAGGCAGTAGATCACCACCAGCAGGAATCCGCGCGCCGCGGTGTCTCCCGTGGAGCTGGCGATAGCCAGCACCCCGGCCAGGGTGGGCCCGATACACGGAGTCCAGCTGAGCGCGAACACCCCGCCGAGCATCGGCGCGCCAAGCATCCCCGCCCTCGGCACCGCGTGCACCCGCACCTCGCGCTGCATCATCGGTACGAGCCCCAGGAAGACCAGCGCCATCGCGATGGTGAGTACACCGCCGATCCGCTCGAGCAGCCCCTGGTTGATCAGCAGCGCGTCGGCCAACCAGACGATGCTGCCGATCCCGGCGGCGAACACCGCGGTGAACCCCAGTACGAACAGCCCGGCGGCCAGCACCACCCGGTGCCTGCCTCGTTGCGGCCCCTGCTCCTCACCGGAAACCCGGGGAGCGTCCGCGCCGACCATCGCCGACATGTAAGCGAGGTAGCCGGGGACCAGCGGCACGATGCACGGCGAGGCGAACGAAACCAGTCCCGCCAGCAGCGAGAGTGCGGCCGCGAACAGCAGCGGACCCGAGATAGCCAGCTCCGTCATGCCGTCCACGCCCACCCAGCGTAGGCAGTGTCCTGCGTCTCAGTGCTCGCGGGTCGGCTCACGTCCGTTCGGACGTCTCCTCGAGCAGGCGCCGCACCTCGGGCTGCAGGTCCTCGTAGAACAGCTCCCGCAGGAACACCGCGGCTACCCGCTGCTCGGCGTCGACGATGATGGTGGAGGGCACGATGTTGCGCGGGTACCCGGACAGCGCGAGCAGCGACCGGCCGGGTGGATCGTAGATCGACGGGTACTCCAGGTTCCTGTCGCGCTTGAAGTCCTGCGGGGGCTGCCGCGAAGGATCCCGCACGTCGATCCCGAGCACCTGCACGCCCCGGTCGGCGTACTCCTCGTGGATCCGCTGCATCACGGGCGCTTCCCTGCGGCACGGACCGCACCACTGGCCCCAGATGTTGATCACGACCACCTCGCCCGCGAAATCCGCAGTCGAGATCTCGATGTCCTCGTCGAACAGATCCTCGCCGGTCAGCGGCGGCATCTCCTGACGCTCCTCGACCGGGTACCGGATGTCCGTGTCGCCGCCCGGCGCGACGAAACTGAACTCGCCGGAGCCGGGTTCCTCCCCCGCACCCGCCTCGCAGCCGGTCACGGCGAGCAGCGCCGCGGCGAGCAGCGCGGCGATCTGGAAGATCCTCGGGCGGCTCATGCCCCCGTCACCTTCGGATCGGTCCGCCCAGCGGGCTCGCTGTAGACGATCTCGCGCAGCATCTCGCCGTCGAACACCAGGCTCGTCAACGAGGCCAGCGAGCACTGCCTGCGACGCGGATCGTGCCAGAGCCTGCGCACCTCGAGGTACCGGCGCAGGGTCCAGATCGGTAGCTGGTGCGACACGCATACCGCCTCGTAGCCCTCGGCGGCCGAGCGCGCCGCGTAGGCAGCGGCGAGCATGCGCCTTGCGACGTCGACATACGGTTCCCCCCAGGAGGGGGTGAAGGGGTCGCGCAGCTTCCACCAGTGCCTCGGATCCCGCAACACCCCGTTACCCACCGACACCCGTTGACCCTCGAAGAGGTTGGTCGACTCGATCAGCCGCTCGTCGGTGGCGATGTCCAGCCGGTGGGCGTCGGCGATGGGGTCCGCGGTCTCCTGCGCCCGACGCAGCGGTGAGGCCGCCACGTGCACGATGGCGTGGCGGGAGAGCCACTCCGCCACGATGCGCGCCTGTGCTCGTCCCTGCTGGGACAGCCGGAACCCCGGCAGCCTCCCGTAGAGGATGCCGTCAGGGTTGTCCACCTCGCCGTGTCGCAGGAAGTGCACGACCGTCCGAGTTGCGCTCATAGCCGGTTCACGCCGCCGCTTCGGCCGCTGCCCGTGCCGCCGCGGGCAGTGCGGCCTCGATCGTGTCGAAGGCGGCATCGTCCATCGCCGTGTTGACGAACCAAGCCTCGAACGCGCTCGGTGGGCTGAACACACCGCGCTCCAGTAGCGCGTGGAAGAACGGTTTGTAGCGGAACGACTCGGCCTCCCGCGCGCCCTGGTAGCCGGTTACCGGGCGCTCGCTGAAGAACACCGAGAGCAGGTTGCCCGCATAGGACACGGTGTGCGGCACGCCTGCCGCCGACAACGCCTCCGTGAGCATCGTGCCGAGCCGCTGCGCGTTGGCATCCAGCGTGCGGTAGGCGGCGGCGTCGGCGGCCCGCAGCGTGGCCAGGCCCGCGGCCGTGGCGACGGGATTACCGGCAAGGGTGCCTGCCTGGTAAACGGAGCCGCTCGGGGCCAGCAGCGAGAGCACCTCCGCCCGGCCACCGAACGCGGCCGCGGGCAGCCCGCCCGACATCACCTTGCCGAAGGTGTACAGGTCGCCGGGAACGGCGTCGATGCCATACCAACCCGCTGACGAGACGCGGAAGCCGGTCATCACCTCATCCATGATCAGCAGCGCGCCGTCGGCACGCGTCAGCTCCCGCAGCGCCGCGTTGAAGCCGTCGACCGGGGCGATCGCACCCATGTTGCCCGCGGCCGATTCGGTGATCACGGCCGCGATCTCGCCTGCGTGCTCGGCGAAGCAGGCGCGCACCGCCTCGATGTCGTTGTAGGGCAGCACGATGGTGTCGGCGGCCTGCGCATCGGTCACCCCTGGCGAGGTGGGAAGGCCGAGGGTCGCCACCCCGGATCCCGCCTGAACCAGCAGGGCATCGACGTGGCCGTGGTAGCAGCCTGCGAACTTGACGATCTTGCTACGCCCAGTGAAGGCCCGCGCCAGCCGGATCGCCGTCATCGTCGCCTCGGTGCCGGAGTTGACCAGCCTCACCTGCTCCACCGGCCCGACACGGTCGATGATCTCGGCGGCGAGGTCCACTTCCCCGCGCACCGGGGTGCCGAAGGACAGCCCCGAGCTCGCCGCCGAACGCACCGCGTCGACGACCGCCGGGTGGGCGTGGCCGAGGATCATCGGGCCCCAGGAGGACACCAGGTCCACGTACCGGTTGCCGTCCTCGTCCCACAGATAGGTGCCCTGACCCGACACCATGAACCGCGGCGTACCGCCGACCGAAGCGAAAGACCTGACCGGAGAGTTGACCCCACCGGGGATCACGGTCGCTGCCCGCTCGAACAATTCCTGCGACTGCTGGATCTGCGCACTCACAGCAGCCAGTCTGGCACGTGGGCGCTTCGGCAGGCGGCGGGGGCATCCCGGCTGTGGGCACCGTCGCGGCCCGAGCCGACCCAGGTGCAGCCCCGCGGCAGGGTGCGGCTACCGGTGCCGGGGGCCGATGGCGAGCACGAGCTGGCGGGCGGCGTCTAGTACCAGCACGGCGGCTGCGGTGGCGAGACCGACGGCGGTGGCGATCCAGCCGCCGTGATATCGCGTGAAGCTGTCCACCCCGGCGATGGTTGAGCCAGGGTCGATGGTCTCCGTCCCGTGGGACCAGGCCGCTACGGCCGCCCATATGGCGAGCGCGACCAGTAGCAGCTCCACGATGGCCACCAGAGCGCGCCGCGGCCGGTGCACCCCGACGCGTCCGCCGGTACGACGCCGCCCGCGCGCGGTGCGGGCGTCATCGGCGCTGCCTGCGCTGTCTCGCGCTGCCGCTTCACTCACGCTCGACACCCTACTCATCCCCGGTATCCTCGTATCTCCCGCTCACCGGGTCAGCGCCTCGGCCAGCGCCCGCCCCAACGCCTCGGCATCCCTGGCCCAGGCCAGCACGAGCGAGCCGTCGTCGAGCCTGAGCATGACCTCCTCATACTTGCGAGGTGCGGTCATGCCACCGCCGAGCACGCGGGTGCCCGCGGGCGCGATGCTCGGCCGGTCCCGCTCGTCGGAGTGCGTATCGGATTCCACCCGCCGGATCCGCTCGAGCGGCAACCGCTCTCCTGCCTGCCACAGTTCCGTGGTGGTCAACCGGACGCGGAGGAAACGCCGCCTGGCATACACCCACAGCGCGGTGAACGCCAGCAGGATCGCCCCGGCCAGCGACCATCCCAGCAGGTGCGGCCGCAGGCCGAGCATCAAGTCGAATCCGATCCCCGCCAGTGCCAGCCCCGGCGCCCACACCAGCGGCCACCAGGTGGCACCGATCTCCTCGTAGAGCACATTGCCGGACCGCTCCTGGCTCACGGCTGCTCCCGCCAACGCCGCACCGTCCTCGGCAGCTTGGGGAAGTAGTCGCCGACGCCGGGCAGGTACAGCAGCACCGTGGCGGCGCAGGCCAGCGCGAGAGCCACCGTGGTGACCGGGTTGACGAAGGCTTGCAACGCGAGGTGGAAGGCGAGCATCACGAGCACGAGGGCGACCAGCACCGAACGCGCCGAGCGCGTCCCCTCCCGCATCTTGTAGGCGAACAGCAGCATGAGCAGTGCCAGCGCGATACCGGCCATGGCGAACAACCAGAGCACCGGCAACGCACCCGCGGCCACCTCGTCCGCGGTGACCTGCCCCCCTCCTGCCTCGACGAGCTCGTCCACGATCTGGTCCCTACGCAGCGGCAGTAAGAGGAACCCCACCACGAACAGCGCAACGGCCACGACCCATCCCCAGAACGCGACCCGCACCGGGCCGGGCGGGCCGCCCGCGGGAACCCCACCCGAATCGGGCGACGGTGGCAGCCCGGCCGCTTCACGCTCGCGTTCGGACTCGTGACCGGTGTCGTCGGGGTCGGTCACCACTTCTCACCCACTGTCGCCATCGGTGTGCCCATCACGCGTCTCAGCCGAGCCAGCGCGCCGCGTCGGCCGCCCAGTACGTCAGCACCATGTCCGCACCCGCACGCCGCAACGAGGTCAGTACCTCGACGACGGTGCGTTCCCGCTCCAGCCAACCGTTGGCCACGGCGGCCTCGATCATGGCGTACTCACCGGAAACCTGGTACGCGGCCACCGGCACAGTGGACAGCTCAGCAGCGTCGGCCAGCACGTCCAGGTAGGACAGCGCAGGCTTGACCATGATCGCGTCGGCGCCCTCAGCCAGGTCCAACTCGATCTCCCGCAACGCCTCCCTGGCGTTGGCCGGATCCTGCTGGTAGCTCTTGCGGTCGCCTGCCAGCTGCGAGCCCACGGCTTCCCGGAACGGCCCGTAGAAGGCGCTGGCGTACTTGGCGGAGTAGGCCAGGATGCCGACGTCGGTGTGCCCTGCCTGGTCAAGCGCCTGCCTGATGGTGCCGACCTGACCGTCCATCATCCCGCTCGGGCCAAGGACGTGTGCGCCTGCCTCGGCCTGGGCCACAGCCATTTCCGCGTACCGCCGCAGCGTCGCGTCGTTGTCGACGCGCCCCTCGGCGTCGAGCACCCCGCAGTGCCCGTGATCGGTGAACTCGTCGAGGCAGGTGTCGGCCATCACCACCGTGTCGTCGCCCAGCTCGGCCCGCAGGTCGGCGAGCGCGACGTTGAGCACCCCCTCCGGGTCGGTGGCCCCCGAGCCCTGTGGGTCATGCGTACGCGGCACGCCGAAGAGCATGAGGCCGCCGACGCCTGCCTGCACCGCGTCGACCGCCGCCTTGCGCAACGAGTCACGCGTGTGCTGCACGACGCCCGGCATGCTGGAGATCGGTCGCGGCTCGGCCAACCCATCCGCGACGAACATGGGCAGGATCAGGTGACGCGGCCGTACGGTGGTCTCACTGACCAGCCGCCGTAGTGCTGCGGTGCCCCGCAACCGCCGTGGTCGATGCTCGGGAAACACACCACCGACGGTACTCGCCCGACGTCACCGACCCCGGATCGCCCCCGCCGATGTGTCAGGACGAGGACGACGTCGCGCTCGACGAAGAGCTACGGCGCGTGCGCTTGGCCTTGCGCGGCGGTGGCAGCGCGCCCTCCGCTCGCAGCTTCGCGGCGTGCTCGGCTAGCTCGTCGACGAGCACCGTGGCCAGCTGCTTGGTAGCCTGCACGTCCACTCGCAGCCCGAACTCCCGCGCGGTCTCGGCCGTCTTCGGGCCGATGCAGGCCACCAGCGTGCGCTGGTGCGGCTTGCCCGCGATACCGACCAGGTTGCGCACGGTGGACGCCGAAGTGAAGCACACCGCGTCGAAACCGCCGGTCTTGATCATCTCCCTGGTCTCCGCAGGCGGCGGGGCGGCCCGCACCGTCCGGTAAGCGGTGACGTCGTCGACCTCCCAGCCACGCTCGGTCAGCCCGGCCGAGAGCGTCTCGGTGGCGATGTCCGCACGCGGCAGCAGGATCCGATTGACCGGGTCGAACACGTCGTCGTACGGGGAGAAATCGGCGAGCAGACCCTCGCTCGACTGTTCCCCTGAGGGCACCAGGTCCGGCATGATGCCGAAGCCACGAACCTTGGCTGCGGTCGCCTCACCGATGCAGGCGATCTTCACGCCGGAGAACGCCCTGGCGTCGAGGCCGAACTCGGTGAACTTCTCCCACACCGCACGGACGGCGTTCGACGAGGTGAACACGACCCACTGGTACCGCCCGTCGACGAGCCCCTTCACCGAGCGCTCCATCTGGGCGGGGCTGCGCGGGGGCTCCACCGAGATCGTCGGCACCTCGTGCGGGGTGGCGCCGTGACCGGCGAGCCGGTCGGTCATATCCCAGGCCTGCTCCTTGGTGCGCGGCACGAGCACCTTCCACCCGTACAGCGCCCTGGACTCCCACCAGGACAGCGTGGTGCGGTCGCGGGCGGTCTCACCGATGGTGATCACCAGCGGGCCCATCGTCTCGCCCACGTCGGCTGCCAGCGACGACAGCTTGGTATCCACAGTGCGCTGGGTATTGATCGTCCCGTTGGCGGTGACCGCCACGGGCGTTTCGGGATCGCGCCCGTGCTCGACGAGGGCGGAGGCCACCTCGGCCAGGTGCGCCGACGTGCCGTGCAACACCAACGTGCCGGGCACCCCGGCCAGCGCCGCCCAGTCCACCTCGTTGCGCAGGTCCACCTGGGTGTGGTCGCCGCCGAGCGGGATACCGGCGTAAGCCGGTACCGCCACCCCGGCCGATACCCCGGGGACCACGTCGAACACGGCCTCGGTACGGGCCACGGCCTGCGCCTCGGCCACCACCGCCTGCTGTGTGAACGGGTCACCCGAGACGATCCGGATCACCGAGCGGCCAGCGTCGGCCTCGCTCGACAGGTCCTTGGCCACCTCGCCCGGCTCGCCGACGGCGGGACGCACCTCGGTCTCGCTACCCGCGTAGGCCAGCGCGGTCGACGGCACGTCCGGATTGGTGACCACAAGATCGGCCGAGGCGAGCAGCTCCCTGGCACGCACCGTCAGCAATCCGGCATCGCCGGGGCCGGAACCCACGAAAGCGACGCGACCTGGCGACTTCTCTGCGGGGGTCATCGTCTGCCTAACTCCTCGTCTTGTCAGCGAAGTCTGGTTGTACTCGATTACGCGCGGCCGTCGAGCACGCGGGCTTGGCGTGGGCGGTACCCACATGCCCGCGGCACGTTCCGCCGCGTCACTGCTGCGTCACTGTTTCCCGGTCACAGCCGCGCTCCCGCGCCACGGTCGAGTAGCTCGGCCGCCACCGCCGCGCCGAGGCTCTCGGCGTCGGCCAGATCCCCCGTCGCGGTTGCCCGCAACACCTCGATCGGTGCCGAGCCGTCCCCGCCGACCGGGTCGCCCGCGGTTAGGTCAGCGAACGCTGTCGCGGCCACCCCGCGCAGTGACAGGCGCAGCACGGCACGCCCGTCATCGTCGATGTCGGAGACCACATCGGCCAGCGCCCCGACTGGGGCACTGCAGCCCGCCTCTAGGGTGGCCAACACGGCACGTTCGGCGACCACCGCCGCCCGCGTCGCCTCATCCTCGATGCGGTCATGCAGCAGCTGCGCCAACTCACCGTCGGCCGACCGGCACTCCACCGCGAGGGCCCCCTGAGCCGGGGCGGGAAGCATCTGCAGCGGGTCCAGCGTCTCGGTCGCCTCGTCGAGCCTGCCTACCCGGGCGAGACCCGCCCTGGCCAGCACGACGCCATCCACCTCCCCGTCGACGACCTTGCGCATCCGCGTGTCGATGTTGCCGCGAATGCCGGTCACCTCCAGGCCGAGGCCGAGTGCGCGCAGTTGCGCCGCCCGCCGGGGCGACCCGGTACCGAGGACGGCGCCGGGAGGCAGTTCGGCCAGGGTCAGCCCGTCCCTGGCGACCAGGATGTCCCTGGGATCCTCCCGTTCCGGCACGGCCGCGATCACCAAGCCCTCTTCCGCGGCCGTCGGCAGGTCCTTGTAAGAGTGCACCGCCACGTCGATCTCGTCGGAGTGCAGTGCGTCCCGCAGCGCCGAGGTGAACACCCCGACGCCGATCTGGCTGATCGGTGCGCTCGACCGATCCCCCGAGGTGGAGATCGGCACGATCGCGACGTCGTGCCCGGCCTCCTTGAGCCGGGTCACGACGGTGTCCGTCTGGGCGAGGGCGAGCGTGCTGGCCCGGGTGCCGACCCTGATCGTTCCGCTCACCGCTCGGCTCCTCCTTCACCGCCGCCGTCGTCATAGCGCGCGCGTGATGGCTGCTGGGTTGGCTGTGCCACCGTCGCTGGGGCGGCGGGATCCAACCCGAACAGCTCGCGCAGTGCGCCAGCGTAGTCGGTGCTGCCCTCGGCGCCGGTCTCGGCGGCCAGTTGCTTGACCCGCACCGTCGGCGCGTGCAGCAGTTTGTCAACCACCCTCCGTACCGTGCGGCTGACCTCGTCCCGTGTCTGCTCGTCCAGTGAGGGAAGGCGCCTGTCGAGCCGCAGCAGTTCCGCGTCCACCACCTCGGCCGCCTGCTGGCGCAGCGCGGCCACCGTCGGCGTCACCGCCGCACTGCGCTGCTGCGCGAGGTACTCCCGCACCTCCTCACCGATGATCTCGGCGGCCAGCTCGGTGTGCGCTCGCGTGGTGGAGGCATCCACCTGGTGACGCACGGTCTCCAGGTCGACCAGCCGCACACCGGCCATCTCGGCGATCGCGGGGTCCGCGTCGCGTGGCAGGCCGAGATCGCAGATGACGAGCTCACCCTGCCGCTTGCGCTCGGGAACGAACTCCGCGGGCAGCACCACGTCCTGCGCGCCGGTACAGCAGACCACGAGGTCCACCGCGGCCAGCGCGTCACCGAGCTCATCGAAGGTCACTGTCCGCGCCGGGACACCCGCCTCACTCAACGAAGCGGCCAATCGTTCGGCGCTCGCCACGGTGCGGTTGGCCACCACCACCTCGGACACCCCGCTCGTCCGGAGCTGGGAGGCGGCCAGCGCCCCCATCGAACCGGCGCCGATGATCACCGCGGGGCGCCCCGCGAGGTCGCCGATACCGTCGACCGCCGCCTCGAGGGCCTTGGAGACCACGGACGCGCCCAACGCGTCGAGGCCGGTCTCGCTGTGGACCCGCTTACCGACCCGCAGCGCGGCCTGCACCAGCTCGTGTAGCGCGCTCCCGACGGTGCCGGAATCGGCTGCGGTGGCATACGCCGCCCGCACTTGCCCGAGGATCTGGGTCTCGCCGACCACCATCGAGTCCAGTCCGCAGGCCACGGAGAACAGGTGCTCCACAGCGGCGCCCGCGTAGTGCACGTACAGGTTGTCGTACAGCTCGGTCACGTCGACGCCTGCCATCCTGGCCAGCACCGACGACACGCCGGAGAGTCCACCGTGGAAGCTTTCCACGATCGCGTAGATCTCCACACGGTTGCAGGTCGACACCAGCATGACCTCGCTGACGTCCTGCGCGTGCTGCAGCTCGTGGAGCGTCTTGGGCACCTCGTCCTGCGAGATCGTGACCCGCTCGAGGGTACGGAGATCGGCCGTGTGGTGGGACAGCCCGACAGCCAGCACGCTCACTTAAACCACCTCGCCGTTGGACGTGCCATTGGAGGATGCCCGCGACAGCACGCCCGCGGTGGACGCTTCGACGGCCACGGGAGGCAAGGGGGCTCCGGAGCTCCCAGGGGCCCGCCGGGCCCGAGGAGCCAGCCGAGTCCTGCCACCTGCCGCGGTCACACCGGCTGCCTGCTGGGTATGGCCCGCACCCGTCGCGTCGGTTCCGTCTCGGGAAGCCACGTGGAACGACAACATCTGTAGCTCGACCGCCAGGTCAACCTTGCGCACCTGAACGTGCTCCGGAGCGTGGAGCACGACGGGCGCGAAGTTCAGGATGCACTGTACCCCGCTGGCCACCAGCCGATCACACACGACCTGAGCCGCCCCGGGCGGGGTAGCGATGACCCCGATGGATACCTGCCGCTCGGCGCAAACCGTAACGATCTCGTCGAGGTGGGAGACGGCGATACCGCCGACGGGCACACCGATGAGATCCGGATCGATGTCGAACAGCGCGGCCACCGGGAAGCCGCGACCGGGGAAGCCTCCGTAGTTGGCCAGCGCGTGACCGAGGTTACCGATACCGACCACCGCCACCCTGTGCTGGCGGGTCAGCCCCAGGATCCGTTCGATCTCCTCGGTGAGGACCTCCACCTCGTAGCCGACGCCGCGCACGCCGTACGAGCCGAGGTACGACAGGTCCTTGCGCAGCTTGGCCGAGTTCACCCCCGCGGCGGCGGAGAGTTCCTCGCTGGAGACCGTCACTGCCCCCTGCTCGGCCATGGTGGTCAGCACCCTGAGGTACACGGCGAGCCGGGCGACGGCCGCCTCCGGGATGGCCCGTGCTTTACCGTCACCACCCTCGCCTGCCATGGCGGAGCCGTTCGAGCTCACCGCGGGCATCTCGGCCGTCGGGGCGTTGTCAGCCGAGTCGGCCGACACTTCCGTCTCCGCCCGCTTACCGTGTCCTCGTCGTCGACGCGAGCCCTTCCCCCTGGATCCCCCCGCAGAGTCGGCCGCGTCGGCTGCGGCCCGACCCTCTCGGCTCCGCCGTCCGACCACGCTGCATCTCCTCGCTGAATCGCCCAACTCGCATGCCACACCCGCTACGGTTGTTGACGCGAACAAACCTCGGGGTGTTGAATGCACCCGCCATGAGCGGTGTACCGCTTACGGTAACCGCTTGTGAAGGTGTGCACAAAATCCGGTGGCCCGGCACGTAAGACAGGGCACAATCCGCAGCCGCAAACGCGGCGTGATCAGCGAGTACGGCGGCCGCGGGTCAGCCGCTCAGCGCCTGCCGAAGCCGGGACTCGTCCACCGTCCAGTAGCCGTGTTCGACGCCGTCGACGAGCAGCACCGGGACCTGGTCACCGTACTCGGCACGCAGCTCGGGATCGGTGTCGACATCGGTCACCGACCAGGTGGCGCCCTCGTCGACACAGATCCGCTCGACCGCGCGCTCGGCTTGTGCACACAAGCCACACCCCTGACGGCTCATTACCGTGACATGTGCCATGTCGCCATCCTCCCTGCCGCGACCGCCCGCGACGGCACACCCCTCGGTGCCGCTGCCCCGCGGTGCACACCGCGGTCCACGAGCCGGCGCACGTCAGCCGCCCGTCCGCGTCGCGAGCGCGGACGGGCACACGTCGACTTCACAACGCCGTAAAACACGATAGGGTGATTTGCGTCATAGCCCATTCGGACGGTCGTCTCCGAATCGCAATCATATGGAGGCTACCTACTGGCCGGTAATAGGACGTATGCTTCCCTAACCCGGGGAACTGCGGCCACGCGCTGCGACTCGGAGTGACGAACGCGAGAGCGACGAGGAGACCTGAGGCCATGCACACGTCGGGTCGGACAGCGCAGGACAGGCTCATCGTCGATGTCCTCGGCAGCACAGCGGCTGCCCCCGCACGTCAGAACCCGGGTCAGGCAGGTAGGGGCAACCGGCGCCCCGCGGTTCAGGCACCAGGTCAGGCAACAGGAGACGCAGCCCCAGGAGGTCAGCTGGGATGACGTTGCATCTCGCATACTCCGCGGCACCAGCCGAGGACACAGCAGGTGACCTGGGGGGCACCGGCGACAAGCCCGGCCAGGCGGCCGGGCGGCCCCGGCAACGGCAGGACGAGCAGCCACCCGACGACACCGCCAGCGGCGAGGCGTGGGAGCTCGTACACGCCGCGCAGGCCGGGGACACGGCCGCCTTCGGCAAGCTCTATGACCAGTACGTCGATACCGTGTTCCGGTACGTGCTGTTCCGGCTGGGAAATCGCGAGCTGGCCGAGGACGTCACCAGCGAGACCTTCCTGCGCGCGCTACGCAGGATCAGCTCGGTGACCTACCAGGGTCGCGATGTCGGGGCCTGGTTCGTCACCATCGCAAGGAACCTCATCCTCGACCACGTCAAGTCCAGCAGAGCCAAGCGCGAGGTCGTCACCTCCGAGCTGGCCGAGTCGGGACCCGCGGTGTTCACCGCCACCGACCACGGCTCCGACGCAGGCCCCGAACAGCAGGTGATGGCACTGGCCACCAAGGACGAGCTGTTCCGGTGCATCGACGCGCTCGGCGACGACCAGCGTGATTGCATCGTGCTGCGCTTCATCCAGGGCATGTCCGTCGCTGAGACCGCCGAGATCATGCAGCGCAACGAGGGCGCCATCAAGGCGCTGCAGCACCGGGCGGTTCGCAGGCTCGCTCACCTGCTGCCCAACGGGTTCCACTGAGCCGTTCCCGACGACTGCCCGATCCGGCCCGCCCCGGGTAGGGTGGCCGCCGTGCCGTGCGTAACTTGCACCATTCCGGTTCGTTACTCATGGCACGACAGACGACTCACCCCGTGCCACGGTCAGTGGCGCGGGGATGGCGGCCCCGCGAGTGGAGGCGGAACGAGCGGTGAACCAGCCCGCGTGGTACCGGCGGAACCCGGATCGGAGCGAGCGCTTCGCCCGGGTGGTCGAGACCGGCCGGGACGTCGCCGATCGGCACGAGTTCGCCACCGAACTGCACGTGGTCGACGAGCTGCGGGCAGTGGCCCACCGGGAAGGCCCCGACGAGCAGGAGCGGGAGCGCATACGTGCGCGCCTACTCGCTGGCGATACCACCGCCGGGACGGCCCTGCCGGGAAGCAAGACCAATCAGGCGCGGCGGTCGCCCCGGCGATCCCGGACGGATCGTATCGGCTCGCTGGTCGCCGCCGCCGTCGCCACGCTCGTCGGGCTCGGCGTGCTCGGCATCGAGCTCTCCGGTGACGCACTGCCCGATGAATTCCTGTACGACGTCAAACGCACCACCGAGACGCTGTCACTCGGGGCCGCGTTCAGCGACAACGCGCGCGGCTTCAAGCACATGGAGCTCGCAGGCACGCGGGTCGCCGAGCTCGAGGTGCTCGCCGAGCGCCGCGACCGGTCCGGGCAGGACGGCATCGATCCGGATGTGTACCGGGACGTACTCGACAACCTGGACGGCAACGCGACAAGCGCCGCCCGGCTGGTCACCACCACCGCCACCGGCGACACTGGCGACGACCTCGTCACCCTGCGGTCATGGGCCGCCGAGCACGGCGAGCGCATGACCGAGATCGCCGACACGATCCCCGGCGAGGCACGCGGCGATTTCGAAGCGAGCACCCGCCTGCTGGCCACCATCGACGAGCGCGCCGAGGCGCTGACCGAGCGCATGACGTGCTACCGCATCACGACCGGCAACGTGGACGAGTTCGGCGCCGTCCCCGCAACCGGCCCGTGCCAACCGCCACGCGCGGCACCCCAGCCACGGCCCGGTCAGGGCACCGATCGCGACGGGCGCACCGGTTCCGATGCCGCCGGTGGTGACGAGGACGGCCAGCCTGCCGGTGGTGATCCCGCTTCACCACGCACCGGAAGCGCGGACACGCGGGGCGGCGACGGCGATGTCGGTGGCGCCGGAGACGACGCCGGTGCCCCGCCCGCCGGGCAACCGGATCCGGACTTGCCCGGCGCGCCGGAGCCACCCGATGTGGGCGTTGAGACACCCGCCGAGCTACCTACCGCGCCGGATGCCCCCACCGCGACCCCCGACCAGGAACTCGGCGGGGTCGGCTAGCGGCCCGGATCCGCCTGGAGCGTGCCGGTGCCGGTCGACTCGGGCTGACGCGGAACTGGCTACGCTGTGGCCGTGCACTCCGTTCATATCCGCGATGGGAGGCGGTGCGCGTGTCGCTGTGGCGCCGGAAGGGCAAGCGCCTGGAACTGGAACGGCTCGCCACGCTGGCTGGCGAGGCTTCGGCCGAGGCAGCCTCGCGGATGGAGGGCGGACCGCGCCCCGAGGAAGACAGCCAATCCGAGCAGGCAGGCGAGCATCGGGCCCCGGTCACGCCGGATCTGACCGCAGCGGCGTTCTTCGACGTCGACAACACGATGATGATGGGAGCGTCGATCTTCCACTTCGCTCGGGGACTGGCCGCGCGTAACTACTTCACCACCTCGGACCTGGCCGGGTTCGCCTGGAAGCAGGCCAAGTACCGCATCGGCGGGAAGGAGTCCAAGGACAACGTCTCGTCGAGCAGGGAGCAGGCGCTGTCGTTCGTGGCAGGACGCAGCGTCGAGGAGCTCAACGCCGTCGGCGAGGAGATCTACGACGAGTTGATGGCCGACAAGATCTGGTCGGGTACCCGCGCGCTCGCGCAGATGCACCTGGATGCGGGACAGCGCGTCTGGCTGGTCACCGCCACTCCCGTCGAGCTGGCCGCGATCATCGCGCGCAGGCTCGGGCTCACCGGCGCGCTCGGCACGGTCGCCGAGACCGTCGACGGCGTGTACACCGGCAAGCTGGTCGGTGACCTGCTGCACGGCAGGGCCAAGGCGCACGCGGTGCGGGCCCTTGCCGCGAGGGAAGGGCTCAACCTCAAGCGCTGCACCGCCTACTCGGATTCGCAGAACGACATCCCGATGCTGTCGGTGACCGGCAAGGCCGTGGCGATCAACCCGGACTCGGCGCTGCGGGACATCGCCCGCGAGCGGCAATGGGAGATCCGCGACTTCCGTACCGGCCGCAAGGCGGCGAAGATCGGCGTCCCCTCGGTCCTCGGGGCAGGCGCTCTCGCAGGGGCGGTCGCCGCCGGTGTGGCCTTCCGCAAGCGCTGAGCGGGGGCAAGCCGAAGGACTCCTCGGGTACACGACATGTACCGAAGGAGGCGTTCGGCTCGCTAACCGAACACCCCGCGGCGCTGCGCGAGGCGCTGGTAGAGCATCTGCTGGATGGCCTCGCGGACCTGGTCGGTCAGCACGAACGCGTCCATCGGGTCGTCGCCTGCGGTGAAGTCGTCGGTGGTGATGGGTTCGCCGAACGCGATGGACCATTTCGTCGGCAGCGGGATCGCGCCCAGCGGACCCAGCAACGGGAAGAACGGGGTGACTGGGAAGTACGGCAGGCCGAGCAGCCGCGCGAGGGGCGTGATGTCACCGAGCTTCGGGTAGATCTCCTCCGCGCCGACGATGGCGCACGGGATGATCGGCACACCGGTACGGATGGCCGCCGAAGCGAACCCTCCCCTGCCGAACCGTTGCAGCTTGTACCGCGCCGAGAACGGCTTGCCGATGCCCTTGAAGCCCTCGGGGAAGACGCCAACGAGCTCGCCTGCGCCGAGCAACCGCTCGGCGTCGGCGTTGCACGCGAGCGTCTGGCCCGTCTTCCTAGCCAGCGACCCCAGCACCGGCAGCTGGAAAACCAGGTCGGCCCCCAGGATGCGCAGGAAACGCTCTCGCGGGTGTTCGTCGTGCACCGCCAGCGCGGTCATCGCCGCGTCGAACGGCACGGTCCCGGAATGGTTGGCCACGATCAGTGCTCCGCCGGACTCCGGCAGGTTGCCCGCACCGTGCACATCGACCCGGAACCACTTCCGGTACAGCACGCGCAGCGCCGGTGCCACCAGCTGCTCGGTCAGTTCGGCGTCGAAACCGAACTCGTCGACCGAGTACTCGCCGGTCAACCGATCGACGAGGAAGTTCAGCGCCGATGTGACGGCCTCGGGTAGCGTCCTCGGCTGTTCTTCTGCTGGTTCACCCGGCTCGTCGCTCTCGCCCGCTGCCCGCGGGCGCGCCTGCGCTCCGCTGCCCGCTGCCGAGGGGAACGCCACGACCTCGCCACCCCCACGCGGTTGCCGGTCGTGCACCTCAGCCCGATGCCCGGTCTCCTGGCCGTCGGGGTCCGGCCGGGAGGGCCGCTCGTGCGCTGGCAGCCTGCTGACACTGGCCTGCTCGGGAATCGGCGGGTGCGGCTCGGCGTCGGGGTCGGAGCGCGGGGCGTCTCCGAGGTGGTCCCTGCTAGCCATGGTGCTGTCCTTCCGGGCTGGAACAGGTTCTCGGTCAGGAAGTTCGTGCCTGGCCGGTCGCGGCCGATGCCGCGACCCTATCCGCCAGCGCGGCGAGTGCGTACCGGTCCACCACCGGGCGCAGCGCCCTGCCGTGCACGTAGTCGTCGAAGGCTTCACGGGTGCTCCACCGCGGCGTATAGCCGAACTCCTCGGTGAGCCTCGTAGTGTCGACCACGCGCCCGTAGTTGAGCAACCGGATCTGGTCGGGGGAGAAATCGACGAGCTTGGCTCCACGGAGGGCGGGAACCACCGTCGGCAACGCCGAGCTCGGTACCGGCAGCTCCACCCGGCCTGCGAGCCTGATCGCCTGTGACAGGGTGAGGACCCCGTCGGCGGCCACGTTGAACACCCCGGGGATGTCGTACAGCGTGGCCCGTTCCAGCACGGCGAGCGCGTCCGAGGAGTGCACGAACTGCAACCGGGCGTCGTAACCGAAGATCGTCGGCACAACCGGCAGCGCGAAGTACCTGGTCAGGACAGTGTCGACGGTCGGGCCCATGAGGTTGGCGAACCGGGCGGTTGTGATGATCAGATCGTCGCGCCTACGTCCGAGCCCTCGGATGTAGCCCTCCATGTCGATGGCGTCGGAGACGTAGCCCCGCGATGACGTGGGGATCAGCGGCGAATCCTCGGTGAACACCGCTGGCGAGCGAGGGCCAGCGCCATAGACGGCCGCGGTCGACTTGACGACGAGTTTGCGCACGCGGGGCGAGCGCTGGCAGGCGGCGAGCAGCCGCATGGTGCCGATGATGTTGGTGTCCTTGACCGCGAGCCGCGGCGCAGGCCCAGCGGGGTGAACGTTCATCGAGGCGTGCACCACGGTGTCGACCTTGGCGTCACTGATGATTCGCTCGATCAGCGGGTTCCGGATGTCGGCTCGCACGAACTCCGCGCGGCCCATGCGGTCGACGGCCGGGCGCGACGGGGACACGGTGTCGACGCCGATCACGCGTTCGAGCCGGTCGCTGTTGCCGAGCCGGGCGAGCAGCTTGCCACCCAGCTCACCACCGACGCCGGTCACGAGCACGACACTCGACGGCATCGAACCCCCTTTCGGCGGTCGCGGATAGGCTCCGGACCGCTACTTGCCCTGCCTACGCCGCTGGATTCGGGTACGACGCAACAGCTTGCGGTGCTTCTTCTTCGACATGCGCTTGCGGCGCTTCTTGATCACGGACCCCATGGGCATTCCTCACGGTCGGCGGATGCTGTCACGGTCGTGCGCGCCCCAGGCGCGCGGCAACCCCCATACAACCACGCGACGAGCACGCCGCTGCCGACGTCCCTGCCGACGCTGCTCCACAACCCTCGACAGTTACGCTACAGCCACACGACACTGCGTTAGGTTACCGGGGCCATGTCTGTCACCCCGCGCCGGGTCCCGCCACCGTGCCGCTGCCGCGACAGGTCAGCCCGCGTCGAAGTAGGCACCGTCGAGGTAGTCGTGGACGGCCTTTTCCGGCACCCGGAACGACTTGCCGACACGCACGGCAGGGAGTTCACCCGCGTGCACCAGGCGGTAGACGGTCATCTTGGAGACCCGCATCAGCGTGGCCACCTCGGCGACCGTCAGGAACTGCACCTGCTTGTGCAGCGGCGAATCATCCTTCTTCGGCGGCATGCTTCACCGGGTCCTTTCGCGCCAACACCGGCGCACCGGCACACTGGCGCCGTTGACACCACACTCTCCCCTGAGGCTAGCGGGACTGGCGGGGCTCGTGCGACGCTCGACGCCAAGTTGCAACGATCGTAGGCGTGTCGTTACCCGCGATATGCCGCCATTCGTGGTATGCGGGCCTACTCCTGCTCGCGTGCCTTACCAAGCTCCACGGACCGGTCACGCGCGGCTTCGATCGCGGCGAGCAGGGCCGCGCGGACGCCGTGGTTCTCCAACTCCCTGATCGCGTTGATCGTGGTACCACCCGGTGAGGTGACCGCCTCGCGCAGCGTGACGGGGTGCTCGCCGGTCTCCGCGAGCATCTTGGTCGCACCGTAGGTCGACTGGATGATCAGCTTCTCGGCCACGTTGCGGGGCAGGCCGAGCAGGATTCCGGCATCGATCATCGCTTCGACCAAGAAGAACACGTAGGCAGGGCCGGATCCCGACAGGGCCGTGACCGCGTCCTGCTTGTCCTCCGGGATCTCCACGACCTGACCGACGCTGGACAGCATCCGCTCCACCAGCTTGACGTGCACATCGGTGGCGTGCCGTCCCGGGGAGATCGCGCACATCGCCTCGCCGATCACCATCGGGGTGTTCGGCATGACCCGCACCACCGGACACGAACCACCCAACCTGCGCTCGAACAGGCTGGTTGGCAACCCCGCGCACAGCGAAACCACCAGGGTTCGCCCGTTCACCAGTTCAGCCAACCGCTCGAGCAACGGATCGATGTCCTGCGGTTTCACCGCGATGACCAGGACGTCCGCCGCCGCGGCCGCCTCATCGAGTTCCACATGGCGCACGCCGAGCGACGCGCTCAACTCCGCGGCACGTTCCGGGTGGCGCTCGGTGAACATGAGCTCTCCGGGGTTGGTGCCGCTGTGCAGCAAGCCGGAGAGCAACGCCTCACCGATCTTGCCCGCACCCAGAACCGCGATCATCGGGCCCGCGGCGCCCTCGACTCCGCTGCTGCCGGTTCCCGCGCCACCTGCTGTACCGGCGGCACCGGCGGCACCGGCACCGTCAGCGCTGCCAGCGCTGTCAACCCTGTCTGCCATGCCCCTCAGCCTGCCAGAACGCCTCAGCCGGGCCCCGGGGTGATGGCAAGCTGCCGCGTCTGGCAGACGAGATGGCCTCCGGAGTCGAGAACCGCCGCGCTGGAGTCGAACCAGTTGCCGTACACCGCGCTGCAGTCGACCTGGATCCGTAGCCATCCGGGTGCGGGCAGGCTACGCAGGTAGGAGGTCATCTGCACCGTCGGCGACCACCCCTTGCGGCCGAGGTTGAACGGTAGCGGGGGGTTGATGTCCCCGGCGAGCAGGGAGAAGAACACGTCCACCTCCGCGTTCCTCGGCCGCGCCCACAACCGCATGCGCAGCGTGGCGTTCGACTGTTGTGTCGAGTTCACCAGCGGCTTGCGCCCGGTGAGGAACCCCGCGGTACTGGCGTCGATCCGCACCTCGCACCCCTCGGCCAGCCGGAACACGCCGTCACCGAGATGATCGCTCAACCGTATCGCGTTCGTGGGCGGCTCGGCGGGCATCATCGGCAGGTCCGCCCACAACCACCGTTGCTCGGGTAGCCTGCCGACCGTCACGCGAGCCTCCACGCAGCTGCGACCACGCTGCTCGAGCCGCACACCGACAACGGTGGTCCGCCGCCCAGCCTTGCGAACCTCGGTACGCAGCAACGCGGGACCGAGCTCGGTCGCGCGCAGGAACTCCGCGCTGACCGCGAGCGGATCCCCTGCCAACTCGCTGTAATCCGCCACCACCTCGCATGCGGCGCGCGCGAGCAGGGCGATGATGAATCCGCCGTGCGGCCTGCCGCCGATGGACCATTCGGAACGGAGGTTCGCGGTGAAGGTGCCGTCGCCGAGCGCGCGTGGGTGGCTCGCGTCGGTGAAGCCCGTCGGTGTATCCGCCGTTGTCATGACGCCACGCCTCCGGTGCGGTCGTGGCGAGGGGAACGCGACGGCTCCCCGCTACCACGGGAGTCGGATGAGCTCAGCGGGGCCACGGCGTCGACCTTACGTCCACGCTTTGTGCCTGTGACCGGCGGGCTACCCTCCGGGATAGGCAACCGCCGAGTGGATCGAGACCGAGGAGAACCATGCCGCCGCTGCCCCCGATCAGACTTGTCACCCTCGCAGTTCTGCTGGCGGGCGTGACCGCGACCGGGTGCACCGAGACCGTTGCCGGTACCGCCACTTTCTCGCATGACGTGTTCGAACGAAGCGTCGCGAACACTCTCGAGGAGATCACGGGCTACCCGCCCGACGGCGTCTCCTGCCCGGATGCGGTGCGAGGCCGCTCCGGGGAAACGACGCGTTGCGTGCTCACCGACGGCGATGAGCGCTACGGCGTGACCGTGACCTTCACCGACGACCGCGGCAACTACACGCTCGAGGTCGACGAACAGCCGAAGCCGTAGCCGCCACGGCACCCGCCTGCCCCGGGCACGCCCGGCACCACGGTATCCCGGTGTCACTGGCCCAGGTGCAGCCTGGCGAACAGCAACGCCTCGGTCAGCTCCCGTACGCGGTGCGCCTCCGTCCGGGCGGCCCTGGTGTTCAGCTCGACGACCACCTGGCCACCGAAATCGGTCGCCGCCAGCTTCTCGAGCAGCTCGGCACAGGGTTGCGTACCGCGCCCCGGCATCATGTGCTCGTCCTTCGGCTGGCCGGAGCCGTCGGCGAGGTGCAGGTGTGTCAGGCCTGAGCCCATGCGATCGGCCAGCTCGAGAGCGTCCATCCCTGCGGCCGCCGTGTGGGACAGATCGAGCGTGTAGTGGGCGTGACCGACATCCGTCGGGTCGATCGACGGGCGGAACGCCGACACCCGCCTGTCCTTGCCTCCCGGTGGCCGCACCTTGAACATGTTCTCCACCGCGACCTCGATCCCGCTGGTCTCTTCCAGCTCGGCGACCAGCTCGGGAAAGGCGTCGGCGTACCGTCGCTGCCAGCGGAACGGCGGGTGCACCACCACGGTGCGCGCGCCCAGCTCACCGGCGGCGTCGACGGTCCTGCGCAGCCGCTCCTCGGGGTCCGGCGACCAGATGCGCTGGGTGATGAGCAACGACGGCGAGTGGACCGACAGCACCGGCACACCGGTGCTCTGCGAGAGCCACTTCAGCGCCGAGATGTCCTGGCTGATCGGATCCGGCCACACCATGACCTCGACACCGTCGTACCCGATGTCCGCGGCCAGCTCGAAGCCCGAGTTCGCGCGCAGCGGCCACACCGACGCGGTGGATAGCCCTACCGGTATGCCGCTGCCCGCGGCACCGGGGCGCGCGGCGCTCTCGCGCGGGTCCGTTCGGTCATCACCTGCCCTGCCAGCGCCGTCAGCAGCGTTATCAGCGTGGTTCACCCGGTGGTCCTATCCGGAAAACAGCAGCATCGCGGCGGGGGAGACGGTCACCACCAACCCCACCAAGACCGCGAGCACGCTCGTCTGGATGTCTTCTGCTCGACGAATCTTACGTACCAGCCACACGAGCCCCACGATCACCGCGAGCGCGGCGATCAACGCTGCGGCGGGAACCCGCATCCACAGCCAGTTGAAGGACAACCAGACACCGGCGCCGCCCAGCACGCCGAGCGCAAGCTGACCCGCCATGGCCAGCCACTGCCGCACGGGTGACGTGTCCGGTTCGCCCTGGCCGTCCTCGGCGTATTCCTCCTCGGGGTATTCCTCCTCGGCGTAGTCCTCCTGGTAGCCCTCCCGGTAGTCCGGTCCCCAGTCGTCCAGGTAGCCGTCCGGATCGCTGTCCGGGCCCGCGGTCAGGTCGCTGCCGTAGCGCTCCTGCCCTGCCGGGTCCATGCCGTCGAGGTCACCGTAGGACGGGTCGCACGACACGGCGTCGTCGTGCGGCGGGTACCCGTCGTGTTCGTCGTAGCTCCAGTCCTCGTAGCCCGGCTCGCCGAACCATGCCGCGGTCTCGGCGGGGTCGTCACTGGTCACGTAGCCGCTGCCGTACCCGGCGCTCGCGTGACCGTCCGGCTGCCCGTAGGCCGCGCCGTTCACGGCTTCCAGCTCGTCGGTGTCGGCGTCGCGCAGCCTGCCGTCGCGCGGGCGCAGGCTCGCCGCGGTGGTGCCGTCGACGAACCAGCTGTCGTCCGGCCCAGCCGGGCGCTGTCCGCCGTGGTCGTACCCGACCGCGGCGTCGAAGGGGTGCTGCTCGGCGGGATACGGCTGCGGAGCCTGCTGCGGATACGGCCGGGGCGCGTGGTGCGGGGCCTGCTGCCCCACGCCACCCGGCTGGGGCTGCTGCGGGTGCTGTGGCGGCTGCGGCGCCTTACGGAAAGCGGTGGGATGGACACGGGAGGTGGGCTGCGCGCCGAGCTCGGCGACCGGCTCAGCGGGCGGTTCGGCCGGTGGCGGGGTCGGGGACGCGGCCGGGCGGGGTTGCACCGGGGTGTATCCGCTTACCCCGCCCGCATCGTCGGCGGGCTTCACAGCCGCGCCATTACCCGCGGCGTGGCCCCCGTGTCCCCCGTAGTCGCTGTGGTCGCCGGCGTCGACGGTACCCGCGTGGTGGGACCGCCCGTTACGACCACCATGCTCCTTGCCGGTCTCACCTGTCTCGGCGCGGATCCGGTCGATGATCGCTTGCGGTGCGGTGGTCGTCACATCGGGTTCCCCAGCCGCGCCGTCGGCATCATCGGCCTCGTCGCGACGGCGGCGATGGCGGCGGGAGGAGGTGCCGTCGACCTTCCCGCCATGTTGGGCCAGCAGCTCAGCGACCGTGCGCTGCGCCTCATGGCTACCACGACTTCGGCTCATCCCGTATCACCGTGCCCGAGCTCCACTCACCACGTCCACGCCAATGTTCACGCCTGTCCGGTGTCTTACGTCCTCGCGCGCACCATCCGGTGTTCACCGGTACCACTGTCGCATCGACATCATTACGACAGGATCTCAACCCCGCGCCACGCACGCGTCAACGGCTCCACGGGATCCTCCCCGTTGGTGTGATCGAGGCGCCGCAGGATGACACCTTCCCGCAGCGCCCATGGGCAGATCTCCACTTCGGCGCAGGACAGCGCACGCATCGTGGCATCAGCCACCAGCGCTCCCCCGACAAGTTGGTGCGCCCGGCTCGGGCTCACCCCCTCCAGCTCCGCGAGGTCGGCCGCCGTCATCCGCGAGATGAACGCCAGCAACTGGCGCAGACCGGTGTCGGTCAGCACCCTGCGCACCCTTGGCCCAGCCGCCGAGGGTGCTGCGCCGGTCAACCGGGCCAGCGAGCGGAACGTCTTGGACGTGGCGACCACGCGGTCGGGGGTCCCCAACGCGCCCACCTGCTCGGCCAGCCCGGACAACTCCTGCTCCAGCCATGCCGCCGTGTCCACCAGTTCGGAACGGGAAGGGGGGTCGCCGGTGAACCGGGTATGGGTCACCGTTCCCGCCCCAAGCGGGTACGACAACGCCAGCTCGGGATCCTCGTCGATCCCCATCGCGATCTCGAGCGATCCGCCGCCGATGTCGAGCACCAGCAGTTTACCCGCGGACCAGCCGAACCAGCGGCGCGCGGCGAGGAAGGTCAGTCGGGCCTCGTCGTGGCCCGACAGCACGTTCAGCTCGACACCAGTGCGAACGGCGACCGTGCGCAGCACATCGCCCGCGTTGTGTGCTTGCCGCACCGCCGACGTGCCGAACGCCAGCATCTCCTCGCAGCCCAGCCGGGCCGCCGAGCCCTTCGCGCCCTCGATAGCCTCGACGAGCTCCTCGACCCCGGCACCACTCAGTTCCCCTTCGCGGGTGATCCGCTCGGCGAGCCGGAGCGACGTCTTCTCCTTGTGCATCGGCATCGGGTGCGCACCACGGTGCGCATCCACCACGAGCAAGTGCGTGGTGTTGGACCCCACGTCGAGCACTCCGAGTCGCACAATGGCTCACAGTACCCTGTCACGGGCCCCGATGTGCAGTCTCGAACGGCACACGCGGGCGGTAAGGACCAGCAAGGACCACGGAAAGGATCGTGAGAAACAGCACTCCCGCGCACTGCCGCGGAGGGCACGGCCGGGTCACGCCTCGAACTTGTACCCCAACCCGCGGACCGTCACGAGATGCTGTGGCGCGGCGGGATCCTGTTCGATCTTGGCGCGGAGCCGCTTGATGTGCACATCCAGCGTCTTGGTGTCGCCGACGTAGTCCGCGCCCCACACCCGGTCGATGAGCTGCGCGCGGGTCAGCACCCTGCCCACGTTGCGCAGCAGGTATTCCAGCAGGTCGAACTCCTTCAGCGGCAGCGTGACCTCCTGGCCGTGCACCGTGACCACATGCCGCTCCACATCCATGCGCACCGGTCCCGCCGCGAGCACCGGTTGCTCCTCGCCTTCCGGCGCTCCCTCGCCGCCACGGCGCAGCACCGCCCGGACCCTGGCGATCAGCTCCCGGGCGGAGTACGGCTTGGTGACGTAGTCATCGGCACCGATCTCGAGGCCGACCACCTTGTCGATCTCGCTGTCCCGCGCAGTGACCATGATGACCGGCACGGCGGCACGTTGCCGCAGTTGCTTGCACACATCGGTGCCGCTCATCCCCGGAAGCATCAGATCGAGCAGTACGATGTCGGCACCGTTGCGATCGAATTCCTCGAGCGCCTGCTTGCCGTCGGTGGCGACCGCCGCCGTGAAGCCCTCCTTGCGGAGCATGAACGCCAGCGGGTCGGCGAAGGATTCCTCGTCCTCGACGATCAGTACCCGTGCCACGCAGCTTCCTCCCGGCCGTATCAGTTGTCCGAACGTGATTCGCCCGCGGCTGCCGGGCGAACATTCCCTCCTGAGGAACCACGCTGCTGCGTGTAGCGATCCTCCTGGTGGGCGGGAATGCAGATAGTGAATGTCGATCCGGTGCCCGGCCTACTCCACAGCCGGACCTCGCCGCCATGATTGGCCGCCACGTGCTTGACGATGGCGAGGCCGAGTCCCGTGCCCCCTGTCACCCTGGAACGCGCCTTGTCCACACGGTAGAAGCGCTCGAACACCCGCTGCTGGTCCTCTTCGGCGATGCCGATCCCCCGGTCCGTGACGCTGATCTCTACCAAGTCGCCTGCCAACCGGCGTGAGACGGATACCGGACTGCCGGGCGGGGAGTACACGATCGCGTTGGTGAGCAGGTTGGTCAGCGCGGTAACCAGCAGGGTGTGGTCGCCCTCTACCCGAAGACCGCTGTCGGAGTCGGTCGTCACGGTGGATTCACCCGCCTCCGCAGCATGGGTCACGCGTCCCAGCGCCTCGTTGACCACCGCGTCGACCTCCACCACGGTCGGTTCCGGCAGCTTCTCGGCACCCTGCAACCGCGACAGCGCGATCAGCTCGGTGACCAACGCTCCGAGCCGCGTGGATTCGTGGTGCAGCTTCTCCCCGAAGCGGCGAACCTCGTCGGGATCGTCCGCCGCGTCCAGCAGGGCCTCGGTCAGCAGGGCCATCGCCCCGACGGGTGTCTTGAGCTCGTGGCTGACGTTGGCGACGAAGTCACGGCGGGTGGCTTCCAGCCGGACGGCCTCGGAATGGTCGACGGCCTCGATCACGGCGAATCCCTCGCCGAGCGACGCGGCCTCGCCGAGCACCGCCTCGGGCTGGCGACCGCGCCCGCCCAGCGGCGACAGATCGATCTCCACCGGCTTCCCGGTCTCCAGCGCCTGCTCAGCGGCGTGCCACGCGCGCCCGTCCAGCTGGTCGTTGCGCACCAGACCCAACTCGTCAGCCCGTGGATTGTGCACCAGGATTTCCCCGAGCGAACCGACGACGACAATGCCGTTGTGGGAGCTGTGCACCAGGCGCAGCAACAGTTCCGAAACCGACGGCGCGGCCTGACCGTTCTCGCGCCTGCGATCGCGCATGCGCGCGATCGTGTAACCGACCAGCACCCCGATGATCGCGGTAGCCGCGACCAGTGCGAGTGTCTCCAGCGGGGTCACGAACGCATCGTAATCACGGTCATGCGGTGTTGGCCTAGCGTTGCCCGCCCATTCGTGACGCCAATGACATTATTCCGGGCTGAATTTCCCGTGCGTTCACCCCAATGTCGATTGACGCTTTCCACCGGGAAACTAACCGGAAAGTGGTCATTGCCGACTGCTCGTGCGAGCGCGGGTTCAGCGTCCCTGACTCGCGACAGCCGCGGCAGCCTGCTCGGCGGCCGCGGGGTCCAGGTAGGTACCGCCTGCCACCGTGGGGGCGAGGTCGTCGTCAAGGTCGTACCGCAGCGGGATTCCGGTGGGGATGTTCAACCCAACGATCTCCGACTCCGATATCCCGTCCAGGTGCTTGACCAGGGCTCGCAGCGAGTTGCCGTGCGCGGCCACCAGCACTGTCTTTCCCTCACGCAGATCGGCCACGATCGCCGATTCCCAGTAGGGCACCAGCCGCGCGACCACGTCGGCAAGGCACTCCGTCAGCGGAACCTCGCCCGCCAGATCGGCATACCGCGGGTCGGCGTCCTGGCTGAACTCGCTGCCCTTCTCGATAGGCGGTGGCGGGGTGTCGTAGGAACGGCGCCAGCGCATGAACTGCTCCTCGCCGAACTCCTCCATCGTCTGCTTCTTGTTCTTGCCCTGCAAAGCACCGTAGTGACGTTCGTTCAGGCGCCAATCCCGGCGCACATCGATCCAGTGCCGGTCGGCCGCGTCGAGTGCGATGTTGGCCGTGGCAATAGCCCTGCGCAGCAGCGAGGTGTGCACCACATCCGGCAGCAGGCCGTGCTCGGCAAGCAGCAGGCCACCCCGCTGCGCCTCCTGCTCGCCTCGCTCCGAGAGCGGCACATCGACCCATCCAGTGAACAGGTTCTCCGCGTTCCACGTGCTCTCGCCGTGCCGCAGCAGCACCAGCGTTCCGAGATCGCCCATGGCTTCCAGCGTGCCAGAACCGCCAGCGCGGCCGAACCGGTGGGTTTGCCGACGCCGACTGGACCTCCGCTCGACTCCGACTCGAGGCGAGCGGAGGTAGCTGTCCCAGGCACTTCTACTCACAGTATCGCTACCGGCGACTATGCCCCGGTCGAACACCGAGGTCACCGGGCCGTGTCCGAACATGCCGGACGACTTTGTTGCACTGTGTGCCCACCCGCTCGCAGATTACACCCAATTGGAGGCCTTTAGGGGGTTGTGCGAAACGGCATAGATCTGACAAGTTGTCAACCAGCCCGCCACGTCGGTCTCCACGCACTCCCCGATGCGTGGCGGGAGAGACGCAGCTCGTCTCCCCTGCCGAGCTGCGCCCGCCAGACCCCGATGGCACCCCCTCGTCACCGGGTCACTACGGCGGGAAACCAGCGCGAGGTGGCTCGAGTTTTCGCGACTCCCCCTCCCTCGAGCCGCCTCGCGCCTTAACTCTTCGACCCGGCGCTCGACCGATCGCGCTGCCCGTGCGGACCCGGCCCGGCTCAGTCCCGCTCGGATTCGATGAGGTGCTGGAAGGGCCGCAAGTTGGCCAGCGACTCACCCCGGGACACGCGCCACTGCCACTCGCGCTTGATCGAGTCGGCGAAGCCGAGTTCGAGGAGGGTGTTGAAGTCACCGTCGGCTGCCTGCAACACCTGCCCGAGCAGCCGGTCCAGCTCCTGCTCGGTGACCATCTCCTTGCCGATCCTGCCGACCAGGTAAATGTCGCCGACCGTGTCGATCGCGTAATGCACGCCGTAGAGCTTGGTGTTGCGACGGAGCAGGTACGCGTACACCTCGGCGTGGCCCTCGTCCGGACGACGACACACGAAGGCTTCCACGGTGAACGAGTTGTCACCTGCCACCAGCCAGCAGTTGGTCTGGAGCTTCGTCGTGCCGGGCAGGGTGACGAAGTACCGCCCCTCACCGTGCCTGTCGTAGGACAGGTCCATTCCCTCGAGAGTGGTGGCGATGAGTTCGTCCATGCGGCAGTCCCTCTCCTGGCTCATACCGCGACCTCCGATCGCACCGCTTGCCTGCTGCGCGCCTCGGCCATGGCCGAGGCATACACCGACAGTAGTGCGTCGGTGGTGTGCTGCCAGGAGAAGCGCCGAGCGTGCGTCACCGCGTTAGCCGACAGGTAGGCGCGGTAGGCGGGATCCAGCGCGACCGCGCCGAGCGCGTCGGCCCACTGCCCGGTACACCGGGACGACACGAGCAGCCCGGAGACACCGTGCGCAACCGCGACCGGCAGGCCACCGACGTCGGCGGCGACGACCGGTGTGCCGCAGGCCTGCGCTTCGAGCGCGACGAGCCCGAAGGACTCGTTGTGGCTTGGCACGGCGACCACGTCGGCCGCGCGGAACACCCGGACGAGATCGTCGGTCGGTTGCGGCGGCAGGAACCGGGTCAGCTCGGCGATACCGAGCGCGCGCGCGAGGTCCTGCCACGCTTCCGGCTGCTCGAACCCGGTGCCGGACGGTCCCCCCGCGATCGTCACCACCAGCCGCTCGCGCAGCGTCGGCCGCCGGTGGATCAGCTCGGCCGCGGCCCGCAGCAGCACATCGGGCGCTTTGAGCGGCTGCAGGCGCCCGGCGAAGGCCAGCACGACGGCGTCCTGTGGCACGCCGAGCTCGGCGCGGGCGGCCTCGGCCGACCCCGGCGTGAAGCTGCCGAGATCCACGCCAGGTGCCACAGTATCGACCGCTGCCGGGTCGGCCTCGTACAGCTCCACCAGGTTCTCCGCCTCCACCGCGGTGTTGGCGATCAGCCGGTCGGCCTCGTGTACGAGCTGTTGCTCGCCGAACACCCGGGTGCGCGGTTCCGGGTTGTCGCCGTCGGCCAGCGCGGCGTTTTTCACCTTGGCCAGCGTGTGGGCGCTGTGCACCAGCGGGACACCCCACCGCTCGGCGGCCAGCCAGCCGACCTGACCTGACAGCCAGTAATGCGAGTGCACCACGTCGTAGTAGCCGGGAGGCTGGAACGCCTCGGCGCGCAGCACTCCCGCGGTGAACGCGCACAGCTGCGCGGGCAGCTCCGCCCTGTCCAGCGCCTCGTACGGTCCGGCAGGGATGTGGCGCACCAGCACACCCGGAGCCAACTCGGCCACCGGCGGCTGGTCCGAGGACGTCGCCCTGGTGAAGATCTCCACACTGACCCCACGACGCGCCATCGCCGTCGCCGATTGCGTGATGTAGACGTTCATCCCGCCCGCGTCCCCGGTGCCCGGCTGCTCCAACGGCGAGGTGTGCACCGAGAGCAACGCGACCCTGCGCGGCAGCACGCCCCGTCCGGCGAGCGCGTGCGGTACCACGGCCGACCGCCGTGGCTCGGCGGGTTGCCGTTCCCTGCCCGCGGGACCGGTACCCGGGGTGTTCCTACCCGAAGCCGTCATCAGCCACAAGACTCCTCGCGTTGTGCTCCGGTGCCCGCGTCGCTCGCCGGGTAGCACCCGGCGAGGGCACCGCAACGGTGTTCCCATCGAGCACCCAACGCCCGCGTGGTCCACGATCTTCCTTCGTGGGCCGCGCAGGCATTCTCGGTGACCGGTCTCATACCGGCGCTTCCGGCCACGGCGCGCACCGGGGCATACCGGCACGTACCGGTACATACCGTCCTCAAAGCGAGCAGTTGACCAGCAACGGTTCGGGACGCAACGTCACTCCGAACCGCTCGTCCACCCCGTCACGCACTTCACGCGCCAGCGCGAGCAGATCCTCGGTCGAGGCGGCACCGCGATTGGTCAGCGCCAGCGTGTGCTTCCCGGACAGGCTCACCCGGCCGCCGGGACCGGCGTGCCCCTTGGCGAAGCCCGCCCGCTCGATGAGCCATGCCGCGGACAGCTTCACCCCGGATTCGGCCGGGTACTGCGGCACGCTCGCCTCCGGCCCGACCACGGCGTCGATCCGTTCCCGCAGCTCGCGCAGTTGCTGCGCGCTCACCACGGGATTGGTGAAGAACGAGCCCGCGCTCCAGGTGTCGTGGTCGGCGGGATCGAGCACCATACCCTTGCTCCGCCGCAGCTCCAGCACCGCCGCTCGCACCTCGGCGCAGGGCAGCCGGGTGCCGATCGCCACCCCGAGCGCGCGGGCCAGCTCCTGGTAGCGGATCGGCTGGCTGGCCCCGTCGGGGTGCAGGCCGAAGCAGACGCTGAGCACGATCGCGTCGTCGGTGCCCTTCAACCGGCTGCTGCGGTAGGTGAGGCCGAGATCATCGGGGGCGACCGTGAGAGTGCGCCCGCTACGCCGGTCGTACAGCCGTACCCACCGCAGGAACTCGGAGATTTCCCAGCCGTAGGCCCCGACGTTCTGGATCGGGGTGGCACCGACCTGGCCGGGGATACCGGACAGGCACTCCAAACCGCCGTAGCCCGCTGCGACCACCCTGGCCACGAAGGCGTCCCAGTCCTCGCCCGCGGCGACCTCGATACGGACCTCGGATCCGTCCGGGTCACGATCGACCACCCGCTCGCCGGTGGTGGCGATGCGCACCACTCTGCCCGCGAACCCGTCGTCGCTGATCACCAGGTTGGAGCCACCGCCGAGCACGAGCACGGGCGCACCGGCCTCGTCTCGTTCGGCCACGGCACCGATCAACTCGTCCTCGCTGCTCGCCGTGACGAGCTCCGCAGCGGGCCCGCCGAGCCGGAGCGTGGTCAACTCGCCGAGCCGGATCGCGACGCTGTCCATGTCAGCAACGGTAATGTGCCGCGTATGGGAGCACGCATCGAGCACACCGCAACGTTCGACCACCCGATCCACGAGGTGTTCTCGGCACTTACGGCGGAAGACGTGCTGCGTGCCCGGCTCGCCGAGGTCGGTGGCGACGATGCGACCCTGCTCACACATGCCATCAGCGGCAACGAGGTCACCTACCGCATGCGGCAGTGCCTCCGGGCCGACACCGTCCCGCGCACGGTGCGGGAGCTCCTGCGTGGCGACCTCGAGGTGCACCGGGAGCACACCTGGCGGTTGCCCGCCGCGGACGATTCGTCGGTGCGCGGCTCGGCCCGCGCCACGGTGGCGGGCGTGCCTGGCGAGGTTACCGCGGTGTCCGAGCTCACCGCCCGCGGGGATGCGACCGGTACGAGCTGCGTGCTCCGCCTCACCGGCGAGGCGACGGTACGCATCCCGCTGGTCGGCGGCAGGTTCGAACGGATGATCGTCGAGCACCTGGACACTCTGCTCGACAAGGAGGACCGGTTCACCGAGAGCTACCTGGCCCGACACGCCTGCTGATCCGGCCGCACCGGCCGGGCGGCACGTTACCTGCCCAGCCCTTCGACGGTCTCGGTTCCGGGGAGCTCGGCCAGCATCTCGCCGGTCACCAGCAGCTTGCCCGACCGGGTACCGCTACCGATGATCAGCTCAGGGGCGGAGGCGACGGCGCTGTCCAGCAGCACCGGCCACTCCGGCGGCAACCCGATCGGTGTGATGCCACCGTAGGCCATCCCGGTCAACGCGACGGCCTCGTCCATCCCGAGGAAGGAGGCCTTGCGGACGTCCAACCTGCGCCGGATCACGGAGTTGACGTCCGCGCGGGTGGTTGCCAGCACGAGGGCCGCCGCGTAACGGACCTGACCCGACCGCTTGCCTGCCACCACGACGCAGTTGGCGGAAGCGCCCAGCGGTGACGAGTAGGCGGCGCAGAACTCCGCGGTGTCGGCGAGCTCGGGGTCGATCTCGACGACCCCCACACGGGAGCGCAGCCCGTGACGATCCAGCGCGGCCAGCACCGGCTCGGCGAGCAGGTCCTCCCGGTCGGTGGCCTTGTCCACGGTCAGCGTTCCGGCGATGCTCCAGTCGGGCACGGTGAACCCATCCCTCGGCAATCGCGGGCGGTGTCGCTTACCAGTCGCGGCCGCCCTGCACCTCGATCAGCTTGGGGCGTACGTCCACGAGGTAGACGAGTACGGCGACGAGCGCGGCGATCCAGAACAGCGTGCCGCCGCCGTAGAACCAGAAGATCGGGACGACGAGCACGAAACCCGCCGCCCCCGTGATACCCAGCCACGCCGGTTTGGACAGGCGGTTCGCCGCGGTGTAGGCGTCGGCACGCTGCATCAGGGCGTGCACGAACGCGTAGATGCCGAGCGGTATCCCGGCCAGGTTGATGGCCATCACGATCAACTCAGTCAACAGGGGCACGCTTCCAGAGTACGGCGATCCGATGACCGATTTACAACCGCCCTGACCACGCTCGCACCGCTACCTGGCGGCACGTCGCGCTCGCGCCTGCTCGTGCCAAGCGGTGCTGACCCGGAACCGCCATGCCCCGGCTTCGTCGGCGGGGCAGGCCGGTTCCCGGCGTCATACTCGATAGTCGAGTCAGCTCTCGCTCTTGCCCGAGCCCTTGGCGGTCGCGCCCGTACCGGAGTTCGATGACTTCGTCGTGGTGGACGTGGACTTCGACTTGCCGGCGCTCTTGGTGGTCGAGCCGCCGCGGGTGCTGCTCGCCGACCGCGGAGCGGTCTTGTTGGCGGCCTTGCGGCTGGCACTGCGGGTCTCGGCCGCGATCTCCTCACCGGCCTCGGCGAGCTTCTCCGCGCCGGACTCACCTGCGCTTTCCACGGCGCGGGCCGCCTTCTCCCCCGCCGAACGGGTGCGCTTGGTGAACTTGCCGAAGGCGTCCTCGACACGCTCCCGCGCCTCACCGGTGACGTCCTCGACACGCTCCTGCGCCTGGCGGCTGGCCTCCTCCAGCTGCTCGACGGCGCGCTTGACCTGCGGCTGGGCCATGATCTGCTCCAGCGTCTCCTCACCGGAGGAGGCCAGCTTCTCGTACAGTTTGCGCGCGGCCTCTGTGTACTCGTCGAGCAGCTTGCGCAGCTCGGCCGGGTCGAACTTGTCGCGAAGGTCCTCGACCTCGCTGGGGAGCTCCTCGACGTTCTTGCGAGCGTCCTCGAAGTTCTTGCGGGCGGTCTCGCTGCTCTCCGCGACGCGTTCCCGTGCGCGCTGCACGGCGTCCACCACGGACTGGCTCGCGAGGCTTCCCGCCCCGAGAACGGCAAGTAACGGGGTTCGGATGGTCTCGGCGCGCTTCTGCTGGTCGTCACGGCTCTGGGCCATTGGGGCTCACTCCTTCATGGTTGTCATGACGAGCCGTCGTGCTCCGTCATGTCGGTCGGGTCGGTATCTCGCGGTACGCGGCCGGTCGACCGGCCGGTCACCGGGCTCTCGTGCTGTTCGGCACCGGGGGCGGCTGTAGCGCCGGATCCCGGCTTCGGCTGCTCGGGCGAAGATCGCTCCGCCGAGTTCTCGCGCCGGAACGACTCGTAGATCTCGAGCAGGACGTGCTTCTGCCGCTCGGTCAGTTCCGGATCCGCATGGATGGCTTCGGGGACCGGCCCAGCGTGCGGGACGTCCAGGATCCCTGCCTGCACGTACAGCGCCTCCGCCGAGATGCGCAGCCCCTTGGCGATCTGTTGCAGGATCTCCGCACTCGGTTTCCGCACACCCCGCTCGATCTGGCTCAGGTAGGGGTTGGACACCCCGGCCATCTTGGAGAGCTCGCGCAACGAGATCTTCGCGTTGTTGCGCTGCTGCCGGATGTAGGAGCCGATATCGCGACCGATGTCGGCCACCTTGTCCATCGGCTTGGCCTGCGCCTCCTGAGGGGAATCCCGATCGCCCTCGGGCGATTCCGCACGCACGCTCATTCCGGCTACCTCCTTGCTGTGCTGTCCACTGTAAGCTGCGGTGCTAGCTATAGCAAGCACACTGCTTGCACCGATCGAGTGTGATTCCGGCCTCCGCATCGATCCCGATCGACGGCCGTGCGCCCCGTTGACCCTCTGGTGATAGAAGGTCGATGATGGACGCAATCACGCCAGCGGTACGCCGCCGGACGCGCACGAAGGCCACGCCATGAAACTCACGCTCGACCTGCACGACATCTACAACCGCGGCAAGGACATCGACAGGGCGCTGAACGACATCATGAACGAGGCGGTCGCCAAGAAGGCACCACTCGTGGAGATCATTCCCGGCAAGGGATCCGGCCAGCTGAAGAAGCGCGTGCTGCGTTTCCTGGACCGCAAGGACATCAGGCCGCTCTACCACCGCATCGACAAGGACTCGAAGAACTTCGGCCGGATCTTCGTGCGGTTCAAGTGGTAGGGTGCCCGGCGTCGCGCCGGTGTCAGCTCAGCATCGGGAAGTGGTGCGCCCTCGGACCTAGCGCGTGCCGCTGTTCGGTGGTCAGCCACCGCCTCCCGGTTCCCAGCCGCGCGTAGGTGGCATCGTCCACCTCGAGCGGCATCGGTTCGCCGAGCAGGCCGTCCAATGTGGCCCGAACCACACGCAAAGCCGCTGCCGAGGGGCCGGGGCGGTCGAGCACCACCACCATATCGAGGTGGTGGATCGCCGCTTCCACGATCAAGGTCCGCACCAGCTCCTCCACCAGGATTACGTGTCCCTGCGTGCGCACCGCGCGCCTGGCTGGGGTGACGGCTGCCGCGTAGGCGGCGGCCGCACTGGTCTCGGCGAACTCGTCGAGCAGCGGGCCGATCGTACTGTAGACGCTGGCGCTGATCCGGGTCATCCGCAGGTTGTACTGCCTGGGATCCCGGTCGGGTTTGCGGGAGCGCCAGTAGGAGATCGCGTCGGTGTCCGGGTCGGTGCCTGCGGGGCTGGCCAGCGCCACCAGGGCACGCTGCGCGTCTCGGAGCAGGTGGAACAGCAGGTCACGCACCGTCCACCCGGTGCACCCGGTCGGCAGCCAGGACTGCTCCTCGCTGATCCCACGCAGCGTGTCGACGACATCGGCATACGCCGAACGCAACACCTCGGCCCCAGTGGGGGTGGTGGCGGTGTGAGCGGCACGATCCGCGGCGGCCATGCCCCCAGCGTCATGCGATCGGTCACCGGACGCAACCAGGGCCGGTGTGTCAGAACAGCAACTGGGAGACGCCGTGGATGGCGATACCGACCAGGCCGCCGACCACGGTGCCATTGATCCGGATGAACTGCAGGTCCCTGCCGACCTGCAACTCGATGCGGCGTGAGGTTTCATCGGCGTCCCAGCGCTCCACCGTGTCGGTGATCAACGTGGCGATCTCGGCCGAGTAGTTGGCGACCACGTGTGCCGCCGCGTCCTCCACCCAGGTATCGACCTTGTCACGCAGCGCCTCCTCCTCGCGCAGCCGCTCACCGAACCCGCGTACACCTCCGGTGATGCCCGCACGCAGCTCGCTGTCCGGGTCGTCGGCCGCCCGCAGCAACAGGTCCTTGACGGTCGACCACGCCGCGCCGATCAGCTCGCCGACCGCCGGATGTGCCACGAGCCTGCGCTTGATGTCCTCGGCGCGCTCCCTGGTCTCCTGATCGTGTCTGAGGTCGTCGGCGAGCTCGAACAGGAAGTTGTCCACCGCGAGCCGCATCGGGTGGTGCACGTCGTCCTTCACCGCCCGCGCGAACGCCAGCACCTCGCCGTACACGCGGTCGGCGACCAGCTCGTCAACGAACCTCGGCGACCAACTCGGCGCCCGCTCGGAGATCACCCGGAGCGCCGTCGCGCGGTTGTCGCGCACCCACTCGTAGGCGCGGTCACACACCAGGTCCACGAGCTGGTGGTGCGCGCCGCCTGCGCACAACCGGTCGAGCGCGTCACCGGTCGGCGAGGCCAGCTCCGTTTCGGCCATCCCGCGGCGTAGCGCACGCTCGAGCATCCCGGCCACATCGGAATCCCGCAGCACGGTGACCACGCCACGCATCGCGGTCACCAGCTCAGCCGTGACCCGGCGCGCGTTGCGCTCGGTGGCCAGCCACGCGCCGAGCGCGCGAGCCACCCCCACCCGGCGCAGCTTCTCACGCACCACCTCGCCCGCGAGGAAGTTGCGGTCCACGAAGTCGCCGAGGCTCGCGCCGAACTGGTCCTTCCTGCTGGGGATGATCGCGGTGTGCGGGATCCTGATACCCAGCGGGTGACGGAACAGCACGGTGACCGCGAACCAGTCGGCGATCGCGCCGATCAACCCGGCCTCGGCTGCCGCCCGCACGTAGCTGATCCACCACGGCCAACCCTCGGCCTCGGCCCAGCTGGCCAGCAGGAACAGTGCCGCTGCCCCGACGAGGAACGCCAGCGCGACGACCTTCATCCGTACCAGGTCACGCCGCTTGATCTCGTCGCCGATCGCCGAGCCGGGTGGCGGCACCGGCGCCGTGGCGGGTTCGTGCCCCGCGGCTGCTTGATTCACGGCCCCATTGTCGGTGAGGATCACTCGTTGTGCGCGAACCTGCCTTGATCCCCAGCCTGCGACCGTTTTCCTCGACCGTATTCGCGGAGATGACCGCGCTGGCCACCCGCACCTCGGCGGTGAACCTCGGCCAGGGCTTTCCCGACACCGACGGCCCGCCGAGCATGCTGGAAGCGGCGTGCCAGGCCATTACCTCAGGCAACAACCAGTACCCGCCGGGTCCGGGGCGGGCCGAGCTGCGGTCGGCCGTGGCCGAGCACCGAGGGCGATTCGGCCTCGACTACGACCCCGACACCGAGGTGCTGGTCACCACGGGAGCCACCGAGGCGATCGCGGCGTCGTTGCTCGCGCTGGTCGAACCGGGCGACGAGGTGCTGCTGATCGAGCCGTACTACGACTCCTACGCGGCCGCCGTGGCCATGGCAGGCGCGACCCGCCGGGTGGTGCCGCTGCGCCAGGAGGCCTCCACCGGGCGCTTCACGCTCGATCCCGGCGAGCTCCGCGCGGCCGTCACCGACCGCACTAGAGCGATCGTGGTCAACTCGCCGCACAACCCGACCGGCACCGTGTTGTGCCGTACCGAGCTGGCGGGCATCGCCGAGCTGTGCGTCGAGCACGATCTCATCGCGATCACCGACGAGGTCTACGAGCACCTGGTCTACGACGACGCCGAGCACATCCCGCTGGCGACCTTCACAGGCATGGCCGAACGCACCGTCACGATCTCCAGCGCAGGCAAGATCTTCAACTGCACCGGCTGGAAGATCGGCTGGGTGTGCGCGACCAGGGACCTGGTCGCCGCGGTACGCGCGGCCAAACAGTTCCTGACCTTCGTCTCCGGCGGGCCGTTCCAACCCGCGGTGGCACACGCGTTGCGTACCGAGCGCGGCTGGGTAGAGCAACTGCGCCGGGAGCTGAACGGCAAGCGGGACCGGCTGGCACGCGGCCTCGCCGAGGCCGGGTTCCGGGTGCTGCCCTCGGCGGGAACCTACTTCGTCTGCGCCGACGTGCGTGCCATCGGCTACGCGCACGCCACCGAGCTCGCCTGGGCCTTGCCCGAGCAGGTGGGGGTGGCCGCCGTGCCGGTGAGCGTGTTCACCGACAGCGAGCAGGACTACGCGCACCTGCTGCGGTTCGCGTTCTGCAAACGCGACGAGGTGCTGGACACCGCGATCGAACGGCTGCACCGGCTGGCGCGGTGACCCGGCCCTACATACCAGCGTCCAGGATGCCTTCTTTGGCCAGCTGCCTACGCAGCTTCCGCAGGCAGCGGGTACGCATCGAGCCGACGCTGCTCTCCGGCACGCCGATGCGGCGTGCCAGCTGCGCGTAGCTGATCCGCGGTTCATCGGCAATGGCCATGATCAGCTCCCTGTCCCTGCGGTCGAGCCGCACCGCCGCTTCCCACACGGCGCGGGCGTGCTCGGCCCGCACCACGTGTCCTTCCGGCGAGCCGTAGCCGTCCCCTGCCGCCCGCTCCGCCCAGCCGTCGAGCGACTGCTCGCGGCGCAGCTGCCGCACCAGCTGCCACGCCTGCCTGTGCGCGGTGCGGTGCAGCCAACCACGGGCCCGGTCCGGCTGCCGGATCGTCGCCGCGTGCTGCCAGAACCGCAGCCACACGTCCTGCACCATGTCCATCGCGTCTGCCGTACCCAGCCGGTACCGCGCGGCGACCGCGTGGATGTCCGTGGTGTACCGGCTCATCAACACGCGCAACGCGGCCTCGTCTCCTGACGCGACACGGCGCACCAGCACCGCGTCTTCCTCGTCATCCCGCATACCTAGCTCCACTACCGTGCGTCACACACTGATTGCGCACGGTGCGACGAACGCCGGGATCCCGGGGATCCGTTCTCCGGCGTCGCCATCCCGCAGGGAAGCACAAGTGGAGTAGTCCTACTCAGCCACACGCGCGGGTCATCACCCAGCGCTGTGGTGCCGGGCACTCGGGAAACCACTCGAACGGCCCGCCGGGGTGGAACAGCGCCGCCGTAGCTGCAACACTCAGGCACGACACATCCGCGGCGCGCGCGGTGCCCACGCGCGGTGCCACGGGTACACGAACGGCGCGATCAGGTACGGAACGGACAGGGGGTGGCAGCGGCCATGGCGGTGACCGGCGCCATCGGCGTGACGCGCCACGCCCTCGCTCGCGCGCTCCTAGTGGCCGGTCTCGCGGCGGCGGGCTGGTTCCTGCTTGTCGCGCTGGGCGGCGCCCCCGCCGCGGCGGCGGACAACGCAGAGGCCACCGGCACCGACCGCACCGCGGGCACCCAGGAGCACGACACCCGGCAGGCCACTGGAAAGGCCACCCCCTCCGGCAGCTCAGGCGGCGGGTCCGGGCAGTCAGGCCTGCTCGGCACGGTCGGCGACACCGTGTCGGCGGCCACCTCATCGGCGGACGGCACGGTCTCGGCCGTCACCGAGACGGTCTCGTCGGTGAGGCGGGATGCCACCGAGGCCACACGAGAGGCCGTCGAGTCGGTCACCGCACCAGAGGCACCGCCCTCGATCGGGGACGCCGCGCCGGACACTACTCCCGTGACCGGCGTCAACGCGGAGACCGTCACCGTAGCGGATACCGAGCGACACCGGCAGCCGGAACCTCGGCAATCGCACGAGGCCGACTCCCCCGCCGGCGACGGAGAATCAGGCGAGCAACGGCAGGCTCCCCTGCAACGCGACGGGGAACCTCGCGAACCGGCGTACCAGGAACAGCGCAGCCCCGCCAGCGGTGCCGTGACCGACGAACGCGCGGATACCGCCGTACAGGTCCCCGCCTCGCCGTCGCCCGCCGGTGGCGGTGGTAGCGCCGCGCTGTCGGCACCGGACGCACCGACGACCAGCAAGCAGCAGCTCGCGGTGCTCGAGCCCTGCCCGTCGCTCGGCGCCGACGACCTGCTCGGCGCCGCGGCCTGCCACGCCACCGGCGGCACGGCCACGAACGCGGCCCTGCCCTGCACCTCTCCCGACTGACACCGGCCGGTTTCCCGGCCCTACCTGCGTCCGCATCCGTCAGATCGCGCGGGCGATCATGCTGGTCCACCGCGCAGCAGTAATGCCGCCGCAACTCGTCGCCGGGAGCAGCCGCTGGCTGCTTCGTAGCCACCATCCCCGCCACTGACGTCCCGACCGGCCGTCCGCGCCCGGCCGGTTCGGGCTCGGCTCCGCCGCCACGTTGCCCCCGTGGCGGCGGAGCCCTGACCCGGTGCGCGAAGCTCCGGTCGTCTCCACCGCGCCGGATCGGCCGGTAGCCGACCGCGCACCGGTTGAAGCGGGGGGCTTTCCGCGCACTCTGTGAGGGGCGTGCCGGAAAGCCCCCCGCCCCATGACTTGCCCTCCCGCCGACCCACCGGCCGCGGCGGCAGGGCACGCCCTCGCGGTCTCGTTTTCCACCCCCGCGGCGTTACCGGCGACCGGTTCCGCTCTTTTTCTGTTGACCGAACAGGTAGTATCGGCATGCCGAAATTTGCTAGCTGACCAGGGAGCGGATGACGTGAGCGAGCAGGGAAGCGAGTTGAGCCACCAGCGAGGGAAGCGGCGCAAGCGGCGGGCGCTGCTGGCAGGCGGTGCGGTGGCGACCGTCGCCGCGCTCGCAGGCGGGCTGATCACCTACGCTCTCGCTTCGGAACGGGCACCCGGCCAGGATCGGGACCGGCTGTCGGTGGTGACGACCACGAACTTCCTCGACGATACGGTTCGCCAGATCGGCGGGGACGACATCGAGACCGTCCGGCTCATGGGTCCGGGTGTCGATCCCCACCTGTACCAGGCACGGTCCAGCGATCTCGAGGCGATGCGCTCGGCGGATGCCATCGTCGCCGTAGGGTTGTTCCTCGAGGGTTCCCTACAGCAGACCTTCGACGAGCTCAGCAGCGACAAGCCGGTGATCTTCGCAGGGGAGCAACTCGACGAGGACGTGTTGCTTGCCCCGGAGGCCGATGCTCCGGAAGGCACCGAGTTCGACCCGCACATCTGGCTGGATCCGCGGCTGTGGGCCGAGGTCGTCACCGCGGTCGGCGACGAACTCGGCGAGCTCGACCCGGAGCGCGCCGGGGACTACACCGAGCGTGCCGCGGAGTACCGGCAGGACGTTCTCGCGCTGCACGAGGAGATCACCGCGACCCTCGCCACGGTTCCCGATGCGCACCGGACGCTGGTCACCTCGCATGATGCGTTCCGCTACTTCGGGAGGGCCTACGACATCGACGTCGCCGCGATCCAGGGTATCTCGACCGAGGAGGAGGCAACCACATCGGATGTCTCCCGCGTCGCCGACATCGTCGTCGACACCGGCGTTCCCGCCGTGTTCATGGAATCCAGCGTGCCGTCGAACACGCTCGACGCGGTCATCGCGGCAGCCGGCCAGCAGGGCCACGACGTCCGGATCGGTGCGGAGCTGTACGGCGACGCCGCAGGCGACGACGGCACCAAGGAGGGCACCTATATCGGCATGCTCCGCGCCAACGCGGAACGGATTGCCGACGGGCTCACCGGCAACGGAGGTTAGACCATGCCACGGCAGGACGGTACGGCGGCGCTGTCGATCAGCGACATGCATGCGGGCTACAGCGGCCGCATCGTGGTGCGTGGGGTCGAGCTGAGTGTCCCCCGCGGGACGCTCGGCGCGGTGGTCGGGCCCAATGGCGCCGGTAAGTCCACGCTCGTCAAGGCCGCGCTCGGGCTGCTGCCTTCGGTGCGTGGCACGGTGCGCTTCTTCGGCGAGCCGCTGCCGAAGGTGCGCAGCAGGGTCGCCTACGTGCCGCAGCAGGATGCCGTGACGGAGGATTTCCCTATCACAGCGGTGCAGGTGGTGGAGATGGGCCGGTACCCCCACAGGGGGTGGCTCCGCAGGCTCACCGCCGCCGACGATGCCGCGGTGAGCGAGGCGATGGCGGCCGTCGGCGTCACCGACCTTGCCGACTGCCCGCTCGACGAGCTCTCCGGCGGGCAACGCCAACGGGTGTTCCTGGCGCGCGCGCTGGCCCAGCGGGCAGACCTGCTGTTGCTGGACGAACCATTCACCGCCGTCGACGCCCGCACCGAGACGGAGTTGCTCGATCTGCTCGGCAGGCGCTGCGCCGAGGGGACGACCGTGCTCGCGGTGCATCATGACCTCCGCACCGTGCGCGACCATTTCGACCACGCCGTGCTGCTTGCGGGAACGGTGGTCGCCGAGGGGCCGGTCGGCGAGGCGCTGACTCCGGCCAATTTGGAGCGTGCCTACGGTCTCGCGCCGCTGGCCGGCTCCGGCGGCACCGATGAGATGGTGACGGTCACGGCGTGATCGACCGACTGCTCGGCGCCCTACCACTGGCCTACCCCGATGCGGTGGTGGTCGTGGGCACGGCCGCGCTCGGCTTCGTGGCAGGCGCGCTCGGCCCGTTCGTGGTGCTGCGCGGGCGCGCGATGTTCGGCGACGCGATGAGCCACGCGACGCTGCCGGGGGTGGCGATCGCGTTCCTCGTCGCGGGCGCGAAGGAACCGGGCACCCTGCTTGCGGGGGCCGCCGTCGCCGCACTGCTGGCTGCTCTGCTGCTCATCGCGCTGGTGCGCTCGGCGAGGATCGCCACCGACGCCGCGATCGGGGTGGTGCTGTCGCTGTCGTTGACCCTCGGCCTTGTGCTGCTGACACACATCGCCAGCACCGGAGACAGCCAGCAGGCAGGGCTGGATGCCTACCTGCTCGGCCAGGCCGCGGGCATGGTCGAGCGGGACATCGCGCTCACCCTGACCCTGGGGGCGCTCGCGTTGACCGCGGTCGTGGTGTGGTTCCGGTTGCTGCGCGCGGCCAGCTTCGACCCCGGCTTCAGCGCGATCATCGGCGCGCGGCCGTGGCTCGTCGACGCGGCGAGCACCGGACTGCTCGCCGTCGCCATCGTGCTCGGGGTGCGCACCGTCGGTGCCATCCTGATGGTCGCCCTGCTCGTGGCTCCCTGCGTGGCGGCGCGGCAGCTCGTCACCACGCTGGCCGCGCTGGTCCCGCTGGCGGGTGTGATCGGCGCGGGGGCAGGTGTGGCAGGCGGAGTACTGTCCGGTCACGCGGAGCTTCCCGCCGGGCCGGTGATCGTGCTGCTGGCCACCGGCGCGGCCGTGCTCTCGGTGGTTTTCGCCCCGCGCAGGGGGGTGCTCGCCCGGCGCCGGCGCGGTCTCGCCCGTGAGCCGGGCGCGGCCGCCGGACCGCCGCAGGGGGTGCTCCGGTGAGCGCCGACGCGGTGATGATCGTGGTGATCGCGGGCCTACTGTCCACCGCCTGCGCGATGCTGGGGTGCTTCCTGGTGCTGCGCAGGCAGGCCCTGTTGCCGGACGCGGTCAGCCATGCCGTGCTGCCGGGGATCGTGCTGGTGTTCGTGCTCACCGGGCAGCGGACCAGCCTGCTCACCGTGCTCGGTGCCACGCTGTTCGGCCTGGTCTGCGTGGCGGGTTTCGAGTGGCTACGCAGGACCGGGATCGTCGCACCGGACGCCGCGCTCGCGCTGGTGTTCCCCGCGCTGTTCTCCCTCGGGGTGCTGGGCATCGGCACGTTCGCCTCGGGTGCGCATATCGACCTCGACTCGGCGATCTACGGCGACATTACGTTCGCGCCGTTACGTACCGTGGAGCTCGCCGGGTACGCGGTACCACGCTCGTTGCTGTTCACCGGGGCAGCGGCGCTGGCCGTCACGGCCCTGGTGCTGGTGCTGTGGCGACCGCTGGCGGTCAGCACCTTCGACCCCGGGTTCGCCCAGTCGGCGGGACTGCGCGGCCGGGCCGTCGGTGGGGTGCTGCTGGTGGCCGTGACCGCGCTCGCGGTGATCGCCTTCGACAGCGTCGGTGCCATCCTCGTGATCACGTTCTTCATCGTTCCTGCGGCCGCCGCGGCGCAGCTGGCCGCCAGGCTGGCCACCACGCTGCTTCTCGCGGTCGGCTTCGGCTGGATCAGCGCGTTCGCCGGGTATCAGCTCGCGGCGGAACTCGACTCCTCGATTCCCGGTTCGATCGGGCTGACCAGCGTGGCGCTCTTCGCGCTCGCGTGGCTGTTCGGCAGGCGGCGGGGGTGGCTGCGGGCCCGGTCGCGGCGTGCGGACCCGCCCGAGCCGGGAAAACCCGGTGCGCGTGACGAGCGTGATCAGGCATCCTGGTCCGCGTGACCTCCCCCAGCCCCCAGGCCAGGCACGCGCGCCCAGAGGAAACCGACGAGGTGATCCGGCTAGCCGCGCTGATGTACGAATCGATCGGCCTCGACCCATCGTCACCGCACTGGCGCGAAGCCGCCCGCGCTGCGCTGTCCGGCCGTCACACGCGCGATGCCACCGCCGTCGTCGTCGACCATCCCGCCGATGCCGGCAGGCTGGTGGCCTCCGGCGCGGCCGTGATCACCACGCGCATGCCCAGTCCGGTGAACCTGGCCGGGCGGGTCGGCTATATCCAGTGGGTGGCCACCGAACCCGACTGGCGTAACCGGGGCTTGGCCAGGGCTGTGGTGACCAAGCTCATGGGCTGGCTGCACGCTCGAGAGGTCAGCCGAATCGAGCTGCACGCGACGCAGGGCGGCGAGCCGCTCTACCGCTCCCTTGGATTCGACGAGGGAAAGTACCCGGGAATGATCCACCAGAACGGTCCTCTGTAGACGACGTTAGGGTGTCAGTCCTGGCGCGGCGGCCCCGTGGTACCGCGCACGACGAGCCCGGGATCCAGAACGATCTCCCGTGGCTCGAGATCGCGGTCCTCGATGCGCTCGACGACCGCTTCCACTGCGCGTTTAGCGATGCCGTCGACGTCCTGATGCACGGTGGTGAGGTCGATATAGGACAGAGTTGCGACGTGACTGTCATCGTAGCCGACCACCGAGATGTCGTCCGGTACCCGCACCCCGGCCTTGCGGAGCGCGTCGAGCAGACCGAGTGCGCAGCGGTCATTACTGGCCAGCACCGCGGTAGGTAACTTCCCCTCGCCCAACAGCACTTCCGCACCGTGCACACCGGCAGCCTCGGTGTGGTCACCGGGAATGACCCGGCTGTACTCCCGGAGGCCGTGCTTGCGCATCGTCGCCCGGTACGCGCGGCGACGCTCCGCGGAACCGGGCCCATCACCACCGTCGATGTGCACGATGTTCCGGTGCCCGAGCGTGACCAGATGCTCCAGTGCCTGCCGCACACCCTTCGCCTCCGCGGAGCGCACCAGGTCCACGTTGATACCGGTGGCACGGGTGCTGACAGCCACCGTAGGAACCTTGTCCCCCACTGCGGAAAGGTAGTCCCGCTCGACTTCAGGACCAAGCAGGATCACCCCCTCGCAGCGGTGGCTGAGCAGCGCCTCGATAGCCCGGTGCTCGGGGTGGGTCGGCGCCACAGACGACAGCAGGATCTCATACCCGCTCGCCTCGGCCGCCGGGTAGATCTGTTCCACCAGCTCGGCGTGGAACGGATGGCGCAGCGTGATCATCACACCGAGCACGCGCGTCCTGGTGCTTGCCAGCATGCGCGCCGCGCTGTCCGGCCGGTATCCGATCTTGGAAGCCACCTGGAACACCCGTTGCCTGGTCTGCTCGCTCGCGCCCGGTGCGTTGCGGAAGACCAGCGAGACCAGGGCGCGCGATACCCCAGCCTGCGCCGCCACGTCCGCCATGGTAGGGCGCCGCCCGGCCCCGTCAGGCTGCTCCTGCATACCTCACCCGTCTCCGTCGCTGTTCACGCGTGCCTGCGGCACCGAGCAGGCCCCGGCGGCCGGGACCGCCACCGCGAGCCGGTCGCCGTGTCATCAACGTACGTACCAGCATTGTCCGAATCGTCGGCAACGACCCCTTGACACCGCCTGTGATGGCCATCATAGTACTCAGTACTAGAGCGCGCTAGTAGAGCGCTCTAGATCACACCAACAGGCTAGGTACGGAGGAGGGACCTCGGTGGTATCCACCGCAGGCGGCGACAACGACCGCCCTGGACCGTTCGACGTCATCACCATGGGGCGGGTCAGCGCGGACATCTACCCGCAGCAGGTTGGCGTCGGGCTGGCGGACGTCACCAGCTTCGGCAAGTACCTCGGCGGAAGCCCCACGAACGTCGCCGTCGCGGCCGCCCGGTACGGCCATCGTGCTGCCGTGATCACCCGCACTGGCGAGGACCCGTTCGGCGAGTTCGTGCACAAGGCACTCCGCGGCTACGGCGTGGATGACCGGTACGTCTCCGCGGTGCCTGGGTTGCCCACGCCGGTGACCTTCTGCGAGATCTTCCCGCCGGACGATTTCCCGCTGTACTTCTACCGTCAGCCCAAGGCGCCCGACCTGGAGATCGCCACCGAAGAGGTGGACATGGCCGCGGTCGGTGAGGCTCGCGTCTTCTGGGTGACGTTGACCGGCTTGTGTGCCGAACCGTCACGCTCGGCGACGCTGGCCGCGCTGCGGGCACGCGGCCGCAGCGGAGTAACCGTGCTCGACTTGGACTACCGTCCGATGTTCTGGGAGTCGGCCGAGCACGCTCGCGAGGTGGTCGCCGAAGCTCTCGAACACGTCACGGTCGCCGTCGGCAACATCGCCGAGTGCGAGACCGCCCTCGGCCGCTCGGAGCCGGAGAAGATCGTCGCCGAGCTGCACGGGCGCGGCGTGTCACTGGCGGTCGTCAAGCGGGGCCCGCGCGGGGTCTATGCCGACGACGGCACCGGCCCGGTCGAGGTGCCGCCTGCCCCGGTCGACGTGGTCAACGGCCTCGGGGCCGGGGACGCGTTCGGCGGCGCTCTGTGCCACGGCCTACTCTCCGGCTGGTCGTGCGAGCAGACGATGCGGTTCGGCAACGCAGCGGGTGCCATCGTGGCCGGCCAGCTGGCCTGCTCCGACGCGATGCCGACCGAGGCCGAGGTCGAGGCCAAGCTCGCGGAGGCCAGCCATGCCTGACCACCGCATTCCCGATGCCCAGCTACGCGAGATCACCCGCTCCCGCGTGTACGAACCGGAGGCGGTCGTCGAGGCCGCCGCGCGACGTACCCGCGCCAAGTCCCCCACCGGCTCCAGCGGCAAATCCATGATCATTGCGGCCGACCATCCGGCGCGCGGCGCCAACGCCGTCGGCTCCGAGGTGAATGCCATGGCCGACCGCGCCGAGTTGCTCGGCCGGATCCGCGTCGCGCTGCGCCGCCCCGGGGTGACCGGGATTCTCGGCACCGCCGACCTCCTCGACGACCTCCTCCTGCTTGGTGAGCTGGAGGGCATGGTCGTCATCGGCTCGATGAACCGCGCAGGGCTGGCGGGCTCGGTCTTCGAGATCGACGACCGGTTCACCGGCTACGACGCCGCCACGCTCGAGGCAATGGGATTCGACGGCGGCAAGATGCTGACCCGGATCGCACTGGACGATTCCAGCACCCCGGCGGTGCTGGAGGCCTCGGCGCGTGCGGTGAACGAGCTGGCAGGGCGCGAGCTCGTCGCCATGATCGAGCCATTCCTGTCCCACTGGACACAGGGGACGCTGCGCAACGATCTCTCTCCGGACGCGGTCATCCGGTCGGTCACGATCGCCTCCGGTCTGGGGAGTAGCTCGGCCCACACCTGGCTGAAGCTGCCCGCGGTCGCCGACATCGAGCGGGTGATGGCCGCGACAACGCTGCCCGCGCTCCTGCTCGGCGGCGAGGTCACCGACCGCGACGCGGCGCTGGCTTCCTGGGCGCGGGCGCTGGCTTGCCCGAATGTGTACGGCCTGATTGTGGGCCGTTCCCTGCTGTACCCGCACGACGACGATGTTGCGAGCGCTGTGGACGAGGCGGTGAGCCTGCTGTGAACGCGAACTACCACTTCAGGAACGGGGCGACCGCGGCGGGCCCGTACCGCACGGTGATCACGCCCGAATCCGCGGGCTGGGACTACTCGGGCCTACGCGTGCTCGAGCTGGCGCCCGGCGGCACCGAACGTGTCGAGACCGGCGAGGACGAGCTCCTGGTGCTGCCGCTGGCCGGCAGCTGCTCGGTGACCTGCGACGGCGAATCGGTCACGCTGGCAGGAAGAACCGGCGTGTTCGCCCGGCCGACCGATTTCGCCTACGTACCCCGCGACGCCGCCGCGGTCGTCAGCAGCGACCGCGGCGGGCTGTTCGCGCTGCCTGGCTCCCGGTGCGCACGCAGGCTGCCGTTCCGCTATCAGCCAGCCGAGGCAACCCAACCCGAGCTGCGCGGCGCGGGCAACTGCAGCAGGCAGGTGAACAACTACTGCCTGCCGCACACCTTCGATGCCGACCGGCTGCTGGTGTGCGAGGTGCTGACGCCGTCAGGTAACTGGTCCTCCTACCCGCCGCACAAACACGATGAGCAGCGCGACGGCGAGACCCAGCTGGAGGAGATCTACTACTTCGAGGTCGCAGGCGGCCCGGGCGGGGAGGGTATGGCCTACCAGCGGGTGTACTCCTCGGCAGCCGGGGATATCGACGTCTGCGCCGAGGTGGTCTCCGGTGATGTGGTGCTGATCCCGCACGGCTGGCACGGGCCATCCATGGCCGTGCCCGGCTACGACCTCTACTACCTCAACGTCATGGCTGGGCCCGGACCGGAGCGGGCGTGGCGTATCTGCGACGACCCGGCGCACGGCTGGATTCGCCAGCACTGGCAGGAGCAGGAGATCGATCCGCGGCTACCGTTCGGTACCGGAAGTCACGAGGGGCGTGGTTCGTGATGGCTGAGACGGTTCGGCTCACCACTGCCCAGGCACTGGTGCGTTTCCTGGCTGCCCAGTACAGCGAGCGAGACGGCAGCCAGCAGCGGCTGATCCCCGGGATGTGGGGGATCTTCGGGCACGGTAACGTCGCAGGGCTCGGCCAGGCGCTGCTGCAGGCGGCCGAGACCGGGGAGGCGGACCTTCCGTACTACCTGGCACGCAACGAACAAGCGATGGTGCACGCTTCCACGGCGTACGCCAAGATGCGCGACCGGCTGGCAACCTTCGCGTGCACCGCCTCCACCGGACCGGGATCGACCAATATGGTCACCGGTGCCGCGCTGGCCACCACGAATCGGCTGCCGGTGCTGCTGCTTCCCAGCGATATGTTCGCCACCCGGTCCCCGGATCCGGTGCTGCAGCAACTGGAGGACACCCGCGGCGGTGACGTCACCGTCAACGACGCCTTCCGGCCGGTGTCGAAGTACTTCGACCGCGTCACGCGCCCAGAGCAGCTCATCCCGGCGGCGCTGGCAGCGATGCGGGTGCTGACCGATCCGGCCGAGACGGGGGCGGTCACACTGTGCTTGCCGCAGGACGTGCAGGCCGAGGCCTACGACTGGCCGGTCGCATTCTTCCGGCGCCGGGTGTGGCACGTGGCCCGCCCGGTGCCGGAGGCCCCAGCCATCGCTCGCGCCGCGAAGGCGTTGCGCGGTGCCAGCCAGCCGCTGATCGTGGCCGGTGGCGGGGTGGTCTACTCCGGCGCCGAGGCGCAGCTGCGCGAGCTGGCCGAGGCCACCGGCGTCCCGGTGGCCGACACCCATGCCGGCAAGGGCGCTATCCCCGCGGACCACCCCTGTTCGGTCGGTGGCATCGGCTCGACGGGATCCGCCGCGGCCAACGCGCTGGCGGCCGAGGCCGACGTGGTACTCGGCGTCGGCACGCGCTACTCGGACTTCACCACCGCCAGCCACACCGTCTTCGGCAACCCCGATGTCGCCTTCGTCAACATCAACGTCGCGCGGCTGGACGCGGTGAAGCACTCGGCGGTGGTAGTACAGGCCGATGCCCGGCACGGGCTGCAGGCGCTGCTCGCCGAACTCGGTGACTGGCAGGTCGACGGCTCGTACCGGGAGCGGGTGGCGCGGCTGGCCGCAAAGTGGCAACGAGCAACCGAGGAATGCTTCCGGCGGGACCACCAGCCGCTGCCAGCGCAGACCGAGGTTCTCGGTGCGCTGCACGACACGCTGGGAGCGACCGACGTGGTGATCAACGCCGCGGGGTCGATGCCGGGTGACCTGCAAATGCTGTGGCGGGCCAGTGAGCCCAAGGCCTACAACGTGGAGTACGCCTACTCCTGCATGGGCTACGAGGTCGCCGCAGGCCTCGGCACCAAGATGGCCGCTCCGGACCGCGAGGTCGTGGTACTTGTCGGTGACGGTTCGTACCTGATGCTCAGCTCCGAGCTGGTCACCATGATCTCCGAAGGCATCAAGGTCATCGTGGTCCTGGTACAGAACCACGGCTTCGGCTCGATCGGCTCGCTGTCCGAGGAGCTGGGTTCGCAGCGGTTCGGCACCCAGTACCGCTACCGCTCGGCGACCTCCGGGCTGCTGGATGGCGCGGTGTTGCCCGTAGACCTGGCCGCCAACGCGGCGAGCCTCGGGGCCGAGGTCATCCGTGCCAGCGACATCGACGAGTTCCGCTCGGCGATCGCGCAGGCGAAGTCCAACACAACCACAACCGTGGTGCACATCGAAACCGACCTGTTCGGGCCCGCCCCTCCGGGCTCCGGCTGGTGGGACGTCCCTGTGTCCGAGGTGTCCGCACTGGACAGCACGCGCAAGGCCTACGACACCTATTCCGCCCATAAGCAGCAGCAACGCCACTACCTCTAGGGCGTGCCAACCGAGGGAGTACCGTACCGTGACAACCATCCAGCACTGGATCAACGGGGCAAGCGCCTCCGGCTCGATGTCCCGCACCGGACCGGTGTACAACCCGGCGACCGGCGCTGAACAGGCAGAGGTGCTGCTGGCCAACCGGGCCGATGTGGACTCGGCAGTGAGTGCGGCGAGTAAGGCCTTCGCCTCCTGGCAGGACTCCTCGCTGACCCAACGCATGCGGATCATGTTCGCCTTCCGCGAGCTGCTGGTCCGCCACGAGGACGAGCTGGCCAAGCTCATCTCCGCCGAGCACGGCAAGGTCATCGAGGATGCACGCGGCGAGATCGTGCGGGGCCGCGAGATCGTCGAGTACGCCTGCGGCATCGCCGAGGTGCTCAAGGGTAGCTTTACCGACCAGGCCTCGCGCGGTATCGACGTGCATTCTTTCCGGCAGCCCCTCGGGGTGTGCGCGGGCATCACGCCGTTCAACTTCCCCATCATGGTCCCGCTGTGGATGCACCCCATCGCGATCGCCACCGGCAACACGTTCGTGCTCAAGCCCAGCGAGCGCGACCCATCGGCCGCGAACTTCGTCGCCGAGCTGTACGCCGAGGCGGGACTGCCGGCAGGGGTGTACAACGTGATGCACGGCGACCGGGAAGCGGTCGATGCCATCCTGGACCACCCCGATATCGCCGCGGTGTCGTTCGTCGGCTCCACCCCTATCGCCCGCTACGTGCACGACCGTGCCACCGACGCCGGCAAGCGGGTGCAGGCGCTCGGCGGGGCCAAGAACCACGCGGTCGTGCTGCCGGACGCGGACCTGGAGCTGGCAGCTGACCAGCTCACCGCCGCAGCATACGGCTCGGCGGGGCAGCGCTGCATGGCGGTGTCAGTCGGTGTCGCGGTGGGTGAGGCGGGTGACGCCCTGGTGGACACCCTGGCCCGCAAAGCGGGCGAGGTCACCGTCGGCCCTGGCGATCAGCCAGGCGCCGATATGGGACCGCTGGTCACCGCCGAGGCCCGCCAACGGGTAATCGACGCGGTCACCATCGGCGCCGCGCAGGGCGCCTCGGTCGTGGTAGACGGACGCGAGCTAACCGTGCCCGGCCACGAGAGCGGGTTTTTCGTCGGGCCATCGCTGTTGGACAACGTCACGCCCGATATGGACGCCTACCGGCAGGAGATCTTCGGGCCGGTGCTGTCCATCGCGCGCGCAGGCACGGTCGACGAGGCCATCGAGCTGATCAACAACAACCCCTACGGCAACGGCACCGCGATCTTCACCGGCGACGGCCATGCCGCACGCCGATTCGGCCGCGAGGTGCACGTCGGGATGATCGGCGTCAACGTTCCGATCCCGGTACCGATGTCCTACTACTCCTTCGGCGGGTGGAAGGACTCACTGATCGGCGACTCCCCTGTGCACGGGCCGGAAGGCGTGCGCTTTTACACCCGCAACAAGGTCGTCACCAGCCGCTGGCCGCAACCCAGCCACACCACCGCAGGGGCGGCATTCCACTTCCCCACAACCAGCTGAGTTCCAAGGAGCACCATTGAGTACCGCTTCCCTTTCACCCACCGCGCGTGCGGTCATCAGCAACCTCTGCCTGGGGTCCGCGCCGGACTCCTGGGGCGTGTGGTTCCCCGAGGACGAGCATCAGGTTCCCTACACCCAGTTCCTCGATGAGCTGGTCGAAGCGGGCTACACCTGGCTGGAGATCGGGCCGTACGGTTACCTGCCCACCGACCCGCGGCAGCTGGCCGAAGAGGTGCACAGCCGCGGGCTACAGGTCTCCGGCGGTACCACCTTCGGTGCGCTGCACCGCCCCGAGCAGTGGGACGAGATGCTGGCCAGCACCCGACAGGTCGCCGAGCTGACCGCCGCGATGGGAGCACATCACCTGGTGTTCATCCCGCCGATGTACCGGGACGAAAAGACCGGGGCCTACACCGAGGAACCCACGCTGACCGCCGAGCAGTGGGCGGGCTACGGCCGAGCCGCAAGCGAGCTGGGCAAGATCCTGCTGTCCGAATACGACGTGCGGCTGTGCTTGCACCCGCACGCGGACAGCCACATCCAGACCCAGGCAGAGATCGAACGCTACCTCAACGAGAGCGACGCGCGCTACGCCAACCTCTGTCTGGACACCGGGCATGTGGCCTACGGCGGAGGCGACAACATCGACCTGATCCGCCGGTATGCCGAGCGCGTGGAGTACGTGCATATCAAACAGATGGACGCCGACGTGCTCGAGCAGGTCTGGAAGGAGGGCCTGTCGTTCGGCGAAGCCGTCAAGCGCGGTGTCTGCGTCGAGCCGCCCGCCGGGGTGCCGAACCCGGCAAGCATCGTTGACGAGTTGTCCACACAGGACCTCGAACGGTTCGTCATCGTCGAGCAAGACCTCTACCCATGCGCCCCTGACGTACCGTTGCCGATCGCGATCCGTACCCGCGAGTACCTGGCTAGCTGTGGCCTGTCCGGTACCGACCGTCCCCGGCCGATCCCTCGCTTCGCCGAGGACGGCTGACCACGTCAGATCCACGGGGCAACTGTCCCGCCCCACGACCGCCCAGTGAGGTGCACACCATGAAGAAGTCAGCACGCCGAGCCACATTCGCCGTCACCCTAGCCGGAGCGCTCGCGCTCGCTACCGCATGCAGCGAGGAAGGCGGGCGGCAAGCTCAGGAGGTCGACGTCGACACCCCCGAGCTGGAGATCGCGATGATTACCCACGGGGTCGACGGAGACACGTTCTTCGACATCGTCCGCGCAGGCGCCGAGGCCGCTGCCGAGAAAAGCAACATCAACTTGCAGTACTACAACCACGAGGAGGTTCGTGAACAGGCCAACCTGGTGGACAACATGATCGACCAGGGCGTCGACGGCATCGCACTGACCCTGGCGACACCGGACGGGCTGAACGACGTCGTGCAACGCGCCAATGAAGCGGGCATCCCTGTCGTCGGCTTCAACTCCGGCATCGACCACTGGGCGGACATGGGCGTGTTGCAGTACTTCGGCACCGACGAGGAGCTGGCTGGAACGGCACTCGGTGAACGGCTCAGCGAGACCGACGCCGAGAGCGTGCTGTGCGTCATCCAGGAACAGGGCCACGTGGCTCTGGAAACACGGTGCGCCGCTGTCGCCGAGGCGTTCGACGGACAGACGGAGCGACAGTACGTGGACGGTTCCAGCATGCCATCGGTGCAGTCAAGCCTGCAGGGCAAGCTACAGGAGGATCCCGACATCGACTACGTGGTGACGCTGGGCGCACCGTTCGCCATGACCGCACTGGACTCGGTGGACGCGGCCGGGAGCGACGCCACCGTCGCCACGTTCGACCTCAACGCCGAAGCGGCAGACGCGATCAAGGAAGGCGATATCGAGTTCGCCGTGGACCAGCAGCCGTACCTGCAGGGCTACCTCGCGATCAACTCGTTCTGGCTCTACGCGCACAACGGCAACTTCAGTGGCGGCGGCGAGGAGCCGGTGCTGACCGGGCCCGCTTTCGTGGACGCCGACAACATCGACGAGATTGCCGACTACGCGGCGGAAGGGACGCGGTGATAACGCATGACACGGGTACCCACTCCGGCGGAGCCCGCGTCACCTCCGCACAACGCGGCGGCATCGGCTCCCGATAGCGTGCCCTCTTCTCGGGTCGCCAAGCGATCGCTGAGTCGCCGGTTTTTGAACCGCCCGGAAGTCGGTTCGCTGATGGGCGCGGTCGCGGTGTTCGTACTGTTCATGGCCATAGCGGAACCGTTCCGATCGCTTGATGCGTTCACGACGGTGCTGTATGCCAGCTCCACGATCGGCATTATGGCGGTGGCCGTTTCGCTACTGATGATCGGTGGCGAGTTCGACCTCTCGGCAGGCGTGGGTGTGGTCACCTCGGCACTGGCGGCGGCCATGTTCGCGTTCCAGTTCTCCACCAACGTCTGGATCGGGGTCGCAGTCGCGCTGGCGCTGTCGCTGACCATCGGTTTCGTCAACGGGCTGATCGTGGTGAAGACGAAGCTACCGAGCTTCCTGGTCACGCTGGCGATGTTCATGATGCTGCAGGGGCTCAACCTCGCCGTCACGCGAGCGGTGACCGGAAGCGTATCCACCCAGTCGATCGCGAACATGGACGGCTTCGGCTCCGCGCAGGCCATCTTCGCCACCAACGTCAGCATCGGCGAGTTCTCCGTCCGGATCACCGTGCTGTGGTGGATCCTGTTCGTCGCACTGGCTACCTGGATCCTGCTGCGCACCAAGGTCGGCAACTGGATCTACGCGGCGGGCGGCAACCCGGACGCCGCGCGGGCGGTTGGTGTTCCCGTGAACTTCACCAAGATCGGACTGTTCATGTCAGTCGGGTTCATGGCCTGGTTCGTCGGCATGCACCAGCTGTTCCGCTTCAACACCGTGCAGTCCGGCGAAGGTGTCGGCAACGAGCTGCTGTTCATCGCTGCCTGCGTCATCGGCGGTTGTGCGCTGATGGGTGGCTGGGGAACGGCCATCGGCGCGGCAATCGGTGCTCTGATCTTCGGCATGACCCGCATGGGCATCGTCTTCGCCGGGTGGAACGCCGATCTGTTCATGTTCTTCATCGGCGCGACCCTGCTGGTGGCCACCGTGCTCAACCTGTGGGTGCGGCTGCGCACCGCGAGGAGGTAACCACGATGCCCGAGACAACCTCGAACATCATCGAGCTCGCCGGAGTCGGCAAGAACTTCGGCAACATCCACGCGCTGTCCGACGTCAGCATCTCCGTCCGTTCGTCGGAGGTAAGCTGCATCCTCGGCGACAACGGCGCGGGAAAATCCACTCTAATCAAGATCATTTCCGGTCTGCACCAGCACAGCACCGGCACCTACAAGGTGGATGGCAAAGCGGTGAAGTTCGCCTCGCCAAGGGACGCCCTCGACCGTGGCATCGCCACCGTGTACCAGGATCTCGCTCTGGTGCCGCTGATGCCGGTGTGGCGCAACTTCTTTCTGGGGTCCGAACTAACCAGCGGCTTCTGGCCGTTCCGCAAGCTCAGGGCCGAGGAAATGCGCACCACGGCCGACGCTGAGCTACGCCAGATGGGTATTCAGGTTCCCGACATCAATCAGCAGGTGAACACGCTGTCCGGAGGGCAGCGACAGGTGCTGGCCATCGCGCGCGCGATCCACTTCGGCGCACGGGTGCTGATCTTGGACGAGCCGACTGCCGCGCTCGGCGTGAAGCAAGCCGGTGTGGTGCTGAAGTACATCTCCGCGGCCCGCGATGCGGGACTCGGGGTCATCTTCATCACCCACAACCCGCACCACGCGTTCATGGTGGGCGACCACTTCACCATCCTCAAACAGGGCACCGTCGACCTGTCGGCTCCGCGCGCGGAGCTCACCCTCGACGACCTCACCCACCACATGGCGGGCGGGGCCGAGCTGGAAGCCCTCGAACACGAGCTCAGCCGGATGGAAGCCCCAGATGTCGGTGCGGTACACGAGCTACACGAGCACCGTATGGGCGAGACGAAATGAGGAGTTGCGTGCCATGACCGTCCAAGTCGGTGTGATCGGCACCGGGATGATCGGACAGGAACACATCAGAAGGTTGACGGATTCGGTTGCCGGAGCCGAAGTGTGTGCCGTATCCGATATGGATATCGAACGCGCGAAAGAGGTAGCGTCCGGGGTGAACGCGCACGCCGTGGACTCTGGCCACGACCTGATCTGCGATCCGCAGGTGGACGCGGTGGTGGTCACCTCGTCAGGACCGACCCATGCGGAGTACGTCCTCGCCGCGATACACGCCGGAAAGTACGTTTTCTGCGAGAAGCCGCTGGCCACTACGGCGGAGGACTGCCTGCGCATCGTCGAGGCCGAATCCGCGCACGGCAGGCACCTGGTGCAGGTGGGGTTCATGCGCCGCTACGACCCCGGGTACCGGGCGATGAAGCGGGCCATCGACGACGGACATATCGGTACGCCGCTGCTGATGCACTGCGCACACCGCAACCCCACCGTCCCGGAGACCTACCACTCGGCGATGGCCACCCATGACACGGCGATTCACGAGATCGACACGGTGCGGTGGCTACTCGACGAGGAAATCCGTTCGGTGCAGGTGCTCACTCCCCGGCCGACAGCGCTGCGATTCGATCACCTCACCGACCCGCAAGTGATGCTGTTCGAAACGACCGGCGGCGCGCGGGTGGACGTCGAGGTCTTCGTCAACTGCCAGTACGGCTACGACATCCGGTGCGAGACCGTCGGCGAGCGCGGCACCGTGGCCCTGCCCGAACCCAGCCAGGCGGTGATGCGGTCACACGGGCAGGTGCGCATGGGCCTCCACCAGCACTGGAAGACCCGCTTCGCGGAGGCGTTCGACGTGGAGTTCCAGGAGTGGATCGGTGGCGTCCTCGACGGTGAAGTCACCGGACCGAGTGCATGGGACGGGTACGCGGCAGCGGAGATCGGCGGCGCGACCGTGTCGGCGCTGCACACCGGAGAGGTCGTGGACGTGCCCCTGAACGACCGCCCGCCCTTCTACGCCTGAGGCATCCCAGTCATACCAAGGAGCGCACGCTATGAAAATCGCGGTCGACCCCTTCATGCTCCGCGGCCTGTCACTGACCGAGATGGTCCGTACGGTCGCCGATATCGGCTACTCCTACATCGAGCTGTCACCCCGAGAGGACTTCCTGCCGTTCTTCCTGCATCCCAGGGCCGACGACGGCCGGGTCGCCGAGCTCAAACGCGCGCTGACCGAGACAGGAGTGCAGCTCGCGTCCGTTCTGCCGCTGTACCGTTGGTCGGGTCCGGACGAGGACGAGCGACAAGCCGCCGTGCGGTACTGGAAGCGCGCCATCGAGATCACCAGCGAGCTGGGCTGCGAGGTCATGAACTCCGAGTTCAACGGTAGGCCGGAACGCCCTGCGGAGAGCGAGGCGCAGTTCTGGCGGTCGATGGAGGAGCTCCTTCCCGTGTTCGAGAGGGAAGGCATCGCCCTGAACCTCGAACCGCATCCGGACGACTTCTGCGAGCTCAACGCCCCCGGTGTCGACCTGGTACGCGCGATCAACAAGCCGTGGGTGAACTACCTGTACTGCGCGCCGCACACCTTCCATCTGTCCGACGGGGCCGGTGGGATCGCCGAGATGATGCGCTACGCCGGGGCCAAGCTGCGGCACGTGCACATCTCGGACACGTTCAACCATAAAGGGTCGTCGGGGCTGCGCTACATCACGAACCCGCCGGGCAACCCGGCACGGATCCACCAGCACCTGGATATCGGCCAGGGTGAGGTCGATTGGGACGAGTTCTTCTCGACGCTGCACGCGATGGACTTCGACGGGATCGCGACCGTATGCGTATTCGCCTGGGAGGAGCGGGCACGCGCGTCGCTTACCTACAACCTGGAGCGGGTCACCAAGGAGCTGGCCGCGTGAAGGAGCGTGCACGATGAAAGCGGTGGTTCTCTCGACCGAACGGCGTCACGAGCTCGTCGAGGTCGCCGTTCCGGAGCCCGAACCCGATGAGGTGCTCGTCCGCTCGCACTACTGCGGGATCTGCGGTAGCGACCTGCACGCACCCGAGATCGAGCTGTTCCGATCCGAGGTCATCTCCGGGCACGAGTTCGCTGGCGAGATCGTCGCCACTGGCTCCGCTGTTCGGGACTGGTCGGTGGGCCAGCGCGTGACGGCGAACCCCAACGGCAACGTGTGCCACCGCTGCCGGTACTGCCGCGAGGGCCGCTACAACCTCTGCGCCGTGGGTACAGCGGAGAACCCGCTCGGGGTCGCGCGCCACGGCGGCATGGCCGAGTATGTCGCCCTGCATACCTCCTACCTGCACGCCCTGCCGGACACCGTTGACACCCGGCGGGGCGCATGGGCGGAACCGGTAGCAGTGGCGGTCCGGGCGGTGCGTACCTCGCCGCTGCGGATCGGGGACACGACGGCCGTCATCGGCGGTGGCCCGGTGGGCCAGCTGGTCGTGCAGGTGCTCCGGCGCGCAGGAGCCTCGCGGATCATGCTGATCGAACCCTCGCCGTTCCGCAGGAACATGGCGAGCAGGCTGGGTGCCGACGAAACGCTGGCGCCCGAGGAAGCTTCCGAGCGCCTGGGCGCCGGTGAGCTTCTCGAAGTGGACCTCGTGATGGAATGCTCCGGCCACGGCAGCGCCGTCCAGATGGGACTCGACCTGGTCGCGGCAGGCGGCAGCATCCGGCTGGTCGGCATGTCACCAAAGCCGCCGTCCTTTGATGCGGTGCAGGCGATCACCAAAGAGGTCCGCATCCTTGGTGGCTTCATCTACGTCGAGGAGTTCGGGCAGGCAATCGACCTGCTCGCCCGTGAGGCGATCGATGTGGACACGCTGACCACCGCTATCACGCCGCTGGAGTCGTTCGCCGAAGCGTTCGCTGCGCTCCGGGAGCCGGAATCGACTATGAAAGTGCTTGTCGAGACAGGGAGAGTGTGATGGCAGACCCGGCACGGATCGGCCTCGTCGGCTATGGCAAGGGTGGGCGGTATTTCCACGCGCCGCTACTGGCGAACGCGCCTGGCTGCGAGCTCGCGGGCGCGGTGACGCGTTCCACCGAACGGCGTGCCGAGCTGGCCTGCGACTTTCCCGGCGTACCCGCCTACGACAGCCTGGCCGACCTGGTCGAATCCGGGGTCGACGCGGTAGCGATCACCACTCCGCTCGATACGCACCTGGACCTGGTCCACGAGGCGATCCGGCTCGGTGTGCCGACCGTCTGTGACAAGCCCTTCGCGCCGGACGCGGCTACCGCACGCGAGGCGGTCGAGGCCGCCGAGCGGGCCGGTGTGCTGCTCAGCGTGTACCAGAACCGCCGATGGGACGCGGATTTCCTGACCGTGGCCAGGCTCGTGGACTCTGGCGAGCTCGGGACGGTGGCCAGGTTCGAGTCGCGTATGGAGCAGTACCGACCCGAAGGCGGGTTCACCCCGGTATCGGGCGGCTTGCTCCGCGACTTCGGCAGCCATGTCGTCGACCAAGCCATGCGGCTGTTCGGGCCGGTGAGCTCAGTTTACGCGGAGAAGAACGCGTTGCCTGGCACGGACGAGCTGGACACCTGGTTCTTCTCCGCCCTGCGGCACCGCAACGGTATCACCACCCATGTGTGGGGCGACCTGGACCTACAGGGGGGCCGCGGCTGGCGGTTCCGGGTGACTGGCAGCGGCGGAACACTCGCCATGGCCGACGACGACGGGCAGAGCGAGCAGCTCCTGGCTGGACGCTCACCTGCCACCGAGGGAGAGACATGGGGTTCGGTACCCCAGCAGCGCTGGGGCCGACTCTACCGCGCCGGTATCGAGGAGACCGTGCCGAGCGAACAGGGTGATTGGATGCGGTTCTACGCCGGGCTGGCCGCGGCTGTCCGTGGCGACGCAGGCGTCCCGGTAGACCCGTGGGATTCCGTTGCTGTACTGGAAGTACTCGACGCGGCTCGAACGAGCTCGACAACGGGCCAGGTGGTCGGTCTGCCGCGGTGAGCGTCACTGACGTCGCGAACGATCCTGGCTGTGCATTGACGATACGCTCATCGCTGTGCTGCGGCAGCGCGCGGGAACCCCGCTAGTCGACCGGCCACTTCCTCTCGGCGCCGTCCCGGAAACCAACTGGAAAACCCGAACGGCCACGCTCCACAGCGGATCCGCGACGCGCAACCCGACCGCCAGTCGAGAACCGCTCGTCGCGCTGCTGGGCAGTGGGACCTAGCCGTCCATCCTCACCGGCTGCCCCGTGCGGACGGATTCTTCGCAGGCCTCCGCCAGCCGGAGGCTGAGTAGGCTATCCCTGGCAGGTGAGGGGTTCTCGGCCTCGCCTGCCACGATGCCAGCGAACACTCGCATCTCGTTGAGGTAAGCGGGCCGGTAGCGCTCCTGGAAGCCCCGGTAGGCGTCAGGGCTGACGCTCGAGCCGCGTTCCTCCAACGAGTTCAGCGGGGTGCGGTCGTCCCAGCCGATCGCGAACGTATCGACGCTGGTGAACACCTCGGTGCGGCAATCGTAGCCGAGCGGGTCGTGCCGCCCTGCCGACAACACGGCGTGTGCCCCGCTGTCGAACCGCAGCGTGGCGACCACGTTGTCCCAGTCGCCCACCTCAGCGAAAGACGAGTCAACTAGCACGGAGCCGGATGCGTAAACCTCGACGACGGACTGGCCCACCAGCCAAGGCACCGCGTCCAACTCGTGGATGAGACAGTCTTTGAACAGCCCTCCCGAGGAGGCGACGAACTCGACCGGCGGCGGGTCCGCGTCGTTGCACACGGCTCGTACCAGGTACACCGAACCGGCCTGTCCCGAGCGCAACCGCCGGTACGCCGCCACGGTCGCCGGGTCGAACCTGCGGTGGAACCCCACGACCACCGGCACGCCGGACGCTTCGATCTCGGTGACCAGCGGTTCCATCTCGGCGAGCGTGGCCGCCAGCGGCTTCTCGCACAGTACCGGCGTGCCCGCCGTGATCGCGCGGCGCACCATCTCCGGATGTGTTCCCGTCGGGGTCGCCAGCAGCACCCCGTCGCACGCGGACATCAGCTCGTCCAGGTCCGCCACGGCGCGCGCCTTCGCCCCGAGACCGGCCGCGACGTGCGCGGCCCGCTCCGGTTGCGGGTCGAACAGCAGGATGTCCGCGACGGCATCGAGCGCACCCAGATTCTCCGCGTGCATCAGGCCGATCCGGCCGACGCCTGCGATTCCGATCTTCACCGATCCACCTCAACTGCTTCGTCGAAGCGCTCCCGTCGCGCGACTAGAGCGCTCTAGTCAGAGCGCTCTTATGGTCCACGGTGATCTCGGCAGGTGTCAAGGGTCACGATGCGGGGGCGCCGGTGAACTCGCGGCCCGCGCCACGATGAACGCCTCGATCCCATCGAGCAGCCGCTGCAGCCCGAACTCGAAACGGGCATCGGACGCCAGGTCCACCCCCTCCTCGATCGCCCGCACCACCCTCGGATACCGGGCCGGGTCGACCCAGCCCGCGAGCACCGCCACCACGTCGGTCACGGGGCCAGACGAATCCCCCTGGCCGCCTTGTGGAGCCTCCACCGCGTCCTGGGCGGCCCGCCGGACGAAACCGTCGACGGCTCCGACGGTGGCCAGCTTCTCGTGCTCGGTCAGCCCGGTGCCATCGAGTACCCGCAACGCCGAGTCCAGCCATGCCATCATGTTCGGCCCGGGAAGCGTCACCTCCGCCCGGAGGCGCAGCACCCAGGGGTGCTGTCGGAAATCCGCCCAGTCCTCCCGTGCCCACGCCGCGTACCGCGCGCGCCAGTCGCCCGGCAGGGTATGCGGGTGGCTGCTCCACCCCGCCACCGTATCCAGCATGAGCGCGTACAGCTCCGCCTTGCCGGGGACGTAGGAGTACAGCGTGGACGTTCCGACCCCCAGCCGCTGCGCGACCCCGCGCATGGACAGCGCGTCGAACCCCTTGGCGTCGGTGATCTCGATGGCCGCACGAACGATCCGGTCCAGCGTGAGACCCGGCTTCGGCCCTCGCGCAGGACGGCCGCGTGGCTCCCAGAGCAGGCGGACCAGGCGCTCAGGATCCGACGAACGTTCCGCAGCACTCATGTTGCGCCGAGCATACAACGTCGAATAGTGTTCGGAGTAATAACCTCGAACGATGTTCGCTATTTCTTGGGGGAACTGTGACGACTCCGGAACATCACCAGTCCGCCGCGGCCACCCGCGGGCCGGTGACCGCGGCGGAACGCGCCCTGGCACCCGACCTCGCGCGCGGGCTGATGCTGCTGCTCATCGTGCTGTCCAACACGGCGTTCTTCCTGTGGGACGGCACCTACAGCAAGTCCTCGGACTACCCCGACCCGGCACACGCTGCCGATACCATCGTGCAGTTCTTGCTGATCAGCACGCTCGATGTCCGCGTCTACCCACTGTTCGCGTTCCTGTTCGGCTACGGGATGGTGCAGCTGTACCTCCGCCAGACGCGGTCGGGCGCGAGCGAGCGTGAAGCGCGCACGCTGCTGCGGCGACGCAGCCTCTGGCTGGTCGTGTTCGGCTTCGCCCACGCGGCGCTGCTGCTGGCAGGCGACGTACTCGCCGCGTACGGCCTGATCAGCCTGGTGCTCGGCTGGCTGTTCCTACGCAGGAGCGACCGCGTCATGCTGGTCGTCAGCGCCGTGGGCGCCACGATCCTGGCGACCGGGTTCGCGGTGACCGCTGGGACCGTGATCGCGCTGGCCACGGGAACTATCACGATGGACGGCGAGGCGCAGGGCTTCGGGGAACGCCCCGATTCGTACGCGGCCGGTGAACAAAACTGGGTGGCCGCGGCCATCATCCGGCTCGTGACCTGGTTGGTGCTGCTGGGGATCAACACGTTCGGCATCGTGCTGCCGGTGGCGATGCTGCTGGGAATGTGGGCAGCCCGGCGCCGTATCCTCGAGCAGCCCCACCACCACTTGCCGCTGCTGCGCCGTGTGGCTGTGTTCGGCATCGCCATCGGCCTGGCCGGCTCGCTGCCCTCGGCGTTGCAGCACGTCCAGCTCATCGATCTGCCGCCTGCGGCTGGCCTGACCGAGGGCATGTTGTTCGGAATGCAGTGGACGACCGGCCTCGCTGGCGGGCTTGGTTATGTCGCGCTGTTCGGGCTCGTTGCCTACTGGCTTCCCGCACGCGCCACGAACAGCACCCCAGTCACCGGGATCTCCGCGCTCGGCAAGCGGTCACTGTCCGGGTATCTCAGCCACTCCGTCGTGATGGCTCCCGTGCTCGCGGCCTGGGGACTGGGGCTCGGTGCGCTGTTCACCAGCGCGACCATGGCGCTGTTCGCCATCGGCCTGTGGCTGGTCACCGTGATCGCCGCACTGGCGCTGGAGCGGGCGGAGCTGCGCGGACCCGCCGAATGGCTGCTGCGCAGGCTGATGTACCGCGGCGTGGCCGCCAACCGGTGACATGGCGCGGACCCCGCATCGGCTACGGCGCGTAGCCCCGGCACCCGGACAGGAAACGGGTGCCGGGGCCTTGCCGCGCCCGCCATCACGCCTGTGGTGAGCGCTCCGATTCCTCCTCTCCGCGCACCGAGGGATACCGGATGCTTTCCACCAGCGCGGACAGGTGCGCGGGCGGTGGGGCGGTCGCCTTCGACACCACGATGGCGACCACGAAGTTGACCAGTGCACCGATCGCACCGATCCCTTCCGGGCTGACACCGAGGATGTGGTCATGCGCCTCGGTACCGAACACGTCGAGCGTGTAGATCATGTACGTGATCGTCAGTGTGAGCCCCGCGACGATCCCGGCGGCGGCACCGGTGGCGTTGCACCGCTTCCAGAAGATGCCCAACACCAGCACGGGGAAGAAGCTCGCCGCCGCGAGACCGAACGCGAACGCGACCACCTCGGCCACGAACGCGGGCGGGTTGATTCCCGCGATCACGGCGACGACCACTGCTGCGGTCATCGCGAGCCTGCCGACGAGCAACCGCTCACCATCGGAGGCGCTCTTCTTCACGCGGCGGAAGTAGAAATCATGGGACACCGCCGACGAGATCACCAGTAGCAGCCCGGCGGCCGTGGACATCGCGGCTGCCATGCCGCCCGCCGCGACCAGCCCCACGATCGGTGCGGGCAGTCCCGCGATTTCCGGGGTAGCCAGCACCAGGATGTCGTTGTTGACGGTGAGATCCGCCCCGTCGGCCGGGTTGTTGCTGACCGAGGTGATGGTGGAGGCGCCGTCGGCGACGGACACCAACCCGGTCGCGGCCCAGTTCTCGATCCAGTTCGGAAGGTTCGCAACGGACGTTCCCTCGACCCCGCTGAGCAGGTTGAACTTGGTGAACGCCCCCACTGCGGGCGCGGTCGTGTACAGCAGGGCGATGAAGAACAGCGCCCAGAACGCCGAGTAACGAGCCCCGCGAACGGTCTTCGTGGTGTAGAACCGGATGATCACGTGCGGCAGCCCGGCGGTTCCGAGCATCAACGCCAGCGTCACCAGAAAGACGTCGATCATCGGGCGTTCCGAGAACGCCTCGGTGTACTCGTTGAGGCCGAGCTGGGCGGACAGCGCGTTGAGCTCGCCGAGGATCTGCCCGAAGGTGACCTGGGGTATCGGCAGGCCGGTGAACTGCTGCGCGATCGCCGCGGCCGGGATGAGGTAGGCGATGATCAGCACGGTGTACTGGGCGACCTGTGTCCAGGTGATGCCCTTCATCCCGCCGAGCACCGAGTAGATGAAGATGATCGCGGCGGCAACCAGCACGCCGCCGGTCAGGTCGAGGTTGAGGAACCGGCTGAACACGATCCCGCCACCGTTCATCTGGCCGACGATGTAAGTGAACGAGATCATCACCGCCGCCGCTGCGGCCAGCGTGCGCACCAGCTCGGAGTAGCGATCACCCACGAACTCGGGGACGGTGAACTTGCCCCACTTACGCAGATACGGGGCGAGCAACAGCGCCAGCAGCACGAAACCACCCGTCCACCCCATGAGGTAGACGGAGCCGTCCGAACCGAGGAAGGCCACTAGCCCCGCCATGGAAATGAAGGAGGCCGCCGACATCCAATCGGCCGCGACAGCGGCACCGTTGGCCACGGTCGGGATCCCGTGCCCGGCCACGTAGAAGCCGGAGGTCTCCTTCACCCGGCTTCGCCAAGCGATCCCGATGTAGAGCCCGAAGGTGAGGACGATGAAGACTGTTGTCCACAGTTGAATCTCGGTCACCGCGCCGCCCCCTGTTCATCGCGCTCGCTGACGCCGAACTTGCGGTCGAGCCGATCCATCCGGACCGCGTAGACGAGGATCAGCAGCAGGAACGTGTAGATCGAGCCCTGCTGCGCGAACCAGAAGCCAAGCGGGTACCCGGCGATCGATACGGCATTGAGTTGGTCGGCGAGCAGCACCCCGCAACCGAGCGAGACGAACGCCCAGATGGCCAGCAGTACCACCATCAACCGGAGGTTGCTCCGCCAGTAGTCACGTCTCCATTGCTCATCGTGGGGATCGTGCTGCGATTCGGACGGTGCTCGGGTCACGTCCGGGCTCCCTTCGTGCTCGTGGACACCAGCCGACCGTTGCGAGTCCGCTGTGAGGCAACACACTGCGGATGCCCGAACACCCACCACAAGTCCCTGTTCCACGGGCGGCCACCAGCTGGTGACCAGCGGCCTCAGCGGCCGCCACGAACGGGCCGCTCGCGCCCGCCAACCGTTCGCACCGTCGAGTGAACCGCTCGGACGGGGTGAGCGACCGCCTGCGAAGGAAAGCCTGGGTCGGCGCCGCGGCGGCGCCCTAGACTCCGTGCATGATGTCCGTCACATCCCCTGCACGTCCCCCCACGGGCCGCTCGCCCAGTCGCGTCCTTCACCCCGGCAGCGCAGGCATGCTCGTGGGGGGGCTTCTCCTCCTCGTCGGCTCGCTGCTGCCCTGGGTGTCGACCCCGTTCGGCTCGCTGTCCGGCGTCGCGGGGCCCGGACTGTGGACGCTGTGCGCGGGGACGCTCGCGGTCGCGGGGGCGCTGTTGCCCTACCGCCGCGTGGCACTGGCTCACGCGGCGGTGCCCGGGGTGGCTGTCGCCGGGATTGCGGTGTGGCAGCTGGGCAGGATCGTGCACATCAACGCCTCGACCGGCAGCTGGGGCGAGCTACTGCCCGGTATGGGGCTGGTCATGGTGGCGGGGGCAGCGGTGATCCTGCTGCGTACCGCCTACCGGATGTACTCCGTGGCGTAACCGGGCGTGGGCGCATCGTTATCGATCTTTGCCGTAGCCGTGGACTGACGTATGGTTCCGGACGTGCCCGGTGCCACCTCAACCCGTTCCGACGGTGAGTCGCCGGAACCCCTCGGCTACGAGCTCACCGACGAGTACGACATGCCTGCCGAGGTGGACGCGACGTTCCGCACGCTCCGGCGGGTGGCTTTCGGGTACTTCACGGTGTTCCTGGTGGTCGTCGCCGCGGTTCCGGTGCTCACGCTTGCGCTGGACTGGTGGTCGCAGGGCAGGCTCATCGGCGGAATGAGTCCCAGCTTCGCGATGGCGGCGTTCGGTCTGTACGTGTTCTTCTTTGTGCTGGCCATCGCGGCGGCCACGCTCGCCAACGCGGTTGAGGACCGCATGCTCGGCGGCCCGGAGCGTGATCAGCACGAGCAACGGAGCACACCACTGTGATCACCGCCAGCATCTTCGGGTTGGTGGCCCTGCTCGTGGTCGTGCTCGGCCTCGCCCTCGTGCTGCGCCCCCGCGGGCCGTCAACGCTGGATTTCTACCTGGCAGGCAGGCGCGTCGGGGTGGCAACCAACGCCTGCGCCATCTGCGGGGACTACTTCTCGGCCGCCTCGTTCCTCGGGGTCGCCGCGGCAGTCTACGTCTCCGGGCTCGACGGCATCTGGTACGCGACCGGGTTCGCCGCCGGGTTCATCCCGGTGCTGCTGTTCGTGGCGGCGCCGCTGCGCCGGTTCGGCGAGTTCTCCATCCCCGACTTCCTCGGCAGGCGGCTGGAGTCCGATGGAACGCGACTCACCGCAGTCACGGTGGTGCAGCTCATCATCCTGTCCTATCTGGTTCCGCAGGCCGTCGGCAGCGGCATCACCTGGGAGCTGCTTGTCGGTCACGGCATCGCCGGGCTGAGCCCGTACGCCACAGGTGTGCTGGTCACCACCGCGGCCATCACCCTGATCGTGGCGCTCGGCGGCATGCGCGGCACCACGTGGACGCAGGCGGTGCAGTTCCTGCTGCTGCTGTGCGCCTTCATCTGGCTGGCCATCGCGGTACTCGGCTCCGGGTTCAACTACGCGGGCGCGGTCGACGAGCTGTCCACTGGGCCGCTGGCGAACCCGTCCGTCGAGGACGGCGAGTGGCGGCTCGAAACCGAGCGCGACCGAATCGACGGCGACGAACCGGCGACATTCGGCGAACCAGGAGCGCGCTACGGCCAGCTCGGGCAGTTCGCGCTGATCATCACCCTGATCATGGGCACTGCCGGGCTGCCGCACATCATGAACCGCTACTTCACCAGCCCCACCGGCATCGCCGCGCGCATGACCACGGTGTGGGTGCTCGGCCTCGCCGGGGTGTTCTACGCGCTGGCTGTGCTGCTCGGCACCGCGGCCCGCTCCCTCATCCCCGAAGCGGCACGCGAACACCCGTGGCTGGCCGAGCTCACCGTCGACGGGGTGCTGCGGGTTCCCGAGCACGCGCTGCTGGTGCTCGGCCGGATCTACGGCGACGAGGTGGGGCTCGGGTTCATCGCCACCGGAGCGCTGATCGCGGTCATGTCCACGATCGCGGGCCTGCTGCTGGCCTCCGCCGCCTCCTGGGGTCACGACGTCTACGAGCGACACCTCAACCCGCGCGCCAGCCAGCGGCAAGCCGTGTGGGCCGGCCGGTCCGCGGTGGTGCTGGTCGCGGTGGTCTCCGCGGTGGTGGCACTGACCATGCGACCCGACTCGCTCACCGCCCTGCTCCCCTCGATCGTGGCGACCATGGTGACCTGGGCTTTCGCGCTGGCCGGTTCGGCACTGACGCCAGTGTTCATGCTGACCATCTGGTGGCGCGGCACCACGGCGGCGGGAGCGGTCGCCGGCATGGCCACAGGGACGATCACCGCGATCGGCATGATCGTCGCTGGCACCGTGCTCGGCGCGGACGGTCTCCGCGAGATGCTGCTGACCCCCACCGTCGTGGCCGCGCCACTGGCGGCCACCGTGACGGTGCTGGTGTCACGTCGCACCGTCACACCGCCGAACCTCGACCGGCTGTGGCTGAAGCTGCACGGCACGGCCGCCGACCGGCAGGCGCTACGGCTGGCCAGGCTGACCATCGCCGGTATCGACGAGCCCTCGCGTGGCGCGGCAGGAAACGCAACGAAGAGTAGGCAGCGATGAGCAACGGCAGCCTCCCGCTGGCGGTCATGCTGGCGCTGGCCTGGGGCGTGGTGTACCTGGTCACCCAGGTCGTGACCGCGCCTGCGCTCGGAGTGGGGACCACGATCCTGATCGGGTTGGGTCTGACCATGCTGCTGACCATCGGCTACCCGTCGGCGCTGCGGGGGCCACGGCTGGCGCGGCTGGCTGGCAGGCAGGCGTCCAGGCAGGGCGCCTACTCCCGGCCAGGCACCATCGCCGCGGTCGGCAAGTCGATGCCGCTACGGTCCGGGCTGACCTCCGAGGCCGCGCAACGCACCGCCGAGCTCCTGCACCCGCTGCTGGGTGGCGACTCGGTGGCGATCACCGACCGTGATCGGGTGCTGGCGTTCATCGGACCCGGCTCCGACCACCACACCGTCGGCGACCCGCCGCAAACCTACGTCTCCGGCAAGGTCCTCGACCGAGCCAGGACTGTGGTTGTGCGGCAGCGCGCCAGGCTCGGCTGCCCGGATCCGGAGTGCCCGCTGCAGAGCGCGGTCGTGGCGCCGCTGGCGATCGGCAAGCGCGTGGTTGGCACGCTGAAGGTGTACCGGCTCGACGAGTCTCCCCCACCCCGCGGGCTGATCGAGGGCATGGCGGGGATCCTGTCGCTGCACCTCGAACTGGCCGAGCTGGACAGGGAACGCAAGCTCGCCGTAGACGCCAAACTGGACGCGCTCCGCGCCCAGATCAACCCGCACTTCCTGTTCAACACGTTAAACACCATCGCGTCCAAGGCACGCACCGACCCGGAAGAGGCACGGCAGTTACTGCTTCGACTGTCCGATTTCTTCCGTTACGCGGTGCGGCAGGAAGGGCAGTTCGCGGAGTTCGGCCAGGAGTACTTCTTCGTGCGTACCTACCTGTCCTTGGAGCAGGCTCGTTATGGCGAGCGGCTGCGGGTGCGGTACGACGTGGATCCCCAGGTGCTGACCACGCAAGTTCCGGTGCTGACGATCCAGCCACTGGTGGAGAACGCGGTCAAGCACGGCCTGGCGAACAAGGTGGACGGGGGCACCGTCACCCTCAAAGCGCGGGTGGATCCGCTCACCCGCACCACCATCATCCGGGTATCCGACGACGGGGTGGGTATCGACAGCAAGCGGCTGACACAGGTCATTGCCGGTGAGGTCACCGCGAACGGTGGGATCGGGCTGCGGAACATCTCCGAACGGCTGGACACCCTGTTCGGCGAGCGGTATCGCTTCGACGTGCAATCCACGGAAGGCGAAGGCACTGTTGTGGACCTACGAATCCCCTTAGGGTGATCGCATGCGCGCGCGTTGTCTCATCGTCGACGACGAGGCTCCCGCACGGGCCGAACTGCGGTACCTGCTGGGCAACTTCGAACATGTCCAGGTAGTCGGCGAGGCCACCAACGCTGAGGAGGCCCTGACGCTGCTGCGTTCGCTCAGCTACGACGTGGTGCTGTTGGACATCCGCATGCCGGGCGGCACCGGGCTCGACGTCGCCGCCGCGCTCCGGGAATCGCAGCACGCCCCCAAAGTCATCTTTACCACCGCCTATCCCGATCACGCCGTGGAGGCCTTCGACCTGGAAGCAGCCGACTACCTGGTGAAGCCCTTCGAAGCCGAACGTCTCGGCAGGGCGCTGGAGCGGGCGTTGGCCGGCACACCAGAGGAGGGCGAGCCGCAGGCAGCGCAGGCCACGCCCCAGGGGCCCGACGCCCTGGGGCGCATCCCGGTGCAGCGCGGCGACCGCACGGTGCTCATCGACGAATCGTCCATCATCTACGCCAGCGCCGCCCGCGGGTACTCGTACCTGCAACTACAGACCGAGCGGGTGCTGGTGAGCTTCTCGCTGAACGAGCTGGAGCGCAGGCTGCGCGGGCACTTCTTCCGCGCGCACCGTTCCTACCTGGTCAACCTCGACCACATCCGGGAGCTGGTGCCCGACTTCAAAGGCGCACTGACGCTGGTGATGAACGACCACCAGGCCAGCAGGGTCGAGGTGTCCCGCAGGCAGGCCCGCGAGCTGCGGCGGCTGCTGGGGATGTGACCTGGCGGATTACCCCTGTTCGGGCGGCGGGAACAGCCGGTCGAGCCAGGCTTGCCAACGCGCGGTCGCTGCCGCCCGGTCGATGTCGACGCCGTAGAAGTAGTGGAAGGCGTTCACCATGCCCCAGGCGTCGGCGCCCTCGCCACCGAACCGGTAGAGGGCGTGGTCGGTGCGAATGCCGAGCAGGCCGTGGTCGGCGACGTCGACGACGCCGCGGATCGGGTCCAGGCCGTCCGGTTCGAGCTCGACCCGGTCGCCGACCGCGAGGTCCGCCCTGATGCCCAGCGCGGTCCGGAACCGTTCCCACACGGCCACCGAGTCCAGCGGGGTGAAGCCCATGACCAGCACGTTGACCACCGGCTGGCCACGGAAGTGCGTCAGGTACTGGGTGAGGTTGTACAGGAAGAGGTCCCATCCCTTGCTGTGGTACTCGCGCTCCCAGTCCTCACCGCCGAGGCCGCTCTGCACCAGCCGCAACACCGTGCTGCCACCGTCGCTGGCCTCCACGAGGAACTCCATCGCCTCGTTACCGTCCTCGTTGCCGAACACGATGCGCCGACCGGGTTCGCGCCGCAGCACGACGCCTGTCTGCTCGTTACCGGAACCGAAGTCGGCCACGGCGTGTTCACCGTTGGCATCGAACTCGTGCGGCACGAACCAGCTCGCGATTCCCTGACCGGTCGACACCGCCTCCCACACCTCCTCAGGGGTGGCGTCGAGCCGGATTTCCTTGTGTAGCTGCCAGTGGTCATCCATCAGTGCTCTCCTCATCTCCCTCGTCGCGAGGGACCATCGGGTGCAGCGCCAGCACGACGCGATGCTCGCGCCCCTCGCCCGCCGATTCGTTGTGGTACTTCGACACCAGCGCGGTCAGAGTGTTGGTGAGTTCTTCGGCGAAGGCCGCCCGGTCGCCAGGCGTGGCGAACCGGATCGTGCCGTCGATGCCGAACGTGGCGAGCCGCTTGCGGGTACGGGTCGCTCCGGTGATCAATTCGCCAACCTCCCGCACCATGCGGCTGGCCAGCGCCAGCAGCCACCGGGCCGACAGCCGGTCGGGGTGACGGTCCGGATCCGGCTCGACGGCGGCCAGCAGGGCCGGTGACAGCACCAGTTCGGACGCCGCGGTTTGCAGGATCCGTTCGGTGCAGTTGCCCTTGCGTCGCTCCTCAACCAGCCGCACCAGGCCATGCCGTTCGAGGGCACGCATGTGGTAGTTCACCTTCTGACGTGGCAGGTCAAGGCGGTCGGCCAGTGTCGCGGCCGAAGCGGGTTCGACCAGCTCGCCGAGTAGCCGCGCGCGGACCGGGTCGAGCGACGCTTCGGCCGCATCCGGCTTGTCGATCACCATGATCCCGTTCATGGATCGATAATGCGTCCGACAATTTTATTTGTCAAGACACTTCAATTGTTCGGTGGCTGATGTGCGCCGTGCCGCACTAGCTCGACGACAGAAGCCACGTTGACCTGGGCGAATCGTGTGATGTCGGTGCCGGCCGTTACAGTCCGCGACCGACGGCAGCGACGAGAAGGAGTCCCATGGACGCACGCGACCGGCAGGCAACCGAGGACCGGTCACCGATGCTGGAGTCGATCGTGGCCACGCTCTGGACAGCCGCGCGCACCACCCTCGTCGGGGAGTCGATCGCCGCGCGGGTGCACGTAGCCGAGCTGGCTTCCCGGCACCTCCCGCACGAGGAGCGCGCGGTGGCTACCGCGTCGGGTATGGCGCTGGCTGAGGGGGCCGAATCGGCGTGGCAGCGCGGGTGGCAGCCGCTCGATGTCCGGGAGCTGGCGCGGCGGCGATGCCCGGCCAAGGCCACCCGGCTTGTGGTCGACGCCATCGCCGCCGACGCCGCCCAGTACCCGTCGGTCGGCCTGCACCCACGGTGGCAGGAGCAGCTGCGCCAGCTGGGGGCTACCGTGTGGTGGGAGCGGGAGGAACCGCATCTGTGCCAGTGGGCTCGGGAACAGGGCATCAGCGTGGAACACGCGCTGCACAGCGTGATCCACGCGCTCGGCACGTTCGCCTACCTGCCGTCGCTCCCGGTCACCGTCCCGCCCCCGGGCAGCGATGCCGCGTGCGGGGCGCAACCTGCCGAACACATCGATCCGAGGCTGCTGCACCGGGTGCGCTCGCTGCTGGCCAAGGCCGAGTCGACGCAGTTTCCCGAGGAAGCCGAGGCGCTGTCGGCCAAGGCGCAGGCGATGATGAACCGGCACGCGCTCGCGCGCGCGTTGCTTGACGCGGACCGGCACGCACCGCAGGCCGCCGGTTCGAGCAGGCTCTGGCTGGACAGCCCCTATGTGGACGCCAAGGCGCAGCTGGTCGCGGCGATTGCCGAGGCCAACCGGTGCAAGTCCGTGAGCTACTCCGGACTCGGGCTGATGGTGCTCGTCGGCCACGAGCTCGACCTCGAAATCACCGAGTTGCTGGCGACCTCGCTGCTCGTGCAGGCCACCCAGGCCATGCTGGCGCACGGCAGCCAGCGCGGCGGGTCCGGACGGTCGAGCACACGCTCGTTCCGCCGGTCCTTCCTGCTGTCGTACGCCAGGCGCATCGGCGAGCGGCTCACCGAAGCGGCCCGGACGGCACACGATCCGCACGAGGACGCGCGGTTACTGCCGGTGCTGGCCGAGCGGGACCGGGCGGTCGAGGAGACGTTCCGGCAGTACTTCGGCACCCTCCGCCGCAGGCGGGTGTCGGCGAGCAACGGCGAGGGCTGGGATGCGGGCCGTGCGGCGGCCGACCGCGCCAACCTCTCCGTGGAACGGCAGGTGGTCGAAGCGTGAGGCGCGGCAGCCGGCCCCGCCATCGAGGCCCGCAGCAGCTCCGGCAGGATGGCAGGCTACAAGCCCGACGGGCATAAGGCTGGGGCAGCCCGATCATTGCCGCGCGGTAGCGGCTGGGTCCTGGGACACGGGGAGAACGACGAACACCGATGACGACTCCACGACACACCACCGCCGTAGCCGCGCTCGCCGCACTCGCGATGCTGCTGACCGCCTGCGCCGAGTCCACCGACGGGACTCCGGAAACCCCCAACGACAACAGCGAGCAGGACGAGCAACACAGCAGCCCCGAGCTGCCGCACAGCGGCGCACCGCCGGTGGACGATCCGATCGACACGACGCGGTTCGAAGAGGACCCGTGCCTGGCACTATCAGACCAACAACTCACCGAGTACGGATATGAGTACGAGGATGTCGAAGCGCGCGTAACAATGCACGCTGACCACGTATGTGAGTGGAACATGGGGCGCGGCGAAGGCACTTTCGTAATCGGGTTCACAGTGGAAAATCAACATGGATTAAGTGGTGTCTACCAAGCCCACGGTCTAGAAACCTGGGAGGTATTTGACCAAGCCGACCCGGTTCACGGACATCCTGCGTTGTTCGCCGACCCTATTGACGCCCGCGAAAGAGGCGCATGCAATGTCATTTTTGGCGCCAACGACGAGTTAGCCGTTTGGGTAACAATGGACGCGGGGCGTCACAGTCCACATCGTGATGCGCCTTGCAGGGCTGCCTACGAACTCGCCGAACTCGCAGTGGAGACTATGAAGGGGGATAGCTGATGCTGGTCCGGGTCGGTCGACGGCCACCAGTTAGGTGCCTGTCGGGCGCCGTCGCCTGGCGGACGGTAACCGGCTAGGTTCGGCGCTGCCGCTGCTGCGGTAGTGTGGCTCACACCTTCGGGGGAAGGTTGATTTAACCGGAACGCGTTGCCGCCGGGTGATGCCATCGCTACGGTGAGTATGTCGCGCGCGGCATCACACACGGGGACGATCCCAGGGAGGAGGGACACACCGTGCCTGCGCAGGACGGAACCGGCAACCCAGACCTACCACTACCCGCCATCGACGAAAACCCCACACCCGGCATACCCGCAGGCGGCGAGCTGCGCTACGCCAACCAACTCCGCACCAACGCCGACGCCAAGGTCTCAGGCCAACTCGAAGACATCGCCTTCGACGAAGACGGCGTCAACAAGGTCATCACACGGCTCTTGGAGCTGTACGACAAGCTGGATCAGCACCGAGAACGGGACAGTTACGCCCTGGAGAGTATTTTCGAACGCGACGACCCAGTGTCAAGCAACTACGCTTTCGCCGCGAACCGCGGCGGTAAAGCGTACATCGAGGCGTTAGAGAATGAACTGGACGACCTGAAGAAACTTATCGAGGACGTGGAAAGGATCAGGGACGAGCGATTGTGGCAAGAAGAGCAACATGTGGAAGTGATCGAGCGACAGGCATGACACGCACACGCCGCACGCCAACTGCCGTAGCCGCGCTCGCCGCGCTCGCCATGTTGATCACCGCCTGCACCACCAACAACGACGGTGAACCCGAACCCGCCAACAACAACGGCGCGCACGACGAACAACACAACGACACCGATCTCCCCCACAGCGGCGCCCCCGCCGTCGAGAACCCACTCGACACCGCACGCTTCGAAGACGATCCATGCCTCGCCCTGACCGACCAACAACTCGCTGAAGCCGGATACGACTACGAAGAAGCCGAAACCGAGGTCACCGATGACAACGTGTCTCTCTGCAGATGGAGTATGGGACTCGGCGAAGGAAGGTTCGTTGTCGCGTACACACTCAACAACCCTGAAGGACTAAGCGGTGTGTACCAAGACCACGAGGCTGAAGAGTGGGAACTGTTCGACGAAACTGAAGCGATTCACGGATATCCAGCACTACTCGCAGATCAGGTCGACTCGCGAGACCGAGGACGATGCAACATCATCGTCGGTGTCCGCGATGAGCTAGCTGTGTGGGTAACCATGAGTGCTGGACCGAGTTCGGACGCCCCGTTCCAAGGTGAAGGAGAAGCCTGCGAAGCCGCCTACGAACTCGCCGAGCTCGCTGTGGAGACTATGAAGGGGGATAGCTGACGGCTGCGCTGTCGCTGCTGCGGTAGTGTGGCTCACACCTTCGGGGGAAGGTTGATTTGACCGGAACGCGTTGCCGCCGGGTGATGCCATCGCTACGGTGAGTATGTCGCGCGCGGCATCACACGGGGACGATCCCAGGGAGGAGGGTTCATCGTGCCTGCTCAGGACGGCACCGGCAACCCCAACATGCCACTACCGGCCATCGACGAAAACCCCACACCCGGCGTACCCACGCCACCATCCAGCGGCGGACCAGCCGAGGCTGAGGTCTCCGACGTTCACCAGCAGCTCCTGCAACCCAACGACAACGGCCGCACCGCCAGCAACATGGGTGAGCTGCTCTACGCCGACCAACTCCGCAACAACGCCGACGCCATTGTCAAAGGCGGACTCGAAGACATCGCCTTCGACGAAGACGGCGTCCAACAAGTCATCAACCGACTCATAGAACTCTACGAAAAGCTTGCCCTGCACCGAGACGACGACGCGCCAGCTCTAAAAAACATCCTGGAGCGCAACGACCCTGTGTCGAGCAACTACGCCTTCGCGGCGAACCGGGGAGGCCAAGCCTACCTTGAGTCGCTCGATGCTGAGCTTTCGGAACTCGAAGTGCTGATCGAAGACCTACGAACGATCAAGCACGAGCGACTGTGGCTGGAAGAGCAACACGCAGAAGAAATCGAGCGACAGGGATGACACGCGCACGAAGCACCACACCAGTAGCCGCGCTCGCCGCGCTCGCCATGCTGGTCACCGCCTGCACCGAGTCCACCAATGGGACCGCAGAAACTCCCGACGACAACCGCCAGCAGGACGAGCAGCACAGCAGGGCGGACCTACCCCACAGCGGCGCCCCAGCAGTGGACGAACCCATTGACACGACGCGGTTCGAAGACGACCCCTGTCTCGCTCTCGACGATGAGCTGCTCGCCGAAGCTGGCTACGAGTACGAAGAAGCCGAAGCGCGCATTACAGAACACGACGACTCTGTCTGTGATTGGGATATGGGACTTGGCTACGGACACTTCCGAGTTGCGTATACCTTGAACAACAAGGAAGGCTTGAGCGGAATTTATGAAGATCATGCGCTCAACGAATGGGCGCTTTTCAACGAAGTTGACGAGACAGACGGGTATCCGACACTGATCGCCGATCCCGCCGACGCTCGCGATAGAGGATCATGCAACGCCATCGTCGGGGTGCGCGATGACCTGGCTATGTGGGTAACCGTGACCGCTGGTCCCGGTTCGAATGCGCCGTTTCGAGGTGAGGGAGAGGCCTGCGAGGCTGCCTACGAGCTCGCCGAGCTTGCTGTGGAGACGATGAAGGGGGATAACTGATGGCCGATGCGATGGTCGATGGCCGGGGCGCCACCGGCTACTCGGGTGCCCAGATTTACGAGTGGATGACGGCCCAGGATCGGTTTCCCGACACGTTGGGGGCTGGTCGTGAAGCCGCTGGCAGAGGGCACTCGGTGCACCAGGAGGTCGCGGAGGAGCTGGCCCGGCTGCACGGGAGCGTCGGCGAGGCCTGGCGGGGTGAGGCGGCCGAGGCGTTCAAGGCCGAGCTGGACCAGTTCCGCGACAAGTCCGCGATGACCGCCTCCAAAGTCCGGCCAACCGACCCGAGCATGAACGGGCAGAACGATGCGTTCTACCGCGTGCGGAACGAAGTTGAAGAGGTCGAGCCCCAGGCGGACGATCCGAACTGGTTCGTCGACAAGACCGGCTGGACGCTGGGGTTCATGGATTCGGCCGAGGACAAGCGTGCCGCCTGGGAGGAGAAGAACCAGCGCAATATCGAAGCCTACGAGCGCTACTCCACCAGCTCGCAGGCCAACCGGGAGCAGATCGAGAGCGACTACACCCACCGGGACCGCGAGCGCAGTGGTGAGACAGCCACGGCTGGGGCGACCTTCGGATCCGGCGTCGGTGCCGGTGCAGGCTCCGGCGGCTATCCCACAGCACCCACCGCGGCTGGTGCGGGCGCAGGTACTGCTGGTGGTGGGGGTGTGGCGCCGTCGGGTGGTGTTGCTGGTGCTCCGGGTGTGCCGGGGGGTGCGGTAGCCGGTGCTGGTGCTGGTGCCGGTGCGGGTTCCGGTACAGGTGCTGGGGGTGCTGGTGGTGGTGTTCCTGGTGTTGGTGGTCGTCAGGGTGGGGTGCGGTTGCCGGATGGCAGTATCCGGTATCCGGATGGCACGATCCGGCGTCCGGATGGGAGTCTGGTGCGTCCGGATGGGACGGTGATCCCGCCGAGTGGTACCGGCGCCTCGGGCCTGGGTGGCGCTGGTGGTGCGGGTCGTGCTGGGGGTGAGTTCGGCCCGATGGGTTCGGGTGCTGCCGCTGGGGGTGCCGGGATGGCTGCCGGTGGGTTCGCTGGTGCGGCCCCGGGTGGTGCTGCCGGGGGTGCTGGTGGTGCGGCTCCTGGGGCGATGAGTGGTCAGGGTGGTTTCGGGCCGACGGGTTCGGGTGCGGCTGGTGCTGCCGCTGGTGGTGGCCAGGGTGCTGCTGCTGCCGGGGGGCGGGCGCCGATGGGCGGCATGATGGGTGCCGGTGCCGGTCGTGGTGGCCAGGGCAGTGAGGATGAGCAGCATGAGCGGAAGTTCATCCAGGACGAGCAGCTGGATACCGGGCTGCCGGTGGTGCGTGACGAGCACGGGGAGAAGGAGTACGACCCGGTGACCGGGATGGTCATCATCGACGGGGTCATCGGCGAGTAGCCACCGTACGAGGAGTCGACACTCGGAGGGGGAGTCAGACCTGTGATCACGCGACCGGTCACGATCAGCCTGGAGACCTACGCCACCCTGCTGGACAAGGAAAACCTCGGCGATCCACACACCACTTTGGTGGGTGGTAGCCGCTGGTATCCACCGGAGGTGCGGCAGCAACGCGATGTGCGGGTGCTGCGGGAACTGACCGATCAGGGGCTGACCTCCGGCAACCGCGCCAGCGACGACTTCCGCGACACGCTGGTCACCATGCAGCGCCCCGCCGTCGAGTACTACACCATCGCCTCCATCGACGGCACCACCACCACGATCCGCGCCGCCGCGCACGGCCGTGATGCGCTGCTGATCACCAGTCACGGCGAGCAGATCGAGATCGCGCCGATCCCGGCCGAGCAGATGGGGGCGCGGCTGGCAGCGGCGCTGCCGACCGTGCCCGCCGCGCGGGTGCACTCGATGAGCTGCGACCCAGCGGACCTGGATGCCGCGGAGAAGGGCGAGGCGTTCGGCTCGGATGCCAGTTCGCGCGACGCCAAACGCATGAAGCGCTTCCTCGACCAGGACCGCAGTGCGGCCGGGCAGCTCTACGCGGCCATCCGCGACGGGCACGGTCGCCGGTACGTCAACCGCACCCCGGTGCCCTTCTGGCTGGACACGACCGAGGCCGGGCGCGCCCTGCTCAGCCCCACCGAAGGTGGGTGGATCACCCTCATCGGGGCCGATGTGATGACGATCGCGAACAAGCTCAGCGAACTGGAAAACTCGCTGCGGGGCCGCTAGACCGCCGGTCACTCCCCTTCCTCGTCGGAACGCATGGTCTCCAGCACCTCCGAGCACCGTTCGACCAGCCTGGCGAGACCACGTTCATCGGTGACCATGTCCAACCCGGTCGCGCGCGGGTTCCCCAGACGGAACTGGGCCTCATCGCCCACAACCTCACCGAGGATCTCGCACGATCCGTCGATCCGCACCCAGGAATCCACCTCGATGCCACGGCTCAGGAACATCTCAACCTCCGTTATCGCTACCGGTGGTTCGCACCGGTGAGGTGACCGGGCCGCTTCACCACCCATCGGCCACCTCACCGGCAAGTGCAGATTATAAGTACGCAGTTGCACGATCAATAGCTCGAAAGTGTGTACCCGACATACGAGCAACCTCAGCTAGGATACGGCCATGAAAACGGCTACCCGCGCGAAACGGCGTCTGGGACGGTTCCTCCACGACCTGCGCACCGACGCGGGCGTGCTGCTGGAGCAGGCCGCCCACGAACTCAAGACCTCCGACAGCACCGTCAGCCGCTACGAATCCGGCCAGGTCATGCCCGTCTGGGCCACGGTGCTCGCGCTGCTGAACCTCTACGGTGCCACCGACGAGGACCGCACCCGCGCCCTGACGTTATGGGAGCACGCCAGGGACGAGCCGCCGTCCATCCGGCTGCCCACCGGCGCGCCGAAGTCCTACCGACGCCTGGTCAACGCCGAGCGCGAAGCCGAACGGATCCGGATTGTCGAGATGTCGGTCGTGCCAGGGCTGATGCAGACGGAAGCGTATGCCCGTGCAGTGATCTCCACAGCGCGACGCTTCCACGTTTCCGACTCCCAGACTGACAAGCTCGTCACGGCACGACGAACGAGGCAACAACTCTTGGAGGAGTCCGGCCCTGTCCCGCTGCACGCCGTGATTGACGAGGCCCTTATCCGTCGAGCGGTCGGCGGCGTCGAAGTAATGCGCGGACAGTTGGAACATCTCGTGGAGCTCGGCAAGCTTGAGCACATCACGATCCAAGTCATCCCCTTCGGCGCGGGCGCTTACGGATCCATGAACGGTGGCTGCATCATCGTGGACTACCCCGAGCCGGGCGAGGTACCCGGTGTCTACCTCGAATACCCGGCGGGCGGTGCCTGGGTGGATAATGAAGCCGACGTTGAACGCTTCACCACCATGTTCGACGACGCCGCGCGGGCAGCGCTCTCGCCTGCCGACTCGGCGTCGTTGATCACACGACAGATAAGGGCCATGGACACCAATGACCAGCAGCACGAGGTGGCGTAAGAGCAGCTACTCCGGCGGCGACAACAACGCCTGCGTCGAGCTCGATCGGCGCACCGTGACCACCGCGATCCGCGACAGCAAGGACCCCGACGGCGGTCAGCTCGTCATCCCCGCGAGCTCCTGGCACCTGTTCACCACGCGGCTGCGGCGCAGCTGATCAACGGGCGCGCCGGGAGGTGCGCGGCTGCTTCACGCCGGCATCGCAGGGCACAATGGAGCCCGTGACACGACGGCGAGGGCACGCGCTCCCCGAGGAAGTGCCGTTCACGCTGGCCGAGTCCCGGCGGCGCCCCGGCGGGCTCGCCGTGATCGCGGCGGCCCTGGCTGCCGTCGGCGTGAGCATGATCCTCGACGGCAACGCCCTCGGCTGGCTACTCGCCGTGTTCTTCGGCGCCGCCACGCTCGTGCTCGCGGCGATGACACTTCACCCACCCCAGCTACAGGTCACCGAGGAGGGCCTCACGGCGGGCTCGTTGTTCTCCCGGCCCGTCGAGATGCGCTGGCACCACATCGACGAGTTCGTCACCATCCGGTTGCCCTACCGCGGCGGCACCATGGTCGGCGTGCGCTACTCCGAAGACGGCACCCGGGAGCTGCCCGCCCCGGCCGGTGGGTCGCGCAGCACCGCGCTGTCGCACTCGCTCACCGGCGCCGACGCGGCCCTGCCCGCCACCTCCGGCCTCGGCGCCGACACCGACGATTTGGTGGCGCTGCTCAACCGGCTACTGGCTGAACGCCGCACGGCTGGGTGAGCGGTTACGACCACTGACCGTCGACCGCAGCGGCGCGGTAGGCCGACCACTCGGTAACGGCAGCGGCGGCCGCAGCGCTCACCACAGCGACGCCCACCAGCACGACTGCGTACTGCCACGTCGAGAGCATGCCGATGCTGGGCAGCGCGAAGACAGTGACCACGGGCACCACGATCGCCACCCCAGCCACCAGCGCAGGGCTGTGCGCCCGCACCCGGCGTAGCAGCCGCCAGGCGAGCCACCACAGACCGAACAGCCCGCCGAGGGTCACGATCAGCACGAAGACCTGCCCCGCCCGGGCGGCGCTGTCATCGCCCGTGATCGCAGGCGAGAGCACGAAAACGGTATACATGATCGCGACGACGAGCGCCGCAGGCACCGGCCAGGTACCTGCGATGAGCGCTGCCGCGGCCATGGGCTGCCAGCGCATCCGCTCAGGCTGCTGCCTACCGCCAGCGTCCGGCACCGCATCCCCAGACACCGATCCCCCTCTCGCCGACCCGGACGTCACCGTAGCACGCGCGACGCGGCCACCGAGGTCAACGACGCCCGGCTGTCAGGCGTTGATCGTGTCCCCTTCGAGGGCCAGACAATCCTCCGTGGACACTATCCAAGCATCCAGTGCGGGCTCCGCCAGCACTTCTGCGATCAGTTCAGCGCTGCCCGCCACCAGCGTCGAATCGAAGTCGATCTCGGAGCCGACGAACCATGCCCGGTCGGACGGCCACATGAGGTTCGGCGACTGCCGGCCGCCATCCCCCTCGTCAAACGGCTCAGCTCCCTCCAGCGAGCCGCTGAACAGGATGTAGTCGCGGCCAGGATGGTGCAGACGCGGCCCGTCGAGCACCTCGCGCGGGAACGCGGGCGGCACCGGCTCCGGCCGCTCGTCGCGGCGAAGCAACCCGAGCATCCGCCGCAGGCGGGCACCGAATCCCGGCCTCCGAACCACCATCCGTGCCACGGCCCTGCCGCCCGAGATCCAGCCCCAGCCGTCCCACAGGCCGAAGTAGCAGGCCCCGGGCGTGGTGGTGTGTCGCGACAGGATGCGGCACAGCGCCGTGAACTGCTCCGGAGCGAGGTTACCCGGCTCAGGTTCGTCGCCGTCCCAGTCCACGGCGCGGTCGGCGCGCTCCCCGCCGCTTGCGGCGATGCGCCCCCACTGCATCAGCGCGTGCGCCTGCTTGCCGGTGGCGGCGCAGACATCCACCCAGGTGGCTGGCTGGTCCTCGGCGTCGACCACGGGGTGCAGCACGCGCGCGTACGCGTCGAACCCGTGCGGCACCACGGAGCCGACCCAGCCGCCGAACGTCCCCAGCCTGGGCGCGATCCAGTCGCCGACCGAGACATCCGAAACCGGCCGTCGCGCGGTGTCACCCTCCATGCCCGGCTAGTGTGTCAGCCACGGTCGCGTCGACACTAAGGATCTCCCGCATCTCGGGGTGTATCTGGTCCGGCATCGCGCCTCGCCCACGGCCCACCGACGACGTCCTCATCGGACCGAACCTCGCCGGCGATGAGGTGGCGGTACCGCTCCGCGTCGTCCTGCGGACGGTAGCCGAGCTCCAGGGCCTCGCGCAGCGAGAACCGTCCCCGGCTGTTCGCGGACACGCCCCACACCACCCGGAAGCCGGGCTCCTGTGCGGCGAGCATCGCCTCCACCAGCCGCGCGCAGTCCTCCGGCGACAACCAGGTCTCCAACTCGCGCAGGTTACGCGGGCGTTCGGTGGCCGAACCGATCCGCAGGCAGAGCACGTGCATGCCGTACCGGTCGTGGTACAGGCTGCCCAGCGCCTCCCCCGTCACCTTGCTGACGCCGTAGAACGTGTCCGGGCGCGGGAACGCGTAGTCACCGACCCCATCGGCCAGCGGGTGGAACCCCACCGCGTGGTTGCTGCTCGCCAGCACGACCCGAGGCACGCCGGCCCGCCGTGCGGCCTCCAGCACGGTGTAGGTGCCGTGGATGTTGGCGTGCAGCACGTCCGGCCACGGGGCCTCGCCAGGCAGCGCCGCGAGGTGAACGACGGCGTCGACGTCCCGGCACGCGCGCTCCACGGCCGCCGCGTCGGTGACATCAGCCCGCACGATCTCGACCGCGCCCTCGGCGTCGACGTCGGCGGCCGCCCCGCTGTCACCATCCAACGGAACGGCGTCGAGCAGCCGCAGCAGGCGGCCCCGCCGCGGCATCCGCTGCCGCAGCATGGCGCCGATACGACCCGCGGCGCCGGTGATGAGGATGCGTTCGGCCATGATGACCTCCGGTCCGTCGTCACGATGGGTGAGCCGAAGGACTCCTCAGGTGCACATCGTGTACCCAAAAAGCCCTTCCGCTCGCACCACCGGCTCAGGATTCCAGCGCCGCGCGCACGATCGCCAATGCCTCCTGCCGGTCGATGCCGAGGGCATCAACGGCGCGGGCGTACTCGGCGGCGTGCTCGGCGGCCTTGCTCCTGCTGCGGTCGCCGGTGGCCGAGACGAAGGTTCCCGACCGGCCGCGCGTGTCGATCATCCCGGCGGACTCCAGCTCCCGGTAGGCGCGGGCGACGGTGTTGGCCGCGATACCGAGATCGGCGGCCAGCGCGCGCACGGTGGGGAGCTTGGTGCCCACCGGGAGACTTCCGTCGTTGATCTTCCGCGCCAGCTGCGAGCGCACCTGCTCGAACGGTGGCACCGTCGAGGAGCTGTCGACACCGTCGATCACACCGTCACCGCCTGTCATGGCTCCTTCGTACCACGTGGCCGTGTCGCGGCCTCGCGTCTCGGGGTCCTCATCGCGTCCGCCGAGCGACCGAGCGCTTGCCGCCCATCCCCGCTACCGTCGACCACGTGACTGATACATCCGTACCACTTTCCGTGCCGATGCGCGGCCGCCCGAGGGGGCGGTGGCGGTGAACCTGCTCCTGGGGCTGGGGGCCGCCGCCGGGTACGGCGCGGGTGATTTCTTCGTCGGCCTGGCGGGCAGGCGCGGTGGGGTGTGGCCGGTGCTGGTGGCCACCCAACTGGTGAGCCTCGCGGTGCTGCTCGCTGTGCTGCTTGTGGTGCTGCCGTTTACCCCGGAGGCTTCGCCCACCGTGGCCGACCTCGCCTGGGGCTGTGTCGCGGGCGTCGGCAAGGCGGCGGGTGGGCTGTTCCTGATCCGCGGCATGGTCATCGGCCAGATGAACGTGATCGCCCCGGTGAGTTCGCTGTCCGGCGCGGGGCTGCCGATCCTCGTGGCGCTGGCGATCGGTGAGCGCCCCACTCTGCTCGCCTGGGCTGGCGTGATTACCGGACTGGCAGCGATCGGGCTGGTCTCCACCGGCGGTAGGCGTGCCGCCGGTGGCGGGTTCGGTGGGCCCCTCGCCGAGGGGTTCGGGTTCGGTCTCGCCGCAGGAGTCGGCTTCGCGACGCTGTACCTCGCCCTCGACCGCACCGGCGACGGTAGCGGGATCTGGCCGGTGCTGGCCGCGCAGTGCGTCGTGGCAGGCGCGTTCCTGCTCGTCGTCGTCGCGACCGGGCGCGGCATTCGGCCGCCACGCTCGGTGTGGGCCGCCGTGGTCGCGGCCGGGGTGGCGGGCATCCTGGCGACGGTGGCGTTCCTGTACGGCACCCGCACCGGCCTGGTGAGCATCACGGCGGTGCTCGCCTCGCTATCGCCCGCGGTGACCGTGCTGCTCGCCCGGATGGTGCTGGCGGAGTACCTGCCCCCGCGCCGCGCGGCCGGACTGGTGATCGCCATCGCGGCACTGGTGCTGATCGGCCTGGGATGAGCCGAAGGGGCCCTCCGGTGCACATGATGTACCGAAGGAGTCCTTCGGCTCACACCCCCGCCCACGATCAGTCGCTGAGCGTAACCGGGGGTAGGTACCGGCCTGACGGTTCGCGATGCCACCAGGCTCCGGTGTCGCGGCGTTCGCGCGGGGTGGTGAACCGGTACCGGTACAACCAGGCCCGCACGTAGGTGGGTGGACTGTCAGGGAACGGGTTGTGGCGCAGCAGCTTCAGCGTGGCGCGGTCGCCAGCCAGCAACTTCGCCACGAAACGCCGGACCCACGGCTCGGCGTAAGCGGGCGACAGCGCGGCGAACCACATCAGCCAGTCCAACCGCAGGTGGTAGGGCGCGACCTGCGGCGGGCGTCGCGTGACATCGCCCGGCTTGCCCTTGAACTCGTACTCCCGCCACTCGGCCCCCGGACCGGGCGGGTCGTCCCGGGTGCCCTCGATCACGACCTCGTAGCGTTCGCGGGTGACCGCGCCGAACGCGCCGTAGGTGTTCACCAGGTGCAGCGGTTCGAAGCTCCGGTTCATCACCTGGGTCCGCGACAGCAGGTTGCGCACCGGCCAGTAGCTGAGCACCAGCACCAGCGCGGTCACGGCCAACACCACTCCCTGGAACCAGGTGGGTGCCGGGTCGAGTTCGGTGGGCGGCGACACCGGCAGCAGCTTCGCCCACACACCGTCGGCGATCACCGAGAGGGCGATGACGATCGTCAGCACGTTCAACCACGCGAAGTTACCGCTGGCCACCAGCCACAACTGGGTGACGATCATGATGATCGCGGCGACGCTCGCCACGGGCTGCGGCAGGAACAACAGGAACGGCAGCACGAGCTGGGTGACGTGATTGGCGGCCACCTCCATCCGGTGCAGCGGTTTCGGCAGGTGGTGCGAGTACCAGCTCAACGGGTTCGGCATCGGCTGGGTCTCGTGGTGGTAGTACAGGCAGGTCAGGTCCCGCCAGCACGGATCACCCCGCAGTTTGATGAGCCCGGCCCCGAACTCCACCCGGAACAACACCCAGCGCAGCGCCAGCAGCACCAGCAGCGCCGGTTCCATCGTGGCCGGGCCGAGGAAGATCGCCAGGAACCCCACCTCACACAGCAGCGATTCCCAGCCGAAGCCGTACCAGACCTGGCCGACGTTGACGGTCGAAACGTAGAGCACCCACAACAGCGCCCACACCGCCATGTGCGCCCACAGCGGGAGATCATCCCCCATACCGAACAGCAGTGCCGCGGAAATCACCACACCGGTCCAAGCGACGAGCGCGAAAAACCGGTCCGAATAGTACAGATGGAACAGGCTGGGTGAACGGCGGAACGACACCCGGCTGGTGTAGCGGGGCACCGGGGTGATGCCGTGCTCACCGATGAGCGCGCGGAACTGGAGCGCGGCGCTGAGGAACGCCACCAGATACACCAGCGCGAGCCCGCGCTGGAAGACGAGAGTGCTCAGCCAGTAACCGTCAGCGCCGAACCACTCCACGTGTCACTCCCCCGGATGATCGAGGCGCATCGGACGGTCGTCGGGAACGACTGTCCGCGTGCGGGAACAGTAACGAACTCCCGGCCATGACGCCGACAGCATGCCAGTCATCTCGGCGGTCGCGCCTTCCTCCACATCGCAGCGGGCGCCGACCACTACGACGGTCGCAGGCGCCGCGCTCACGCGCGTTCCAGCACCACGACGGGGATCTCCCGGTCGGTGGCGGCCTGGTACGAGTCGTAGTCGGGCCATACCGCCGCCATCAGCGGCCACAGGCGCGCCCGCTCGTCCGGATCGGCCGTCCTGGCGCGTGCGGCGAACCGCTCCGCACCGACCTGCACGCCGACCTGGGGGTTCGCCTGGAGGTTGCGGTACCAGTCCGGGTGGGCGTCCGCGCCCCCCTTGGAGGCCACCACGACGTAGCGCCCGCCGTCCTCCTGGTAGATCAGCGCGGACTTGCGCATGCGGCCTGACCTGCGGCCGGTGGTGGTCAGGATCAGCACCGGGGCGTCGTTCACCCAGACATGGCCGACCTCACCGTCGGTTTCCTCGTACCGCCGGACGTGCTCGTCGCCGAACAGCATGCGGCTCCCCTCTCGCCGGTTGTGGGACATGCATGATCGGCATCGAGGCTAGCCCCGGCGGCCGGATCCAGCCACGCGGCGAGCCTGCCGGGGTTAGCCCAACGCCGCGGCGATACGTTCCAGCGCGTCGCGCCAGCGCGTGCGCGACCGCTCCCTTGCGTCGGCGTCGGGCAGCTTCTCCACGTGCGCCTGCACCGCGGTCTTGCCGGAAGCGGGCGCGGTCAGCGCAAGCTGCACCGTGGCGGGTGACGCCCACCCCTGCGGCTGCCAGGTGAACCGGAGCCGGTCACCGGGTTTGGCCACCCGGATCTCACCGCTAGCGGCGGCACCGTCCGGCCCTGCCTGCACGGTGTAGCGCTCGCCCCGCTGGAACGTCACCGATACCCCCTCCCCCAGCCACAGCTCGGGCCGCTCGGTCAGCACCCGCCACACCTCCGTGGGGGTCGCGGGCACCGTCTTGCGCACCCCCACCTGGAAGCCCGCGTCGGCGGTCTGGCCCGCGACTCGCTTGCCACGGGCCTGCTCGTAACCAACCGCCAGCGTCTGGTGCCACCAGCCACTGATCTCGGGGTGCTCGCTGTTCAGGTGGGTGACGATCTCCTTGTGGCTCCACCCCGACGCTCCCGCGGCATCGAGCTGGCCAAGCCATTCCTGCCACCCTTGCCCGGTGGCCGCGCGCACCGAGGAGGAGCTCACCCTGGCCAGCGTCGGCTCCGCGTCGTCATCGGCCATGGCGACAGTCTTGCCGCAGGCAACGGTGAGCGCAACCGGTCCCTTGCCGCCCGGCCGCGGCGGCCTCGCGGCCGGACTGCCGACGTCACCTGCGGATCAGACCGCGCTGAGTCGCGGCGGCCACCGCCGCTGTCCGGGAGTCGACGCCGAGCTTGCCGAAGATGTGCACCAGGTGCGACTTGACCGTGGCCTGGCTGAGGAAGAGCCGCTTGCTGATCTCCTGGTTGGACAGACCGTCGGCGACCAGCTGGAGCACCTCGATCTCCCGCTTGCTCAGCGCGGTTCCCGGCACGCGCATACGCCGCATCAACCGGTTGGCCACCGAAGGCGCCAGGGCGGAGGAGCCCGCCGCCGCCGTGCGCACCGCCGCGGCAAGCTCCTCCGGAGGAGTGTCCTTGAGCAGGTACCCCGCCGCGCCAGCCTCCACGGCGGCCAGGATGTCCGCATCGGTGTCGTAGGTGGTCAGCACCAGCACACGCGGCGCCCCGGGAGCGGCGAGGATGGCTTCCGTGGCGGCCGCGCCGTGCATGCCGGAACCGAACTGCAGGTCCATCAACACCACGTCCACATCCGACGATCCCGCCAGGCTCACCGCCCGCTCCGCGGTATCCGCTTCCGCGACGACCTCAAGGTCGGGCTCGGCCTCGAGCACGGCTCGCAGGCCTGCGCGCACCACAGGGTGGTCGTCGGCGAGTAGCAACCGGATCCGCCCGGTCATGGTGACTGCCCTTCCGGGTGCCGGTACGGGAAGCTCACCGCCAGCGCGGTCCCCTGCCCCGGTGCCGACTCCACCGCCAACGTGCCGCCGAGAGAGCGCACCCGCGCCCGCATCGCTGCCAGCCCGAAACCGCCGTCACTATCTTCCCCAGCGCGGCAGGCGATGGTCGTCGCGGGATCGAAGCCGATGCCGTCGTCCACAGCGTCCAGTGTGACGCCGTCGTCCATGTAGCTGAGCGTGATCTCGGCCCTGCTCGCAGCCGCGTGGCGGACCGTGTTCGCCAGTGCGGATTGCGCGATCCGTAGCAGCGCGACCTCGTAGGCCGTCGGTACCGTCGCCAGCTCCCCGCTGGTGTGGAAGTGCACGGCCAGGCCGGACTGCGTGGCGGTCTGCTCGCACAGCCGTCGCAGCGCGGCGGGCAGTGGCGTGCCGTCCAGCTCCGCCGGTGCCAGCGCCCGCACCAGCCTACGCACCTGCACCAGGTTGTCCTGCGCCGCATCCCGTGCCTGGCGCACGTGCTCGGCGGCGGTGACCGGCTCGGCGGGTAGGGCGCGCTCGGCGGCACGGAGCAGCAGCTGGATACTGGACAGCCCCTGCGCCACGGTGTCGTGAATCTCGGTGGCCAGCCGCTCCCGCTCGGCGTGCACGCCTGCCGCGTGCTCCGCGGCGGCCAGCTCGTCACGGGCCTCGGTCAACTCCTCGATCAACCGTTTGCGTTGCTCGTTCTCCCTGTGGAGCGCGAGGTAGCCGAGCACGGTGGCCACCGCCACCGCGGCCCCCAGCGCGGGGCCGATGATCCCAGCCGGTGTGACGCCCTGCTGGTGCCACGCGAAACCGGCGATCGCGGCCAGCGTGGTCGCCGCGACGGCAACCAGTCCCGGCACCAGCGGGAGCAGGTGGAGCTGCACGAAGAACAGCGGAAACGCCAGCCACACCCCGTCCGGGGTCAGCCCGAGCAGCACCAGCCAGGCCAAGCCGAGCAGCAGCAGCCACGTACCGGTGGCCGCACGCGAGCGACCCACCCGCCGCAGCAGCGGCCCAGCAGCGTAGATCGCTGCCACCGCAGCCGCGGCAGCGGCCACGACGACGGGCCGCGCGGTGTAGCCAGCCACCGCGCGCACCACCGCCAGCAGCAACAGCGCCGCCACCAGCAGGTGCAGGCACACCCGCACCACGCGCAGTGGCCGGTCCAGGGTACGGGGATTCACGACACCTCCAGGCTAGCGCCGCGACGGCAGACGTCATCCATCGAACGATGGATCCGGGTCTCCACCGTTCGGCACCCGGGAACCGCACCGCGGTACGACGGTCAGCGCGGCATCCGGCCGGATGCTGACGGTAGTGCGGGTCGCCTGCGCGCACCCGCCACACCACACGGAAGGGGACAGCGAGCATGTTCGTTGCGTGGCGGGACATGCGGTTCGCCCGCGGGCGTTTCACGTTGATGACGCTGGTCGTGGTTCTGCTGATGCTGCTCGTCGGGCTCATCTCGGGACTGACCGAAGGGTTGGCACGGAGCAGCACCTCGGCGGTGACCGGACTGCCCGTCGACCACCTAACTCTCGCAGCCCCGAGCGACGGTGAGGACGCGGCGTTCGAGCGCTCCATGCTCAGCCGGGAGCAGGCTCACGAGTGGAGCCGCGCCACGGGCGTCGAACGAGCCGCCCCGTTCGGGGTCGGCACCGCCAGGGCCGAACTCGACGGCCACGCGGCGCGGATCTCGGTGTTCGGGGTCGCCGCGAGCGGCGAACCGGGCGGCTCACTCATCCCGGGCGGGCAGCCGGTCGCGCGAGGGGCCGCGGTGCTGTCCACAGGGGCCGCCGAGGAACTCGACGCCGGGCCCGGTGATGTCTTGACGCTGCCCGGCCATTCGTTGCGGGTACGGGCGGTGGCCGGTACGGATTCCTACAGTCACGCACCGGTCGTCTGGCTCGCGTTGCCGGACTGGCGCGAGCTGGCAGGCGGTGCGCAGGGCGCGGGCTATGCCACCGCACTCGCGCTCGACACCACCGCGGACGCCGACCTGGCTGCCACCGACGCGCGGCTGGGCACCACCACCATCGCACGTGACGACGCCAGACACGCGGTCAGCTCGTTCGACGCGGAGAACAGCTCACTGCAGGCGATGCGCGGGCTGCTTCTGGCGATATCCGCGCTGGTGACCGGGGCGTTCTTCGCGGTGTGGACGATCCAGCGCAGCACCGACATCGCGGTCCTCAAAGCGCTGGGCGCGGCCACCGGCTACCTGGTGCGCGACGCACTGGCCCAGGCGTGCGCCGTGCTCGTGGCCGGGATCGCGGCCGGGTCGGCGCTGGCCGTGGCCACCGGCGCGGCCGTGTCCGGCGTGGTGCCGTTCGCGCTGGACGCGGGAACTCTCCTGGCCCCGGCCACGGCGATGCTGGTGCTCGGCCTGCTCGGCGCGTCGCTGGCCGTGCGCCGCGTCACCGCCATCGACCCGCTGACCGCCCTCGGGAGCGCACGATGACACTGAGCCTGCACGACGTCACACTCACCTACCCCGACGGTGACAGCCGGTTGACCGCGCTCGACAACGTCTCCCTCGACGTCCCTGCCGGTTCGGTGACCGGCGTGGTCGGGCCGTCGGGATCCGGAAAATCCAGCTTGCTCGCGGTCGCCGCCACGCTGATCACCCCGGACAGCGGGGAGGTCACTGTCGACGGCACCGCTACCAGCGGCATGGACCGGGCGGCTCGCGCGGCGCTGCGGCGCCGCGACCTCGGCATCGTGTTCCAGCAACCCAACCTGCTGCCCTCGCTCACCGCCGTGGAACAGCTCGAGGTCATGGCACGCATCAGCGGGCGCCGTCGGCCGAGCGACCGTTCCCGGGCCGAGCGGCTCCTCGCGGCCGTCGGCCTCGCGGACCAGGCACACCGCAAGCCACAGCAACTCTCGGGTGGGCAGCGCCAGCGGGTCGCGATCGCCCGCGCGCTGCTGAACGACCCGGCGGTGCTGCTGGTCGACGAACCCACCAGCGCCCTCGACCGGGATCGCGGGGCGGCGATCGTCGACCTGCTCGTCACGCTGACCCGGCAACGCTCCACGGCGACCGTGCTGGTCACCCACGATCACGAGTACCTCAGCGAGGTCGACCACATCGTCGAGATGATCGACGGCAGGCTGGGGACACGGCAACCGATCGGCTGAGGCAGCAACGGCAACCGCCGTTCGCTGTGTAACCGATCGCGCGGACCGGACGACATGCCCCGTGTCACCGTTTCGACGCGCAGTAGCCGGTACGGAACCACGGTACGGCGGACCGCGACACTCAGCGGGAGGTAACGATGTCACAGCCGGTCATCACGCCCGAGTTCGCTCGTGCGATGGACATGGTGCGCGATGGGCGGGACGTGTTCATCACCGGCAGGGCGGGGACCGGTAAGTCGACGTTGCTGTCCCTGATCCGGGATCTCGAGCTGGGACGAAGTCGAGCCGTGGTCGCGCCGACCGGGGTCGCCGCGCTGAATGTGGTGGGCGAGACCATCCACAGCTTCTTCCGGTTCCGCCCCTCCGATTCCCCGGAGCTACGCAAGTACCGACCGCCCGCTCACCTCGACGACCTGGACATGCTCATCATCGATGAGATCTCGATGGCACGTGCCGACCTGGTCGACATGATGGACACGGCGCTACGCCGCAGGCGCCGCACCAGCGCACCGTTCGGTGGGCTACAGCTGGTCCTGGTCGGTGACCTCTACCAGCTTCCCCCGGTCGTCACCGACGACGATGCCGGTTCGGTGCTGCTGGACTACCACAGCCCGTTCTTCTTCGCCGCGAAGGCGTTGCGGGAGTTGCCGCTCGAAACCGTCCAGCTGTCGGAGATCTTCCGCCAGCAGGACGATCGGTTCATCCGGTTACTCAATGCGGTGCGCGAGGGTCGCGCCACCGAGGCCGATCTGGCTGATCTCAACACCCGAGTAGATCCTGCCCGGGCCGAACGCCCCGGTGCCGGTGCCGTCACACTCACGACCACCAACCGGGCGGCGGACCGGGTCAACCGAGCGATGCTGGAGCAGCTCGCGGGCCCGGTCTTCACGTCAACCGCTTCGGTCACCGGTGAGTTCGACGCATCGCAGTACCGGGCGGAGATGCACCTCTCGTTCGCGGTCGGTGCGCAGGTGATGATGCTGGTCAACGAACGCGAGTACGTCAACGGCTCGATAGGCAGGATCGTCGATGTGGCCACGGAGGGCGACTCGTTCCGCGTGACGATCCAGCTCGCCGCAACCGGTGAGGTTGTCGATGTTCGACCGCGGTGCTGGGAGATTCACCGACCAGTACGGCGTGACGGTCAGGTCGAGTCCGAACTGGTGGGTTCCTTCACCCAGCTGCCCTTCCGGCTGGCGTGGGCCGTCACCGTGCACAAGAGCCAAGGCAAGACGTTCGACGATGTGGTGTTCGACCGCGGCAACCGGGTCTTCGCTCCCGGCCAGCTATATGTGGCGCTCAGCCGCTGCACGTCACTGGACGGCCTCACGCTGAAGCGGCCGCTGCGGCCACGGGATGTCATCACGGACCCGAGCGTTCGCCGGTTCCACCTGCAGGCCACGACCGAGCCAGTCCACCAGGGCACGATGCCGCGCTCCTTCGTCGGGTACGTCGATACCGGAGGTGGGGAGCACAACGGGCTCGCCGAACTCGCGATCATCCGGGAAACCCCAAGCGGTGAGCACGTCACCGTCACGACGCTGGTCAACCCGATGCGCGATGTCGGCGACGCCGCCGAAACCGGCATCGCGCCTTCCGAGGTCGCTGCGGCGCTGAGCGTGCCCGAACTGCGTGGCTACCTGGCAACCCTGCTCACCGGAACCGTGATCGTGACGTGCGGGCTGAGCGAGCTCAACCGCATGCTTGGCTGGCACGGGGCAGGGATCGACGAAGGCCTCGGCGTCGACGTGCGGGAGCGCGGTCTCCTGGCAGCACACGGTGCCGCCGCCCCGGCCCTCGACCGGGCGCGTGAGGTGCTCCGCGCCGCCACCAAGATCGACGACCAGTACCTACCCATGATGCCGCTCACCAGCACAGCAGCCACCGCAGAACCGGGTACGTACCTCCTCCCCCGTGACGGGCACAGCGACCTGCCCCGGCTCCTCGACCTGATCGACTCCCTGCCGCTCGATGCGGCGTCGCGGCTGGCCCTCATGCTCGGCCTGGCCCCTGCAAGCCGCGACACCTTGCCGATGCTCGTCGATCGCCTCCGGCGCTTCGTCGGGGACCATGGCCTGCCCAGCTCCTTGCTCGATACGGCGGCGGCCCAGCTGGTCGAAGCGATACTCGCCGCCATCGGCCGCAATGGCACCGTCACGCGCGGGGAGGCAACGATCGTCGACACGGTCGCCGACGCCTTCCACGTACCTTTCGACAGGTCCCGGCTGGTCACGGATGCCGCGCAGATCACGCCCACCCCCGGCATGCGGGTCTGCTTCACCGGCTCGCCACCATCCGGCGCGGAACACGCACACCTGTCGAAGGAGCACCTCCGACGAGCCGCGGAAGCCGCCGGCCTGCGCGAGACCGCGAACGTCAGCAAGACCAAGTGCGATCTGGTCGTCGCCAACGACCCGTCGTCGATGTCCGGCAAGGCGCGGAAGGCACGCGAGCTCGGCAAGCCGATACTCGCCGCAGCGGAGTTCCTCAGCATGCTCGAAGAACCGGGCGAACCTACCCAGCTAAGCGACGGCCCCGTGGCGCAACACCATCAAGCCGGCTGAACGGGCCCCAAGCGGCGGGTAGTGGCCTGACCGGCGGGGCATCCCGTTGGTCGGCACCAAGTGCATTCGAACCGGACACCTCCGCGGTGATCATTGGTGGATCGACCTCGCCCCGTCGACGACGGTTCTCGATGCCGATCAACGTACGTCTCCGGCGGGCTACTCGTCCGTAACCACCGCATCCAGCAGGCTCTCCTGCCATTGGCCGTACGTCATCCTGCTGTCGGCCACCTTCCATTCCGACCGCCCATTGGCTGGCCGGCCAAGGACGCAGGCCGCAGCGGCACTAGGGCTGGCGAACGCCTGATCACGAGTGAACTCCATTCCCGTGCCCTCAGGCAGCGGCCGAAGGGTTCCGTCCTGTTCCAGCTGGAATCGCAGCTTCTCGTAACTGTGACGATCGTCAGCGGACCACACGCTGCGCACCAGGGAACCCTCCCGAACGACGAACTCGCCGTCCACCTCCTGTGCAGTCGCGTCGACCCCGGTTTTCTTGCTGGCCAAGATGAACATCGGCGAGGCTGCCCCTGCCGCTACGTCGTCCTGGTCCGTCACCGAGGCGGGTTTGGTGAGGCGGAGGAGGTTGACGCCGAGAACAGGCAAGACGATCCTGGCCTGATCGATAAAGTACTCCATGTCCGACCGATCAGCCTCCGGTAACGGAGCGAGCCGAGGCGCTTTCCCGTTCAACAACCGGGCTCGTCCCGCCTCGGTTGCGAGAGCGAAAAACCGGGACTCCAGATACCGAGCATGCGCTTTGGTCAGGTTCGTGTCCTTGCTGACCAGAACCACAGCCCGGTCCCAGAAGTCCCCGAGGCGACTGTTATCCGACCGTGCATGAGCCCGCAAGCGCTCGTAGACGCTGCCACCCTCGCCGATGTAGGCCAGCGTGCTACCAGGACTGTCGGGATCATCGCCAAGCAACACGTAGATGCCGGTCTTATCGACCTCACGTCGCTGCAGCAGGGTAGCCAGTTCGGAACGGGGCACCGCGATGACATGCCCCGTCCAATTCATGATCTCGGCCGTGATCAGACCACCGGGTGTCCCATCCACAAGGAAGAGACGGACCGACTTTCCCCTCGCCATCGACTCACCTGCCCGCGCACCCGACAATGATCCGCCAACGTCACCGTGAAAGCCAACGCTCAGGGAGCTATCGAACCCCACCGTTCGGTGCCCCGCAAGACAGCGGCATCGCCCTCCGTCAACTGCGACGCTGAAGCTACACGCCGTCCATCCCCGCAGCATCGCGGACAGCGGAGGCGAGGGGAGGGGGTCGGAACGATTTCAGCCAGCCCGGCTGCCGAAAGCGGCGCCGATTCGGCTCAACCGGACATGAGACCACCGAAACGAAGATCCCTCCGACCGGAGGACCGATCGGAGGGATTTTCGCAGGTCGGGAGGGTGGCCAGGGACGGATTCGAACCGTCGACCTTCCGCTTTTCAGGCGGACGCTCGTACCAACTGAGCTACCTGGCCGGGCCTACGCCCGAGCACGGTACTCCGCCGCGCATTTCGCAGTAAACATGGCGACCCTGACGGGACTCGAACCCGCGACCTCCGCCGTGACAGGGCGGCGCGCTAACCAACTGCGCCACAGGGCCAGATATTCTGTTGCGTGCTCCCAACGGGATTCGAACCCGCGTTGCCGCCTTGAAAGGGCGGAGTCCTAGGCCGCTGGACGATGGGAGCCCGGTTCGTCCGGCTAACCGGCTAACCGTGTTCCCAGAGCCGCCGGTCCTCGTCCCTGGGAGCCGTTAGACAGCATACGACACCTCGCACAGGCCACCACAAGCGGGTACCCCTACTGGCAGCTTACCCGCCATGACCTGCACACTTCCACTGTAGACGTGACCTCACCGCTGCACCGGAGGAACGCCGTCCTCGCCCTCGATCAGACCGAGCATCTCGAGCAGCTGCGCGCAGTCCTCGGCGTCGGACGCCCCGCTGGCCACCGCGCGGCGAGCCCGACGAACTTGATCATCCGAGACCCGCAGCCCGTCAGCGCCGGATGTCCGCTGCGAGGGCACACCAGTACCGGAACCCATCGATCGCGCCTCGTCATAGTGCATGAGGAACTGGCGGACTTCCAATGAACCACTCATGGTTCCTCCTCCCGTTCGGGCGAGGCGTTCCTGGCAGTTAGCCGCGAGGCTAGCGACTGTGGCGCTACCGTCACAGCCCCCCGCAGGGTGAACCATCAGGCACGCTCGGTTGTTCCGCGACAGGCGGGCGGGGCGCTCACGCCCCCTCGGCGGCCCCGGCGGGTGACCGAACTGCCCGCCTTACCCGAGATTTTTCCACTGTTCTCTCGCGGTAAACTCGAAATTCATGTAACAATCGGGGTGCTGACACACCCCCGGTCAGCGCCTGTGGAGATCCCCTCCAGCCCCCGCGTTCCTCCCCCTGGCGCGGGGGCTCTTCACTGCCCCGGCGGCAGGCGCAGCGGACTTGCCCGCGCGTACCGCCTCCGTCGGGAGACCGAGTCGTTATCCTGCAGCGGTGCCTTTTCCGTCATTGGGCCGCTCTCGCGGCCGCAAGCGAAACAGTCCCGAATCCGACACCACCGCATCCGGTGAACGGGTATCCGATCATGAGCTGGACAGCTACCTGAAGGCACTGTCCAGCGACGATGGCGGGAAGCCGCTGGTCCCTGCCGTCGAGAACACCGCAGAAGCCGAGACCGATCCCGGCCTCACCCCCCGGCGCGACGCGCTCGAGCTGCGACTGCAGCTCAACCCCGTGGCCGGGGCGCAGCTCCACGCGCTGGCCGCCCGGCACGGCATGCCGGTGGAGTCCCTGGCGCAGGCATGGCTACTGGAACGGCTGACCCAGGAGGGTTATTCATAAGCCTGTCGGCGGGGGCCGCGCTGTCGCGTGGCTCGCGCCGACAGACTGCGGGCGGGGGTACCGCCCGTATGGTGACCCAACGAGTCAGCTCCCGGCGGGAACGTCCCGCCGGGAGCTGTGAGCTCATGCGTGCTGGTCTCTCAGATCGCGCGCACCTTCTGGGCCTGCGGGCCCTTCTGGGTCTGGCCTACTTCGAACTCAACCCGCTGATTCTCTTCCAGGGTGCGAAACCCCCGACCCTCGATCTCCGAATAGTGAACGAAGACGTCACCATCCGCGCCGTCCTGCGCGATAAAGCCGAAGCCCTTCTCGGCGTTGAACCACTTCACAGTGCCTTGCGCCACCGCTGTACTCCTCGTCATACATCCGCTTCAGGCACCCGGGGACGGGCGCCTGGGCCGTCCCGGACGGTTCCAACGAGTCGAGCAAGTGCACGGTGCGCACACAGCCCGCGTCAGAAGTTCCGCGAGTGTGAAGCCACGAACACGCAAAACGACGGCCCGCCGCCAGCCTACCCCGAAACCAACGCGGGGAAACCCCGAGCCGCCGAATCACCCCAACTCAGCTAACTGTGATCTATGTCACTAGTGTGAAACATCTGGTGGTGCCGCAAGCCACCTCTGGTGCCTCTCCCGACTCACCCGCGATTAGCGTGGACACCGTGCGTAACACGGTAGACCAGTGGCCGCCCGTGGCCACCGAACCACCCCCGATCCATCCCGATGCCCCTGACGAGGGCAGCCAGCTGCACTCCCACTTCAGCGAGTGTTTCGGCTGCGGTGAGGACCAGCCGGGAGGGCTGCACATGTCCTCGGCGGTCGATACCGGGCACGTGATCCGTTCGTCGTTCACCGTCTCGGCCGAGCATCAGGGCGCGCCCGGACTCGCCCACGGTGGCCTCCTGGCGTGTGCCTTCGACGAGGCACTCGGCACCGCCGTCGGGCAGCTACTCCGCAAGCCCGCGGTCACCGGCAAGCTGGAGACGGACTTCCGCAGGCCCGTTCCGGTCGGCTCCACCCTGCACATCACGGCCTGGCTGGAAGGGGTATCCGGACGCAAGGTCTACGCCACCGCACGGGGCCACCTCGACGCCCCGGACGGCACAGTCGCGCTCGATGCCAGGGCGTTGTTCGTCATGGTGAACATGGAGCACTTCACCGAGCACGGGGATCCGGGCGCACTGGCCAAGCTGCGGGACGGCTGGCGGGAGCAACATCCGGACGAACGTTGGGGGATCAATCCCTGAAGCCGATGTCCCACATCATGTCAGAGTGCGCGGTCGGACGGCGTTCGCGCGATCTACGAGGGTGATGCGTTCGTCGGCGGTGCCTGCCAGGCGAGCGAGGGTGCGATAGCAGCGTTCCAACCCGAAACGGACGTCCCGCTCGGTGAGGGGACAGCCGAGCACCGTTCCCGGTCGCGCACCCATTCGGGACACCACGGCGGGATTGCGTTGCCACTCGTCGAGCCACGCGTGCGCCACCTCGAGCAACTCGGCGGACTCCCTGGCGCGGCGTTCGGCGTCAAGCGGCAACCGTTCCAGCCGCGCGCCAGCCTCCACCAGGTCGCGTTCGGTGACCACGACGGCACCGCGGTCGGGTGGTGGCACGGTCGCCTTGATGCGAGCGGCGTTGACCTGAGCGTCGGTGTGGTGGGTCGAGGAGCGCGGCACCGCATCCAGTGTCTCGATGGCACTGTCCCTACCGCCCTGCGCCAGGTACGTCCTGGCCAGGCCGAAGGCGGCGCTGACGTAGCTGCGGTCGGTCCGCCACACCTGCTCGTAGAAGCGGGCGGCCGAGAAGTAGTCTCCGAGCAGCTCCGCACTCGCGGCCACGCCGAGCTTCGGCGCGATCTCACCGGGTAGGTCGTCATAGGCAGCGTTGAACGCCGCCCAGGCGAGCCTGTTTCTGCCCGCCGCCAGCTCGATCAGCGCGCGGTACCACTCGATGCGCCAGTCGTGCGGGACCCCGTCCTTCACGGCGAGGTACTGCGCAGCCTGCAACTGCCTCCGGGCCTCGACCAGCTCGTTCAGCTCGATACGAGCGCGAACCACCCGCAGTCGTACCTCGATTGAGTCCCGTGGGGCCTTGGCCAAGGCCTCGATCACGTCCCGGGCCTCCCAGCCGGTCATCGATGCCAGCAGGCTCGCCGCCACGTCGTCGGTGTGCACCAGCGGCAACGGCAGCCCGGCGATCACGTCCCAGACATCCGGAGCGGGCACCCGTACGCCCTGGCTGCCTGCGGCGGCCGCCCCGGAGATCACCGAATGCACACCGAACGTCCTGCTCTCGGCGCTGAATACGGTGGACGGCCCGGGATGCGGCTCCCCCGTGCCGAGCGCCATCACCTCCCGAAGCACGCCGGTAAGCTGGTCGGCCATCTCCGCGGCCGACGAGAACCGGCGGTCCGGATCCGCGTGCGTGGCGCGGCACAGGAAGCGGTAGTACGAGTCGAACAGTTGGAAGAGCGGGACCTCGTCCTTGGGTGGCAACGTCGTCTTGTACCGGCTCGTGTAGCCGCTGAACTCGAAAGACAGCACGGCCAGCGTGCGGCCGACCGTGAACAGGTCGGACTGCACCGAGGCGCCCCGAGTGGGCAGCTCGGGGGCGCTGTATCCGGACGTGAAGAACAACGGGCTGGAGTAATCGTCCATCCGCCGGACCGCACCGAGGTCGATCAGCTTGAGGTGCTCATCCGTCTGGATCACGTTATCGGGCTTCAGGTCACAGAACAACAACCCTCTACTATGGAGATACCCGAGCGCCGGGAGAATCTCGAGCCCGTAAGCGATCACCTGGCCGACCGGGAGGCTCTCCGGCCTACCCGCCGCGCGATGGCGTTCCAGCGCGAGCTGACGAAGCGATTGCCCACCGACATACTCCATCACAATGTAACCGACGGAGTGCCCGGTACGCGGGTCCTCGTGCTCCACGAAATTGTAGATCTTGACGATGTTGGGGTGTTCCACCTCAGCGAGGAACCGCGTCTCATTGACCGCAGCCGCCGTGGCCGTAGGATCGCCGGTATCGATCAGTCCTTTCAGGACTACCCACCGGTCGTTGACGTTGCGGTCCTGCGCCAGGTAGATCCAGCCGAGACCACCGTAGGCCAGCGCACCGAGCACCTCGTACTGTCCCCCCACGACCTCGCCCGGTTGCAGCCGCGGGGAGAACGAGTACGGCGTACCGCAGTTCTCGCACGTCCCTTCGGCTGCACCTGGTGCTCCCCCGGTACCGCGACCGACCTTGGCGTCGCAGTTCGTGCAGTACCGCTTGTGCTCGGCGACCACCGGCTTGTCCAGCACGGCCTCGCGGGGATCCCGGTACGGCACCGGTGGAACTTCGACGAGGCCAGCTCCCAGACCTCCCCTTCCAGTGCTTCCAGTGTCCCGCGAGGACGTACGGCGGGAACGACGCGGGAACGCCTCGGATCCGGTGCCTTCGCTCCCCCGCGAGTCCGAACGTGACCCTGAACCGGAGGACGGGCGGGAGTCCGAGTCGGACCTGGAGCCGGATCCGGGTTCCGGCTCAGGGCCGGAGTCCTGGCCACCTTCCCCCTCCTGGTCTGCGAGCACCCCGTCCGGCTCGGGCTCGGGGAGGTCCTGCGACCGGGCTCGCTCGCCCGAGGGCCGCACCACGCGTGTTTCCGGGACCTCGGTGAACAGCGCGCTGGTCAGTTCGTTCTCGTCCGGCGTACTCATCGGTACTCCCGCAACCGTTCTCCGACCCCGACCGTGATACCGAGGGCGGCGATCACGCCGAGTCCCGCGAGTCCCTGAGGCAGCCCGTGCAGCGCGTTCGCCCCATTGGTGGTGCTGCTCGCGAACTGCCTGCTCGCCTCCTCCGTGGCAAGCCGCAAGCTGTCGTCGAACGTGCGGAACGCAGGCCCGGCACCGCCATCGCCATCCACATCGATCGCATGCCGCACGGCGGCCTCGTGCTCGCCCCTGTCCACCAACACTCTCACCTCGGCACTGGCGCGCAACCAGTCCTCGACCTGCTCGCTCGCCGCCTGGACATGCGCGGCGACCGGCCCATCCGGCGCGTTGTCGGCGACCTCGGCCAGCATCCCACCCCCACCATCGGTGCCAGCCAGCTCAACCGCCAGCTGCATGAACTCCTCGCCGTGTCCCTCGCCGTCGCCGCTCTCGACGAGGTTCAACGTCTCCTCAGCTCTGCCATGCAGTGCCACGATCCTGGCTTCGGACAGCGCCTGCACCTGTTCCGTCCCGTCACGCTGCCCGGCGTGCACGTGGACGCTCTGCACCACCAGCGCGACGGTGGTCCACACCATACCGATCAGGACAGCGACCGTGGCCGCGACGAGCCCTCGGTTGAGCACCCGGTTTGTCTTGCGGCGCAGGTACACCTGCGTCCCCAACAGGGCGCCGAGCAGAACCACCGCGAGTACGGTACTCACCACCGGGAACGAGCTCGCCTCCCGTTGCTCGGCGAGCAACCGCTCACCTTCGAGCTCCTGCAGCTCACGTGCCGCGGGCAGCAGCGTGCCGCGCATCAGATCGGACGCTTCCCGCAGCGCGGCAGCCCCGTCCTCGGGATCCTGTGTCGTACTGGCGCGCGCGGTCTCCACCAGACCGGTGTAGGTGGGTAGCTCACTGCTGATGAGGTAAACCGGCTCGGCGGCCGCGGGCAGCTCCCGCATGTCGGCGGCCACTGCGGCCAGCGCCCGGCCCGCTTGCTCGACGCTGCCCTCGTAGCGTTCCGGCGTGCCGTCCAACTCCGTCGCCGTGGCGAGGTAGGCGCTCGTCGCCTCCGCATCAGCGGCCGAGAGCTCGCGGTAGAGCTGCTGCGCCGCCGCGGCCACCGGCTCCCGATGCTCAAGCAGGCCATCCACGGTGTCCTTCTTGCCCTGCGCCATCGCGGTACCGACCGCGCAGGCGAGCAGGCTCAGCGCCACGAGCCCAGTAGCGATCATCGACAACCTGCCCGGCGTGCGCCTCGCGGCGGCCGCGGTTCGCCTGAGGACCTGCTGGACCAGGTCGACGAGACCGCCGAGCCACGCGCGGTACGCCCCCTCCGACGTGCTCGACTGGCGGTCGTCACCGCCGCTCGCGCTGTCCTCAGCGGATGTCATCGGCCCCTTACCTTCGTGCCTTCCCTCAGTATGCGCGGCACAGCCAGGCACGCGTGCCCGCCACGCCTGTCGAACCTACCAGCGGTTGGTCCGCCCGCCTTCCGGCAGACGGGGCCTGATAAGGGGTCGCGGCTGCCGGGACACCACCCCGGCGGGCGGACCAGAGCACCCAGAAGACACAGCGGTTGGTCCGCCCGCAGGTTGGTCCGCCCGCACCCACACAATGCGGGACTTCGCGCCCGCAGCCGATACAGCCGGTGCGCCGCGTCGTTCGCTAAGACCGGACGAGGCGGGCGATGGCGTCGCTGGCCTCCTTCACCTTCTCGTCGGCGGTGTCACCGCCGTCCGCGACGGCCTGCGTCACACAGTGCCTGAGATGCTCGTCGAGCAGTTCGAGCGAGACGGACTGCAACGCCTTCGTCGCCGCGGACACTTGAGTGAGGACGTCGATGCAGTACTCGTCATTCTCGATCATGCGAGCCAGGCCGCGTACCTGCCCCTCTATCCGACGCAGCCGCTTGATGTGTCGATCCTTGTCCTGCGCGTATCCCTGCATCAGCGCCCTCCCGCAAGCTACCGGTTGTGCACGGGCCATCTTTGCCAGGATACCGGGGAGGGGTATTGCTGTACAGTGCGTCGCCGAGCACACCCTGCCAGCACCCGCCGGCAGCGCGTCATCGCAGGACTGCCACTCCCGTCGGGCTACTGACCGCGGCTCTCGGCGACGACCCAGGACAGGTACTCGGCGCTGCCACCCGTGATCGGGGTCGCGACGATCTCGGGCACGTCATAGCTGTGCCGCTCGCTCAGGTGCTCGGCTAACGCGCTCACCCTGTCTGCTGCCGTCTTGATGTCCACGCGCCACTCGGTGTCGTGACACACCTTCCCTTCCCAGCGGTACACGCTGGTGATCGGGCCGACAACCTGAGCGCAGGCGCCGAGCTTGGCGTCGATGGCGTCAGCTGCCAACCGCTTGGCCTCACCCTCCGAGTCGGTCGTCGACGACACGATGACATGTTCGGCGTGCTGCGCGGCGTGCTGTTCCGACGTCATGCCCCCACTCTAAACAGGACCGGCGACTATGCGCCGCGCGAGCCGTCGGTCTCGCGGTCGGCCGCGGGTGCGCTGCCCGCGATCCGCTGCTCGTAAGCCGCTCGTTCCCGCGCCCCCGCCGCCTCGGCCATCAACCGGTCCACCCCGATGGTGCGAACCAGCCAGTCGCCGAACCGGCGCGGCATCAGCGCTGAGAGCCTGCTCGTCGGCCCGATGGAGCGGGGCACGAACACGTCGAACCGGGGGCGCTGCAACGCGTCGACGATGGCCGCCGCGACATCCTCCGGCTGCACCGGCTTGAACCCCGCGGTGTCCCGCAACCCCGAAGCCAGCTCGGTGCGCACGATGCCGGGCATTACGCAGGAGATGTCGATCCCGCTACCGGCCAGCTCCAGTCGGAGCGACTCCGAGAAGCCGACCACCCCGAACTTGGTCGCCGAGTAGGTCGCCGCGCTCGGCACCGGCGTCTTTCCCGCAGCCGAGGCGATGTTGACGATGTGTCCGGCACCGCGCCGAGTCATGCGGCGCACGGCCTCCTTGCTGCCGTGGATCACGGCGTGCAGGTTGATCGCGAGCTGGTGGGATGTGGTCTGATCGGTTTCCTCGGTGATCGGGCCGATCGGCATGATGCCCGCATTGTTGATCAGCACGTCGATGGGGCCCAGCTCGGATTCCACCCGGTCGAGGAACGCGGTGAAAGCCTGCCGGTCGGTAACGTCCAGCTCCAGCCCAAGCGCAGGTTGCCGCAGTTGCCCTGCGACCTCGGCGGCGAGATCCACGTCGAGGTCCCCGATGGCCACTCTGGCACCCTGCCGGTCAAGCGCCACCGCGGTTGCCGCGCCGATCCCCCTGGCGCCGCCGGTGATCGCGACCGTTCGTCCCACGAGGGATCGGGGCTGACGTGCCATGGCCATCTCTCCTGTCCACGAACTACTAGAACTCGTTCTAGAGTAAGGGCTGGGGAGGCCCGGCACAACCAGGGCGCTACGACACGGCCCGCTATACCGGGGTGTGCCCCAGAGCGTCGGTGACCAGCGGGAGAGCGCGTTCCCGATCGCCCGTCGACAGCCCGATACGGGTACGCCGGTCCAGCAAGTCTCCCTCGTCCAACGCCCCTTCGTGGTGCAGCCCGAACAGCAGTTCCGCGTGCGAAGTCGGGACCCCGTCGGCGATCGGCCCGAGCAGCGCCCGGTCCCCGCCCGCCTCGGCAAGCACCGCACTCGCCTCGTTGCCGTAACGCCGGACGAGCCGGTCGGGCGGACGTGGCACGTCCTCTGCCACGGCCCCACCGAGCTCGGCCGGGTGCCCGGCACCGACCAGCGGCAGCCGCTTCGTCCGGCACCGGCCCGCGGTCACTCCACCCGCGGCCAATGCCGCGTCGAGCGCGTCCTGCGCCATACGCCGGTAGGTGGTCAGCTTGCCGCCGACCACGGTGACCAGCCCATCCGGTGCCGTGATCACCGCGTGCTTGCGGGAGACATCGGCGGTGCGGCCGTCCGCGGTGTCCAGCAGCGGGCGCAGGCCCGAGAACGTGCCGAGCACATCCTCTCGCGTCAGCGGGGTGTGCAGCACCCTGCTGATGTTCTCCAGCAGGAACTCGACCTCTTCCGACGAGGCTCGCGGGATGTCGGCCACCTCCCCGTTGGTGTCCTCATCGGTCAAGCCGACGTAGACCCGATGGTCCGGTGCGGGCAGCGCGAAGACGAAGCGATTGCGTTCACCGGGCACGGGTGTCATCAACCCGGCGGCGAGGTCTCCGAACGGCTCGCGCGGCAGCACCAGGTGTGTCCCTCTGCTTGGCCGCATCGCCACATCCGGCGCCAACTGCCCCGCCCAGACCCCCGTAGCGTTGATCACCATCCGCGCCTCCACCGGCGTCACCTCCCCGCTCAGCGTGTCCCGCAGGACAGCGCCGCTGCCGGTGACCCGCTCGGCCTCGCACCGGGTCAGCACCCGCGCGCCGTGAGCTGCCGCGGTACGAGCCAGCCCCACGACGAGCCGGACGTCGTCGGTCAGCTGGCCATCCCATCCCAGGATGCCGCCGCGCAACCCGGCCGAGCGCACGGTCGGAGCCAGCCGCCGTACCTCGGCGCGGGTCACCCTGCGCGAGCGCGGCAGGGTCTGGTGCGAGGTCCAGGCGGTAGCCCGCAACACGTCGCCCGCGAGGAACCCGGCTCGCACCAGCGCGGCCTGCCGCCTGCTCACCGTCGGCAGCAGCGGGACCAGCTGCGGCAACGGCCGCACCAGGTGCGGGGCAGTCCGGTCGATGAGGATGCCGCGTTCCACAGCACTCTCGTGGGCAATCCCCACCGCACCCGATGCCAGGTAACGTAATCCCCCGTGCACCAGCTTCGAGCTCCACCGGCTGGTGCCGAATGCCAGGTCGTGCTTCTCGGCGAGCACCACGGACAACCCGCGGGTCGCGGCGTCCAGCGCAACCCCTGCTCCGGTGACGCCGCCACCGATCACCAGCACGTCAACCGGCTGGTTCCGCGGTAGCTCGCTCAGCTCCCGCGCGCGACGGGTAGCGTTCAGCGAGGAGTCGTTCGTCTTCATCATGGTTTCAAGTACCTCGCCAGTAGTTCCCGCAATTCACCGTCGAGCTCGTCGAGCCGCTCGCTCTCGCTGGTCGGCGCGTTGTCCACGAAGGCAGGGCCGGTCAGCGCGAATGACCACGCGGTAAGCAGCAGCGACTTCGCCTGCATGGCCACATCGGTGTGGCGGATCGAGCCGTCCGCGATCCCGGCACGCAACCCCTGCTCGATGAGGTCCAGCTGCTGCTCGGCCGTCCTACCCCTGCGCTGCAGCAGGTAAGGCAGCAGGAAGTCGGGGTCGAGCTCCACGATCTTGCGCATCACCGGGTGCGTCCGTGTGGCGCGCACGATCCGGACGATGCCCTCGACGAGCCGGTCCCGGCCGGTGGCGGCCTGCTCCTGGAACACCTGCGAGACCAGCGTGCTCCACTCGCGCGTCATCAGCGCGGCGACGACCTCCCGCACGCTCTTCCACCGCCGGTACAGCGTCGCGCGCGACACCCCGGCGGCGCGCGCGATCTCGGCCATCGTCATGCGCCGCATCCCGATGGCCAGCAGTAGCTCGTAGGTCGCATCCAGGATGTGTTCCTCGTCGATGGCGTTCGCCGGTCTGAGCCCGTTCTCCTGCGTCGAGGGCGTCGACCCCACCGCGATTTCACCTGACGACGCGTCACCTCGGGTGCTGCTATGCTGAGACATCACATGTAAAAGTGTATCAGCGACACCATGCCCCCGACACCCGTGAGGCAGCCATGACCGAGCCGGCGACCGAATCCGACCTGCCCGTCGTCGACATGCATCCCTACCGCTGGGGGAACCCCCAGCGGCACACCGAGCTCCCGGAAGCGGCGCTGACCGCACTGGGCCAACTCGGCGTGAGCGCACCGCAGGCGGGTCCCGCGGAGCTCGACGACATCACCCTGCCGCCAGCAGGCCTGCCCGACAGGGTCATGCAGGAGCTGGCTGACGTGGTCGGTGCCGAACACCTACGCACCGACCGCGACACCCGGTTGCGACACACCCGTGGCTGGTCCACCCCCGATCTGTTGAAGTTGCGATCCGGCGACGCCGCCGACGCACCGGACGCTGTCGCCTTCCCCGCCGATCACGAACAGGTGCTGTTCCTGCTCCGGGTGTGCACCACCCACCGGATCGCGATAGTGCCGTTCAGCGGGGGCACCTCGGTCGTCGGCGGGCTCGCCCCGGAGGGCGGCCGGTTCAACGGGACGATCACGCTCGATCTGAGCCGGCTGGACGAGCTGGTCACCATCGACCCCGTCTCCCGCACCGCGACGCTGCAAGCCGGTGTGCGCGGGCCCCGCGCCGAGCAGCTCCTCCGCGCACACGGCTTCACCCTCGGCCACTTCCCGCAGTCCTACGAAGGCGCCAGCATCGGCGGCTACGCTGCCACCCGTTCGGCGGGACAGGCCTCCGCCGGGTACGGGCGGTTCGACGAGATGGTCACCGGCATCACCATGGCCACCCCGTCCGGCACCGTCGAACTCGGCAGCGCACCGTCCTCGGCAGCGGGCCCCGACCTGCGCCAGCTCGTCCTCGGTTCGGAAGGCACCCTCGGCGTGATCACCTCGGTCACGGTCCGGGTACGGCCTGCGCCTGCCGAGCGGCACTACGAGGGGTGGCGCTTCGCCTCGTTCGCCGAGGGTGCCGACGCGCTGCGCAGGCTCGCCCAGGACGGGCCGCTGCCCACCGTGCTGCGGCTGTCGGACGAGGTCGAGACCAGCATCAACCTCGCCGACCCCGCCAGTGGCCTCGGCAACGGCTCCGGCGGGTGCCTGGCCATCACAGGCTACGAAGGCACAGCCGGGGACGTGGCAGAACGCCGCGCCGCGGCCAGTGCCGTGCTCCGCGAGGCAGGTGGCACCGAGCTCGGCTCCGAACCGGGCGAGGCATGGCGGCGCGGCCGGTACCACGCCCCTTACCTGCGTGACCCGCTACTCGGTGCGGGCGCCCTGGTGGAAACCCTGGAGACAGCCACGTTCTGGTCCAACCTCCACCCCCTGCGGCAGGCGGTGACCGGCGCGCTGCAGCGATCACTGGAGGCCGCGGGGACGCCCCCGCTGGTGCTGTGCCACATCTCGCACGTCTACGAAACCGGCGCCTCGCTGTACTTCACCGTGGTATGCGCGCAGGCCACCGACCCCGTCGAGCAGTGGTCCGGGGCCAAGGACACCGCCAACGAGGCCATCCGCGCCGCAGGCGGCACCATCACCCATCATCACGGCGTGGGAATCGACCACAGGGAAGGCTATGTCGACGAGGTCGGCGAGCTCGCCGCGGAAGCGCTGCGCGCGGTGAAGCGCACCGTGGATCCCGCCGGGATCCTCAACCCAGGCGTGCTGATCGCGCCGTAGAGTGTCCCCCCGGCCGGCGTGCCCATCAGGATGCGGCGCGCAGCGCCTCCGGCACCGGCATCAGGAGCAACCCGAGGAGCAGGAACCGTCATGCGCAGGTACACGGCGCTGGTCAACCCGATCGCGGGCGACGGCGACGCCGAGAGGCGGCTGCGGTCGGTCGCCGAGCTGCTGGAACAGGACGGCGCGCGGGTGACCGTGGAGGAAACCCGCAGCCGGGAGCACGCCATCGGCCTCGCCGAGAACGCCGCGTCCCGTGGCGACGTCGTGATCGCCGTGGGCGGTGACGGATTGATCCGTGACGTGGCAGGCGGTGTGGTCACCACGGGGGGCACGCTGGGCATCGTGCCCGCTGGCCGGGGCAACGACCTTGCGCGCGTGTTGGAGCTGCCGCACGAGCCTGCCGAGCTGGCCCGGCTGCTCCGCGAGGCACCGGCGCGGTCGATCGACGTGCTCGAGGCGGGCGGCGTCATCGTGCCCGGCAACGTGTACGCGGGTATCGACGCCGTAGCGACCTCGATCATCAACCGCAGCCGGTGGATGCCGGCCGCCCTGCTGTACCGGCTTGCCCCCGTCCGGGCGATCGTGACCTGGCGTGCCCGCCGGTACACCGTCACAGCCGACGGCGACACGCGCACGGTGACGGCACACACCGTGGTGATCGGCAACTCCGGTGCCTACGGCCACGGCCTCGCCATCGTGCCGCAAGCCCGGCTCGACGACGGTGTCGGTAACCTGCTCATCGTCGGCGACGGACCCCGCAGGCAGATCGTTTCGTTCCTCCGCCAGGCAGCCACCGGAGCGCACGTGCATCGCGACGATGTCACTCACGAGACGGTCAGGGAAGTCCTGCTCGACGCCGAGCGCCCGGTCCCGCTGTGCGCCGACGGCGACGAGATCGGCAGCCTGCCCGTCCGGGTGCGACTGCTGCCGGGCGCCCTCGACGTCATCGCCCCGGCACCGGGTCGGTCCGGGACCTGAACACGACAGCGCGCGCCGCGCCGGGACCGGCGACCCCGTGTCACGTTCAGCCCGCGAAACGCGACACCGGGACCGCGTTTAGCCCGCTAAACGTGGTCCGCCTGGCACGTTTCGCGGGCTGAACGTCGGTGGTGACCACGCCCGGCGCGGGCTGGGCGTGGTCAGTACGGTGAGTGTTGATGAGCACGGCAAGCAGCAGCGCGCGTAGCACGAGCGGACGTACGCAGGGGTCGATCGCAGATCTGGCGGGGCGCCTGAGCAGGCTGGACGGCAAGGGTTACGGGCAGTACCGCTCCCTGGAAGGGGCGTGGCAGGCCGACGGCTACACCGTGAAGCTGCTCAAGGCCCAGACCGACCCGTTCGCACCGCCGAGCCGGGTCGAGGTCCGCGTGCCCGCAGACACCGCAGGGTTCCCCGAGCGGTTGTGGAGCAACCGGGTGCGCGCGCGGGCGCTAGCCGACTACATCCTGCGCACCGTGGGCCGCCTGCTGCGCGATACCGGATTGAGCATCGATGTCGGCGGGCAGGAAGTGCTCGACCGCAGCGCGCTGCGGGTACGCGACGGTGAGGTGGTCGTGCGGTTGGGCCTGAACCTACCCGGGCCGCGCAGGCGTATCGACGGTGCAGGGGCGCGCAAGGCGTTGTGCGAGCAGTTGCCGCGAGCCATCGAGCGAGGCACCCGCTTCCAGGCGCTGGATGCCGCCGACGTCGAAGCGTTCGTGGATTCGGTGGAGGACACCGATGCGCTGCGCCGGATGCTTCCGTCGCTCGGGCTCGTCGCGTTCGTCGCCGACGGCGCGATGCTGGCTCGGCGCAGCGGAACCGACGACCGCCCGCTGTCCGAAGGTGTGCCGTTCCACTCGCCAGAGTCGCTGCGCGTGCCCGTGGAGCTACCCAACCGGGGCCAGGTAACCGGCATGGGTATCGGCGAGGGCATCACGCTGATCGTCGGTGGTGGCTTCCACGGCAAGTCCACCCTGCTGCGGGCGCTGGAGCGCGGCGTCTATGATCACGTCCCCGGCGACGGCCGCGAGCTGGTGGTCAGCAGGGACAGCACCGTCAAGATCCGTGCCGAGGACGGCCGCAGCGTGCAGCGGGTGGATGTCAGCGCCTTCGTGGGTACGCTGCCCAACGGGGCCGACACCAGCGACTTCTCCACATCCAACGCCTCGGGGTCCACATCCCAGGCAGCCACCACCGTGGAGGCAATCGAGGCGGGCTCGCGGGTGCTGCTGATCGACGAGGACACCACGGCGACCAACATGATGATCCGCGACGCGCGGATGCAGGCGCTGGTCGCCAAGGGCAACGAGCCCCTCACCCCGTTCATCGACCTGGCCCGACCGCTGTCGGCCGAGCACGGCGTGTCCACGGTGCTCGCGATGGGAGGCTCCGGGGATTACCTGGACGTGGCCGACCGGGTGATCATGATGACGGCCTACGAGCCACACGACGTCACCGCCGAGGCGATGCGGCTGCGTTCCGGCGAGGCCGAGCGACACACCGAGGCCGACGGCTTCCCCGGCGTGCGCCACCGGGTGTGCATCCCGGACGCGCTGGCCCGTGACAGCAAGGGCAAGCGGCGCATCAAGCAGCGCGGAACCGACATCTTGGTGCTCGGCAACGACGAGATCGACCTGCGTGCGGTAGAGCAGATCGTCGACCGCAGCCAGGTCATGGGGATCGGGTTGGCGTTGCAGTACGGCGTGGAGAAGGGCCTCCTCGACGGCAAACGCACCATCGCAGATTTCCTCGACCTGCTGGATCGGGAACTCGCCGAGCGCGGCGCCGACGCCATCCAGCACGGCTTCCTCGGCGACTTCGCGGTCCCGCGCCGGTACGAGGTCGCGGCCGCGCTGTCCCGGCTGCGGTCGCTACGAGTGGCCGACATCACCGACGGCCGGTGACGTACCCGAGGGTGGCAGACGGGTGGTGCGCGCTGCGCCACAACACTCGTTAGCAACCGGCCAACTGCTGCTACCGTGCTGCCATGAGCACGCTGGATCCCAGAACACCGGTGCTGGTCGGGGCGGGACAGACCGCCGTGGACGGTGCGGACGCCTCCGCCGGGCCCGTGTCGATGCCGGGATTGATGGCGGAGGCGGCTCGCGCCGCGATCGCCGACACCGGGATCGGTGCCGACCAGTTCCGCGAGCCGATCGGCCTGGTCGGGGTAGCAGACTGCCTCACGTGGCGCCCCAGTGATCCCGGCAGAGCGCTGGGCGCGATGCTCGGCGTCGACCCCGCCGAGACGGTGGCCACCTACACCAGCGGCACGAGCCCGCTCGACCTGCTCGCCGATGCCTGCCAGCGCATCCAGCACGGCGCGGTGGACACCGCGCTTCTCGCGGGTGGCGAGGCGGTGCGGGCTCTACAGCGCGGGACCCTCGACAACGGCGACCTCGACGAGGATGGCCCGGCACCCACCCGGATGCTCGGCACCGACCGGCACCCGCACCACCCGGCCGAGGAAGCCGCCGACATCCGCGCTCCGATCCAGTTCTACCCGCTGTTCGAGAACGCCCTGCGCGCGTCATCCAGCAGGAACATCGACGATCACCTGGCCTGGATCGCACGGTTGTGGGCGCGGTTCGCCGAGGTCGCCAAAACCAACCCGCACGCGTGGAACACCGCCGCCCCCTCGGCCGAGGTGATCGCGAGTGACGCGGGCGGCAACCGGATGGTCGCCTTCCCGTACCGGAAACTCACCACCGCCAACATCTCGGTGAACCAAGCCGCCGCGGTGCTGCTGTGCTCGGCGGGCGCCGCAGAGCGAGCGGGGATCCCGCGCGAGAACTGGGTGTTCGTGCACGGCACCGCCGCGGGTAACGACCACTGGTTCGTTGGCCAACGTCACGAGCTGCACCGCTCCCCGGCGATCAACGCCATCGGGCGAGCACTGCTGGGGCACGCGGGGATCGGCGTCGCGGAGATCGCCTACCGCGACCTGTACTCGTGCTTCCCCTCGGCGGTGCAGATCACGGCAGCCGAGCTCGGCATCGACCTGGATGATCCGCACCGGCCGCCGACGGTGACCGGCGGACTGACCTTCGCGGGCGGTCCCGGCAGCAACTACGTGATGCACTCGCTGGCCACGCTGCTGCACCGGCTCCGCGAGGACCCGGCCGCCACCGGTCTCGCGACAGCGACCGGCTGGTACCTGACCAAGCACGCCGCCACACTGCTGTCGGCCACCGCGCCGTCGAACGGCTACCGGCACCAGGACGTGCAGGACACGGTGGATGCGCTGCCCGCGCGGGAGATCGCCGAGGACTACGAGGGCACCGGAACCGTCGAGTCGTACACCGTCACCTACGACCGTTCCGGCGAACCGGCCACCGGGCACCTGTCCTGCCTGCTCGACGACGGCAGGCGTGCCCTCGGCAAGACCGAGGATCCTGCCACGATCGCGCAGCTACTCGAAAGGGACCCGGTCGGGGCCACCGTCGAGCTACCGTCGTGTACGTTCGCCGCATCGACGGTTTCTGGCTCGAGGAGCTGATGATGAGAACCGTGCTCTGGACACTACAGATCGCGCTAGCGGTCCTGTTCACTGGCGCCGGTGTGATGAAGCTGGTGCAGTCCCACGCCGAGTACGCCGCGGACGTAGCGTGGGCGGAGCACTTCACGCCGGTGACGCTGAACCTCCTCGGAGCCGCCGAGGTGCTCGGGGCGATCGGGCTGATCGTGCCCGCCGCCACGCGCATCCTGCCCATACTGACCCCGATCGCCGCGTCAGCACTCGCGGCGATCATGGCTGGTGCCGTCATCATCCACATCGGGCTCGGCACGTTGGCCGAGATCCCCGCCTCCGCTGTGGTGCTGCTGGGCTGCGCGTTCGTCGCCTTGACACGTTTCGGCCCCTACGCGGTACCGGCTCGTGCTCCGTCACCGGGCCGAGGGGCACCGGAGGTTACCTCGGCCGACTAGGGAATCAGCGTCGCGCTGGTTCCCAGCGCGGGTAGCAACGGCGCGTCCTCGGTGCGGCCTATGGCTCCGGACTGAACATTCGGCTGTCGATCCCACTGCTCTTCGAGGTAGGCGCGGAACAACACCAGCAGCCCGGACGTGCCGCCGGAGACGTCGAAGGTGGCGTACCCGTAGGCCATCTCGCTGCCACGGTAGGCTGGCGTGTCGATGGTGACATCGGTGAACCAGTCGACGAAGTGTTGCCACGCGCGGCGTTCACCCGGCTCGACCGACGGCGAGAGGATGTCCACAGCATCCGGACGGTTACGCATCATCCACCGGTAGAGCTCGGAGAAATAGTAGAAGCGCTGCTCGGCGCGGCTGGGTTCCACACCGTGCACGTCCACGGCGAGGTACGCGCCATGCTCGGTAGCGGCCTGCTCAGCCACGCTCCACGCCTCGTCATGAGCCGCTCTGCCTGCCAGATCACCCGCCGCGAGTGCCCTGAGGTACTCGGCCCACAGTGGCGATCCGGGGTTCCCGAAGTCGTCGTTGCCCTTACCGGAGGCGATGGCGATTCCTCGCTGGATGCCCTCCAGGATCCCCGCATCCACATAGGATATCCACGACCCCGGCTTGCCGAGCTCATTGTCGTGGAAGAAAGTGATGACGCCTTCGATGTTGCGCCAGCGCGGCTGGTATCCGGGGAGGATCTCCTCGGCGGGCCCGGCTGACATGGCACGGAGGAAGTCCAGGCGGTCCGTCATGGACATCTGGTTAATCTCCTCTGCCGTGCAGCTCAAGCTGGCCGCGCATCCTACTGGGTCGCGAGAATGCTCCCCGGCGAGCGCGGCAGGCGCCGACAGCGCCAGCAGCAGCGTGGACGCCAGCACGGCGCCGAGTATCCGTCTCGACATAGCCTGCTCCGGTGACCTCTCGGCGGAACCCGCCTCGGCGACGGAGAGCACAGGCTAGCGTATTGGCACTATGCCAGCAACTGCCGCAGCTACTTCTTTGCCGCCGCCTTCTGCGCCCGTTTGAACTCCCGCACCTCATGCAGGGTGTCGGTGTCCACGACGTCGGCCACCGAACGGCGGGCACCCTCCTCGCCGTAGGCGCCCGCGGCCTCGCGCCACCCCTCGGGTCGCACCCCAAGCTGCTTGCCGAGCAGGGCAAGGAAGATCCGTGCCTTCTGATCCCCGAACCCGGGGAGATCCTTGAGCCTGCGCAGCACTTCCTTACCACCTGGCTCGCCACGCAGCCAGACCTGGGTGACGTCGCCGTCGTAGTGCTCCACCAGGTACTGGCACAACGTCTGGATACGCTTGGCCATCGAGCCGGGGAAGCGATGCACCGCGGGCTTCTGGGCGCACGCGGCCGCGAACTCCTCCGGGTCGGCGCCCGCGATCGATTCCGCGTCGAAACGGCCGATCCGGTCGGCGATCTTCTTCGGCCCCGCGAACGCCACCTCCATGGCGACTTGCTGGTCGAGCAGCATGCCGGTGAGCACGGCCAGCGGGTTCGCAGCGAGCAGCGCGTCGGCTTCCGGGTCCTGCGCAAGGCACAACGTGGTGGTCATGCCGGCCATTGTCACACGGGCTGCGGCAACCCGCCCCCGGGTAATTCGCTCGCCGCTGGCGCCGCCCGGTACGTAGCCTGTGACGCATGACGATCACCCGGTCCGGACTGCGCATCCGTGTCATCGACGCCTTCACCGACCAGCCGTTCACCGGCAATCCCGCCGGGGTGTGCCTGCTGGAGGCCGGCGACTGGCCGGACGAGCGCTGGATGCAACGTGTCGCCGCGGAGATGCGGCACTCCGAGACAGCGTTCGCCCGCCCGCTACCCACCGATGCCGAGGCGGACTGGGACCTCCGGTGGTTCACCCCGGCCGTCGAAGTGGACCTGTGTGGGCACGCCACGCTGGCCACCGCGCACGCGCTGCACGCAGACTCCGGCCGTGTCGGCACGATCCGGTTTCGCAGCCGAAGCGGCATCCTTCCCACTCACACCGCCGCCGATGGCGCCATCACCCTCGACTTCCCTGCCGCGCAGCTGACCGAGATCGCCGACGAGGAGGAGCTGGTGGCCGCGCTCGGCACGCGGGCCGAGGCGGCCTTCTGCACCGGTTCCCTCACCGATGCGCTTGTGGTCCTGCCCGACGAGGCTACGGTGCGGGCGTTACGGCCGGATCTGTCCGCGCTGTCCCGGTGGAGCTGCGAGCGTGGGGTACGCGGGGTGATCGTCACGGCTGCCCGTGCCGACAGCCGGACCGGTCACGAAACCGGCTACGACTACGTGTCGCGGTTCTTCGCACCGGCGTTCGATGTACCGGAGGATCCGTTCACCGGCAGCGCCCACACCGCACTCGCGCCGTACTGGTCGGGCAGGCTCGGCCGTGCGGAGCTGACCGCGCTACAGGTCTCGGAGCGCACCGGGATGGCACGCACCACCGTGGCAGGCGAACGGGTGCACATCGCTGGCCGTGCCGTCACCGTCCTGGACGGCACCCTGACCGCAGCCTGAACCCGACCTCACGCCGGGCTCGCGGCTACTTGCCGGAGCCCCTTCGCCGGCAGCGTGCGGTGGCGGTCGGTGGCGGCGATCAGCGCGATGCCGCCAACGGCCGACCACGCCAACAGCGCACCCACGCCAGTGAGCGCCGCCGAGCTGCCCGTGGTGATCGTCGTCAGGGTCTGCGTCGCGCCATAGGTAGGTAGCCATGCGCCCAGTCCGGCGAACGCGTCCGGCACCGTGGCCGTCAGTGCGATCGCCGGGGTGAGCAGCAGCACCGCCAGCGACACCACGCGCCCCGGCTGGCCGAGCAACGCCACCAGGGCCTGGTTGACCACCATGAATGTGCCCGCCGCCAGTGCCGTGGCCGCGAACAGCGCGGCGACCTGACCACCGGACAGCCCGAGCAGCGGCCACAGCCCCAGGCTGACCGCCACCGCGAGCACGCCGGACACGGCGGCCGCGGGGAGAGCCGCACGCGCCACCAACCGCCAGGTGGGCTCGCGCGAGGTGAGCGTGTCGCGCGGCACCGCGGGGACGATCAGGTAGGTCGCCAGTGCGGCCGCCCACAATGCCAGCACCACAAACAGCGCAACCGCCGCTCGTGAGAGATCGGGGGAGCCGAACACGTCAGCGCCGAGCGGGCTGGCCGCCACCTGTGACAGGTGGTCACGCTCCTCGTCGTCGTGGTGGGGTACCTGGTCACGCCCGTCCTCCAGCTGCGACGCCAGCTCCTCGGTACCGCCGTGCAGCTGGCGGGCACCGCCTACCAGCTCGCCGGTACCGTCGGCGAGTTCTGCCACGCCGACCGACAGCTGGCCGGAGCCGTCAGCCAGTTCCGCCGCGCCTGCATCGAGCTCGCGGACACCCGTGTCGAGCTCCTGCGCACCGCTTGCTGCCTCGCCGATCCCCGCAACCAGCGGCGGCATCGCCTCAGCGAGCTGCTCGGCGCCGTCGGCGACCTGCTGGGATCCCTCGGCCTGCCCGGTCACCGCGGCCTTGGCCTGCTCGGCGGCGTCGCGCACCCGCTCGACAGCCGCATCGATCAGCTCAGCGTGTTGGCCGATACTGCCCGCCACGTCGGCTAGTTGCTCGCAGAACACCGGCGCTGCCAGCTCGTCCTCGCACTGCCGTGCCAGCTCCCGTACCCGGTCAGCCGTGTCCGAAGCGGCAGGCAGCTCGTCCACCGCGGCGATCAGCCGGTCCGCCAGCGGCGCAACCGTCTCCGCCATCAGCGCGTTACCCTCGGCGACGCGCCGGGCTCCGTCGGCGAGCTGACGGGTCATCCCGGGAAGGTCGGCTGTCTGCTCATGCAGGTCCGCCAGCCCACCCGCGAGCTCGCCCGAACCACCCGCCAGCTGCCCCGTGCCTGCTGCCAGTTCCTCGGCCCCCGCCGCTAGCTGGCGCGCCGCGTCATCGAGCTCGCGGGCGCCGCCCGCGAGCTCCCCGGCACCGCCTGTCAGTTCGTCTGCGCCACCCGCCAGCTCACCGGCACCACCGGCCGCGTCGTCGAGGCCGCCGTGCAGCTCCGCGAACGCCTCGTAGAGTTGGTCGATATGCATCTGCACGACTTCCCGACCCAGCTCGTACACCTGATCCTCGGCGGCCTGCATGCTGGCACGCGGGTCAAGCAGCCCGGCGCTTGGTGAGATCTCCACCCGCAGCAGCGCCCGCGTGGCCGCCATCGGGTCGTCGGCCACGGTCGAGGTCGCGCGCGCGGAGAACTCCTCCGGGATGACCGCGCTTGCCGCGTACCTGCCATCGGCCACACCGGACCGCGCGTCCGCGGCATCGGTGAGTTCCCAGTCGTACGGCGAGTCCTCGCTCTGCGTGAGCTTGGCGGCCAGTTCCCTTCCGAGTGGGGTGAGCTGCCCGTTCACCTCGACGGGTTCGTCCTGATTCACCACGGCCGCCGGTGCGCCTGCGCTCGCCGGTGACCAGAACGCCCAGGTGAGCAGGCTCAGCACCACGACGGGCACGAGGATCACCGCGGCCAAACCCCGCCAGGACAGCGATCGTTGCCCTGGTACCTGTTGGCCGCGTGCCGTACGGAGGATCGATTCGAACATCAGCTGACCTCTTCGAGCTGTCGGGAGAGGGCGACGGTGGATGCGGATCCTTCCGGCAGGATGTCGCCAAGCAACGTCTGGTCGTGACAGGTGAAAACCACGCTGGCGGGTGTCCCGTCTGCTGTGGTCGGATGTGCCAGGATCTTGCGCAGCGAGGCTCGCTGCTCGATGTCGACGACGACGTCGAGGTCGTCGAACAGCAGTAACGTGATCCCGTCCGCGAGCGCTGCCCGCGCTTCCTCTGCCGGGGCGCGGGACTGGCCGCAGGGAATCATCGCGACACGCCGCCGTATCGCCCTGGCGTGCTGCGGTAGTGCCCTCCCGAGAACCTTCAGATCGCCCTCGAATCCGGGCACGCGGCCGCCGATCGCGTACAGTATGGCGCTCTTTCCGGCGCCCGCGCCACCGCACAGCCCGAGCGACCTTGACGGTTCGAGATGCATGTCAACCGTGGCTGTGACAGGGCGTCCCGTGTCATCGGTGACCCGCAACTGGTGCGCGCTCACCAGCTCCGGGGAATCCGGCGCAGGCCAGTCGGCCAGCCGGACCTCGCGCAGCAGCGCTGCCCCTTCGGCGTCGAAGGCAGGGAGCCTGCGGTCGAGCCAGCGCGGTAGCCACCAGGCGCGCTCACCGAGCAGCGAAAGCACCGCGGGCACCAGCGTCATCCGCACCAGGAACGCGTCCACGAACACCCCGACGGCCAGGCTGAACGCGATCGGCTGGATCTCCGGTGAGCCGTCGGGCACGAACGCCGCGAACACCGCCAGCATGATCGTCGCGGCCGCGACCACTACGCGGGAGGCCGCGACGAAGCCGCTCTCGATGGCACGATGCGGATCCTCGCCGTGCACGTAGGCCTCCCGGATGCGGGAGACCAGGAAGACCTGGTAATCCATGGCCAGTCCGAACAGGATGCCCATGAGGATGATCGGCAGGAAGCTGATCACGCTGCCGGTTTCCGGGACGTTGAGCGCATCCGCGAAGTAGCCGTGCTGGAAGACCAGCGAGGTCGCCCCGAACGCGGCGCCGACCGACAGCAAATAGCCCGCACTCGCTTTGATCGGAACCCAGATCGAGCGGAACACCATGGCCATCAAGACGAGGCAGAGCCCGACGACAATGATCGCGAACGGCACCATCGCGCTGCCGAGCTGGTCGGACACGTCGATGGCCACGGCCGTCAAGCCGGTGACGGCGGTGTCGACGCCGTACGACTCGACGAAGTGGTCCTCGTAACCGCGTAGCCGCTCGACGAGTTCCTCGGTCTGCGCGGAGTCCGGGGCGCTTGTCGGGATCACCTGGATGACCCCGGTGTCGGCACCGGGGTTCGGGGTGGCAAGCGGCACCGTCTCGACCCCGTCGAGGCCTTCGATGTCCTCGGCGATGGCCTCGACGACACCAACCGGGTCGTGCGAGCCGATGATGTCGGCGGTCACCATCAGCGGTCCGTTGTAGCCCGGGCCGAAGTGCTCGGCGAGCGCGTCGTAGGCGTCGCGTGCCTCGCTGCCGACCTCCTGGCTGCCGCCGTCCGGTAAGGCAAGCTGCAAGTCGGTCGCGGGCAGGGTGAGGGCACCGAGGCCTCCGGTGAGCAGCAAGATGGTCACCATCGGCGCCCTGGTCACCAACCGCACCCAGCGCCGAGCCAGCCCGATCCGCTCTGGGCGCGTGCGGGTCGTCCGCCGCCGTGCGGTGCGTTGCCGGGGCCGCAGCCGCTCCCCCGCGAACGCCATCAGGGCGGGCAGCAGCGTGATCGCCACCAGCACCGCCACCGTGATCGCTCCTGCCGCGGCGATCCCCATGGTGGTCAGAAACGGGATCCCTGCGACAACCAGGGCGAGCAACGCGACCATCACGGTGACCCCTGCGAAGATCACCGCCGACCCCGCTGTCGCCGCTGCTCGGGCGATCGATTCGGTGACCTCGAAACCTTCGGCGAGCTGATCGCGGTGCCGGGACAGGATGAACAGCGCGTAATCGATGCCCACCGCCAGGCCGAGCATCACCGCCAGCATCGGGGCCGTCGAGGAGATCGGCGCGAGCGCTGTACCGGCGAAGATCAACCCGACGGAGATCCCCACCCCGACGAGCGCAGTGACGATCGGCATGCCCGCCGCGAGGAACGACTTGAACAGCACCAGCAGCACGCCGAGCGCGACGACCACGCCGACGACCTCGACGAGGCTGAACTCCGGCACCAGGTCTTCGAAGGCCTCGCCGCCGAGGTGCACCTCCGCACCGTCGCCTGCCGCCGCGCGCAGCTCGTCGGCCACCGCCGCGATCTCGGTCGTGGTGTGCTCCGAGATGTGGCCCAGCTCCGCGTCGAACGGCACCTCGATCATCGCAGCGCGCCGGTCGTCGGAGATCGCGTGGGCGGCATCCTCGGCGAAGGGGTCGACCACGGTAGCGACCTGTTCGAGCCGTTCGATCTCGGCGGAGGCGGAGGCGACAGCCTCCTGGTTAGCAGGGTCGTCCACCCGGTGCCCGTCCGGCACAACGAGCACGATGCGCCCCTGGGCGCCGCTGAGCTCGCCGAAGACGTTCCCCAGGTAGTTCAGCGCCTCCTGCGACTCGGAGCCGGGGATGTCGAAGGAGTCGTCGGGCCCCTCGCTGAACATCGCGGCCGCGCCACCGGCGATCGCGAGCACGGCGAGCCACGCGACGAGCACCGCGACGCGGGCGCGTGCGGCCGCGCGACCAACCCGGTACAGGAACGAGGACAACGGCGCACTCCTGTGTTGCTGATCACGGCCGGCCGTTCCCCGCACAGCCGACCGGTGAACTCACTCGCGAGGTTGTTCACCTCACTCAATACACCATGTATCGTCATACTCTAGGTACGGGAAGTGCCGGTTGTGTGCCGAATGCGGGACGGATCACAACCGGATCGCACGCTGCGGGAGGCGGCACCATGACCGCGACCGAAACGCCCGCCGGACCACCCACGCGTGGCACCCGGCGCCGCGCCGATACCCGGCGCAGGCTGATGGATGTGGCGTTCGACGTGCTTGCCGAGCACGGCATCCGCGACACCAGGATCGAGCTGATCTGCGAGCGCGCGGGGTTCACCCGCGGCGCGTTCTACTCGAACTTCGGCAGCAAGGAAGACCTGTTCCTCGCGATGTACGCCGAGCACCTCCACCGCTGGTGCGAGCGGCTCCAGGAGGCCATCGACGATGTGCTGACGACGAGCCCGCCCCCGGACACTCAGCCGTTGCGCGAGACCGTCTCACAGGTCGCCAGCGAGATCCCGACCGCCCTGGTCCCTGACCGGCAGTGGTACCTGTTGCTCAGCGAGTTCCGCGCGTACGCCCTCCGCGACCCGGAACTGCGCGCCCGGACCGAGCGGACCCAGCGGCACTACCTCGACCGGATCGGCGAGATCCTCGCGACGATGCTGGGCAGGCTGGGCATCACCCTGCGGGTCAGCCCGCAGAACGCGGTATCCGTGCTGTCGGGGATCTATGAGAAGGCACTGGAGCGCGCCCTATTCACCGAAAGCGAGGCCACAGCGGATAGCGAGCTCGTCACCGAGGTACTCCCCGAAATCGTGACGGCGCTGGTCGCCACCGGGCAGTAGCGGCGACGGCCTGCCCCGCTCCGGTGCCGCCGCGCAGCTCGTAGTCGGCCGGATCCGGTGGGCTGAGCAGTAATTTCCTGTGCTCGGCCGGGGTGAATGGCCACACCTCGGGCAACCCGTCCTGGCCGATGTACCAGCTGTCACAGCCCGATGCCCAGACGGTGGCTGGCATGGCGGTACGCAGCGTGGCGTGGAACCGTTCGAGCGCCTGCGGGGTCGGTGCGACCGAGTCGAACTCGCCCTGCTGCCACCGCCGGATCCACCGGAGGATGTGCTCAGCCTGGTTCTCGGCGATGGCGGTGAGCGCGTAGTTGGCGACCGGACTGTGGGGGCCCATGAGCATGAAAAAATTGGGAAAGCCCGGAACAGCGACGGTGTTGTGGGCGCGGGGACCGTCCTGCCAGGCCTCCTCCAGCGTCAGCCCGTCGCGGCCGATCAGCCGCACCGGCCGCACGTAGGCGTGCGCGTCGAACCCGGTCGCCAGCACGATGGCATCCAGCTCGTGCAGCTCGCCGTCGTCGGTGACGATGCCGCGCGGCTCTATGTGATCGATCCGGTCGGTGACCAGCTGCACGTTGTCCCGCTGTACGGCGCGGTAGAACTCCCCGGAGATCACCAGCCGTTTGCACATCGGCTGGTAGTCCGGGGTCAGCTTGCGTCGCAGCTCGGGATCGCGCACGGTGCGCAGGTTGGCTCGGCAGACCGCGGCGATGAACCTGCGCCGCAAGCCGGGCTTGGTGAAGGCCTTGGTGTAGGCCTCGAACAGTGCGCGGTAGGTCATGTAGGCCAGGCGACTCAGCCAGGGAATCGACCGGTGGGCACGCTTGCCCACCGTGGTGTAACGCGGGTTCGGGGCCGGGAAGATCCACTGCGCGGTGCGCTGGAACAGTTCCAGCCTGCCCGCGGTAACCGCGAGCCCGCACACGATCTGCACGCCGGTCGACCCGGTGCCCACCACGGCGATGCGCTTGCCGCGAGGATCGAGCGAGTGGTCCCAACGGGCGGAGTGGAACACCTTCCCGGAGAAACTCTCGAGCCCGGGAAAATCCGGGGAGCGCGGGTGGTGCAGCACCCCGGTCGCCGAGACAAGGAAGTCTACTGTGGATTCCTCGCCTGTGCTGGTACGGATGTGCCAACGGTCACCGGCGAACTCGGCGCTGACCACCTCGGTGCCGAACCGGATACGGCCACGCAGACCGTAGCGGTCGGCGACCCCGGAGAAGTAACGCTGGATCTCCTCTCCCGGCGAAAAGAACCGGCTCCAGTCCGGGTCTGGGGCGAAGGTGTACTGGTAGAAGCGGGACGGCACGTCGCAGTACAGGCCGGGATAGGTGTTGTCACGCCACGTGCCACCGACGTCGGAGCCCTTCTCGTAGATGACGAACCGGTTGATCCCGGCCTGCAGCAATCTGATCGCCATACACAGGCCGGACATCCCGGCCCCGATGATCGCCACCGACGGGTTCCGACTGCTCATCACCACCACACCTTCCTGTGCGGGACTGGACTACGAAACGCCGGACGCGCGTGGCAGCGCCCGTGGCCACGTCACCCGAAGCTACGGGCTCCACCCCTGCCGGTGAATGGGCGAACAAGACGTGGATTTGATAATTTCGGACACGTGCCCGTCCGCCCCAGTCGTAGCCGTCCCAGCTGGGACGTACCGCGAGCCGCGGGGGCCAGCAGGCACCTGCTGGAGACCGGTGCAGAGCACGGCGTCGATGCCCGGTCCTGCCTGGCGGGAACCGGGTTGGCGCCCGCCGATCTCGACGATCCCGACACCGAGGTGCAGGCCAGCCAGGAACTCGCCATCGCACGCAACCTCCTCGCGCGTGTGGGCGACGTCGACGGTCTCGGCATCGATGCCGGCCTGCGCTATACGATCACCAACGCGGGCATCCTCGGCTACGCCATGCTGGCCAGCCCCACAGTGCGCGACGCGGCGGCCATCGGCCTGCGCTACGCGGCGCTGAGCTCGATCTTCGTGACCTTCTCGCTGCACGAGACGGATACGACCGCGGTGGTCGACGTCGACGACAGCGAGGTTCCGGCCGATGTGCGGCACTTCCTGCTCGAGCGCGACCTCGCCGCGATCGCCCACGTCCTGCCGGTGCTGCTCGGGGACCGGCTGTACCACATCCCGGCGCACCTACGGCTGCGGCTGCCGGAGCCACCGGGGAACCCGCTCGCCCGGCTCGACCTCGCGGCCACCATCGAGTTCGATGCGGACCGCACCTCGGCCACGGTTCCCCGCGCGTTGCTCGACGAGCCGATGCCCGCGGCCGATCCGCACACCGCCCAGCTCTGTGTCCAACAGTGTGAACGGCTGCTCGACCGCAGGCACCGCCTGGCGGGCATCGCGGCACGGGTGCGGACCCGACTGTTGCGGGCGCGAACCCCGGCGATACCGATGGCCGACGTGGCCCGCGAGCTCGGCATGACCGAACGGACCCTGCACCGCCGCCTGGCCGCGGAGGGCACCGGCTACCGCGCGCTGGTCAGCGAGGTTCGCGAGGCACTGGCCATGGAACTGCTCGACAGCGGCCTCTCGGTGGAGCAGGTCGCCAGCAGGCTCGGCTACGCGGAGACCGGCTCGTTCACCCACGCCTACACCCGCTGGCGCGGTCACCCGCCCAGCGAGCAGGCACGCCGTGCCGCTTCCCGGCCGCGCGGGTGATCGGACTCGCCCACGCTGCCGGGAACCGCCGTCAGCCCTGCGGGTCAGCGAGGATGTCCGCCAGGACCTGATTGAGCTCGCTCGACGGGGAGATGCCGAGCTCGTCGACCATCTGCTCGTGGGTCCGGCGGAAGTACTGCGCTGCCTCGGCGCGGCGTCCCGTCTTACCGAGCGCGATGATGAGGCGCCCGTAGAGCCGCTCACGCATCGGGTACTCCGCGGCCAACCTCTTGAGGTCCCCGATGATCCGGCCGTGCCTGCCAAGGCGGAAGTTGAGATCGATGAGTTCCTCGATCGCCAGCATCCGGTTCTCCTCCGCCTGCACCGCAGCGGCGTGCAGGGTCGCGCTGTGGTCACGGATGTCGGCCAGCGCGGGACCCTGCCACAGGGCCAGTGCCGTGCGCAGCAGGTCGAGCGCCCCGCCCGGATCGCTCCCTGCCCGTTGCCGTGCTGCCCGGCGTAGGTGCTCGAAACGCTCCAGGTCCAGGTCCCCTGGCCGCAGCACGATGCGATAGCCGAAGCCACGGGTCTCGATGAGCTGCCGACCGTCCAATCGCTCCGCGAGATACCGCCGCAGGCGTGTGATCTGGGCTTGCAGCGCGTTGACGCTGCGGGGTGGCTCGCCCTCCGGCCACACCGCCTCGGCGAGACTGCCGAACGTGACGTCGTTACCGGCGTTCAGCAGGAGCATGGCCAGCAGCGCCCGGCGGCGGGTGCCTGCAACCGCAGCGCCGTCTCCCGAATCCCGGCACACCCCCACACTGCCGAGGAGTCGGAATCGGATCACCGTTCCTCCAGATCAACGTGGATTCAGTGGACACGTCGCGCGCTGCGCCTTGGAACATCTCGACCCAAGGGCGCGCGGGGAAGCTTTCCCTGAAGCGAGATACCCCCACGGAATCGTCATATCACAATGTCGTGATCACGCTACTCAGGGTATTTCTCCGGAACAATCGGCCGGACGTGTGGTGTCCCCACTCCGCATCATCGACCTGTCAGCGCGATGTCAGCGCCCTCGACGAGAACGGGAGCGTAACCCGCTGCCCGCTTCGCGTACTGGGAGGATCGATGACCACGGTCACACGCGCACCATCCGATGCCCGCGACCTCGTGAGGCGTCTCTCGGAACTACGGACCGACCGTCCCGCAGGGAACGCCTTGCTCGACAGGGTCCGCGAGGGAACGCTGTCCGATATCCATCTCAAACGGCTGGTGGCCATGGAGTACACCGCGCAACGCACTGAGCTGACGTGTTTCGGGGCGCTCATCGCTCGGTTCCCGTTCACTCCAGCGGCCGACTTCTACACCTGGTTGGCCCAGCTGGTCTCGGCCGCGCGGCCCGCACTGCTCACCGCCGCACGAGCGCTGGGATTGAGTGAGCCGGACATGCGCCGCTGGCCGGACGAGCCCGCCGCGTACGCGTTCGCGGACACGCTGTCCTGGATCTCGCTCAACGGCAGCCTCACCGCGAGCGCGCTCGCGGTGCACTCCGATGTGACGGTCTACTTCCCCGCCTGCGCCGATCTCACCGAAGCAGCCTCGGATGCCGGAGTCGCGTTGCCCGAGAGCCTCACCGGTTTGTACACCACGGCCCCTCCCGGCGATCTCACACAGCTCGCCGTCGCGGTGGCACAGCGCGGTCTCGACCGCGGCGACGATCCCGAGGAGGCCGTGTGCCACGCTTGGCGCCTCGAGGAGAGCCTGGAACGGTTCTGGCAGGCAGCTGCGGACGCCCCCGCGCGGTAGTGGCCGGTTGCCGGAGCGCGTGAGCCCACGGGCCCCGGCAACCGCGACCTACCGTCAGACGGCACCGTCCAACTCGGCGACCCGGTGCGCCGCAGGGAGGATGCGGCGGGCAGTGGCGAGCGCGGAGCGCACCGCGCTTTCCTGGCTGTCGATATCCGTGGTCCAGCTTCCTGCGAAATGCACACCGGCACCCCCCTGCAGCTCACCCAGAGCCAGCCGCGCGGCCACGTGCTCCACCGTGGGCACCGGGTGATCGTACACCCGCACGGCAAGGAGCTCGGACGGTTCCCGGTCCCTGTTGGTCAGCCAGCTCTTGAACACGTCGGCACCGGTGATCGGGCCGTACCACGTCGATTGCTCGGCCCACTGTGGCCCGCCGGGCTCGCCGGTGAGCGCGACGTTCGTGGTCGACCAGGTGTCGCGCCCGCCAGGCATGTACACGGGATCCCGGTGCACCCCCACCAGCGAGCGGACGAACTCGAAACGCCGCAGCAACCTCGGCAGCACCGGGTCGGGCCACCCATCCAGCACCGGCAGGAGATCCGGTGGTGCCGCGGCCAGCACGAGCTGATCGACCGAGTCCACCACTCCACCGCAGGCATGGATCTCGTAGTCGCGTACACCGGGCACGACACGGATCACCGGGCTCGCCGTTTCCACCCGGACCCGGTTGAGGTCACTCGCGAGGCTGTCGACGAGCCGGGCTAGCCCGCCGCGCAGGTTGTACCACGCTGGCGGCTGGTCACCGGAGCTCGAGGCGTTGCGTACCAGCCACGCAGCGGCCGCCCGGCAGGACAGCTCGGGGGCTTGCGCCACGGGGCAACCGACGAACGAGGCGAGCAGTGGGTAGAGGGCCTCCCGCCGGAACCACCCGGGAAGGCTCACCGACTCGACGACCCGCTCCAGCGGTATCGACCAGGCTCTCTGGTCATCTTCGACCCCGCAGGCGCGGTCGAGGAAACCCGCTAGGTAACGCAGGTTGTCGTCGCCCGCGGGCCCTGCGGGTTGCGGGCGCAGCCCGGGATGCGGTGTCACGACGACGGCCCCGCCGGATCCGCTCACCGTCACGCTCAGCGGGCAGTCGATCAGCTCGGTGGCGAGGCCGAATCGCCGAAGGAGCCTGGCATGGGTGGGAAAGATCGCCGGGGCCACGTGCTGTGCCCCGAGATCGGCTGCGCGTGCCCCGTTGTCGTCCAGCGGGACGGACTCGACCTTGCCACCGAGCCGCCGATCCTGCTCGAACAGCGTGACCCTCTCGATCGTTCCGCCCACGGATCGGTCCAGCAGCCATGCCACGGTGAGGCCGGCCAGACCCCCGCCGATGATGCCGACTCTCACCCCGTCACCCCCTGCCCAGTCTCCGCCCGCGCCTGGCTGGTGAGGAAGCCGGAGGCCTCGAAGTAGTCCAGGTAGGTGTCGAGCAGCTCGGCATCCACGGCCGGGAGCTCGACACCGGAGCCCGCCAAGGCGCTCTCGATGTTGTCCCTGGTGTATCGGGGGAACGTATCCGCGAAGTACAGCTCCTTGACGGTCATGTCGCCGCTGTTGGCGATACCCGCGAACACCGGCATGAACGGCGCGAGGGGGCAGGTCGGGTCCGTGGCGGCCAGCGCCGACATCTCGTCGACCCACCGCTGGTAGGAGACCTCGCGCACCAGGTAGCCGCGCGCCCGCAACCGCTCGACGAGCAGGTCGAGGCGCGCCTCCCTCGGGTTCGTCAGGTGATAGAGCCTGCCGCGCGGTGGTTCGTGGGTGAGCATGTGAACGAGCGCCTCGGCCGCGAGATCCACCAGGACGAAGTCGAGCGGCAGCGCCACGTCGGGCGCGAGACCGGTCTCGGCGATCGTGCGGAACAGCGCACACACCATCGTGTCGGTGTTCCACACACCCGTGTCGCTGGCCCCGGTGATCTCGTACGGCCGGTGGATGCTCACCGGCAAACCGCGCTCGGCCGCGTGCTGTAACAACCGTTCCGACACCCATTTCGTCTCCGGGTAGCCCATCGAGATGTACTCCGGGTGCGAGGGGGCGGGGTGCTCATCGAGGAAACGCACCCCGGAAGCACCACTTCCCGCGATGGTCCCGATCGTCGAGACGTAGTGCACCGGCTTGAGCCGCCCCGCGGCCGCGAACCGTATCACCTCGTGAGTGCCATCCACATTGGTCGTTCTGAGGCTCGCGTACGGGTAGACGAAGTTGACGCGCGAGCCATTGTGCAGCACGACATCCACTCGCTCGGCGAGCCGGTCGAAGGCTTCTCCCAGACCGAGTCCCGGCTCGTCGAGGCTGCCTACGACCGGGACGACCCTGCCTCGCACGCTGTCGAAGGACAGCCCGAAACGGAGCATGTTCGCTTCGATCCGCGTCATGGCGTGCTGCTCGTCGGCAGCGCGGACGAGGCATCGGATCGTCGCGTGCGTTCGCCGCACGAGCCGGTCGAGCAGGTAGGCACCGAAGAAGCCGGTAGCTCCGGTCAGCAGGATCTCGTCGGGCTCCCGCCAGTTCCCCACGGTCGGCGCGTCGAACCGGATCGCCGGATCCAGCCGCGATTCCGCCTCGAAGTCCACCGCTTCCTCGCCCGCCGGGTCGGCACCCGCCGCCACCTCGTCGACGAACGCCGAGAACTCTCGCAGGGTGGGTGCGGCCAGTAGCTTCCTGAGTACCGCGCGGCCGTGCTCGACAGGCACGCCGAACCTGTCCTCCAGCGCGGCGACGACCTGGGTCACCTGCAACGACTGGCCGCCGATCGCGAAGAAGTCATCCTCGCGGTCGACGGCGTCCATGTCGAGGAACGCGCACCAGATCGACGCTACGGCGTGTTCGGTCCCGGCCCGCGGCGGGTTCGCCACAGCTCGTCCGGTGTGGACATCCGGTAACCGGTCGCGGTCTACCTTCCCGCTGTGGTTGAGCGGTAGTTGGTCGACCACTCTGATCGCGCTCGGCACCATGAACCGCGGGAGTCGGTCCCGCACATAGGTCCGTAAGCGACGCTCCCAGGCGATGGCATCACGTTCGGCCCGCGACACGGGAACGACCCAGGCGACGATGCTGCGCTCACCCGAGCGCGACTCGTGGACATCCACCACGGCCTCCGCCACATCCGCGTGTGTGGCCAACATGTGTTCGAGCTCGCCGAGCTCGACCCGGAAGCCGCGGATCTTGACCTGGCGGTCGACCCTACCGAGGAACTCGAGCACGCCGTCCTCCCGCCTGCGGGCCCGATCGCCGGTCCGGTACATCCGCGCACCGGGTTCGGTCGAGAACGGGTCGGGGAGGAAGTGTTCGCGCGTGCGCTCCTGGTCCCCGTAGTACCCGTGCGCCACACCGTCACCGCCCAGGTAGAGCTCGCCCTCCTCGCCGGGAGCCGCGGGGCTGAGATCCTCACGAAGCACGTAGGCGCTCGAGTTGGCGATCGGCAACCCGATCGGCACCGTCACCTCGCCGTCACCGAGGCTGTCGATGGTGTGCGCGGTCGACAGCATCGAGTTCTCGGTGGGGCCGTAGCCGTTGACGAAGTGTGCCGGAGGACCGTGCTGGAGCACGGCCCGCACGACGTTGGGGTTGAGCGCGTCCCCACCGGCCACCAGATACTTCAGCGAGCCGAACATGTCGGGGCGGCGTGCCGCGACGGTGTGGAACACCCCAGCGCTGAGCCACATCGTGGTCACCTGCTCGGACTCGATGAGCGAAGCCAGGTCGTGCGGGGACAGCAGGGTCTCGGTGTCGACGCAGATGACCCGCGACCCGTTGAGTAGCGCCCCGAAGAGCTCGAGGCACGACATGTCGAAGCACAGGTTCGCGGTGGCCAGCATCGTGTCCCCTGGTTCGAAGCTGATGAAGTCGGCGCCGCGCACCAGCCGCACCACGCCTCTATGGGGCACGGCGACGGCCTTGGGTCGACCGGTGGATCCGGAGGTGAAGATCACGTAGGCGAAATCGGTGGCGAGCCGCCGCGAGCTCACCGGTGCCCCCGCCGACGTGGTGTCCAGCCGTGCGGGCACACCTACCCGCTCGGTGCCGAGCCGGTGATGCGTACCCCCGGTGGTGATCACCACGCGGATCCCGACCCGCTCGCACATCTCTCGCAGCCGGATATCGGGGTAATCCGGGTCGAGCGGCACGTAAGCGGCGCCCGCCTTGAGTACCGCGAGGATCGCGGCACTCGCGCGCACCGAAGTCTTCACCAGCACTCCCACCAGGTCGCCCTCGCCGACTCCGGCCGCGAGGAGGTCGCGCGCGAGCGCGTCGGCTGCCCGATCCAGCTCGCCGTAGGTCAGGCTCACCTCCGCGTCGCTGACGGCCTCGGCGTCGGGCCGTTCCCGTGCTTCCTCCTCGAATAGCCGGTGGATCACCTGGTCTCGCGGGTAGTCGGTGGTCACGCCATACCATCCGGCGGTCCGGTCGTGCCGTGCCGTCGATGCGGTGGTGGTCAACGTCAACTCCTTGATCGGGATGATCGGTTCGGATGCGGGGCCCACGCATCCCGCATGCTCCTCGCCGGGTTGACACGGTGCTGACATCCCGCTGACTGCTCACAACGGCGCCAGGATGCGCTCACCGCGCCGGGCCGGTGTACCGCAGTCGAGAACGTCGCTAAACTCTCCGATCAGATGACAACGGTTTTCATTAACAGCGAAGGAGATGCCGTGCTCGAAGTCGCTGGGCTGCGCGTGATGGTGGATGGCGGCACCGCGACCGGAACCCAGCTGGTGGCCGGTGTCGACTTCCGGCTCCGGCCCGGGGAACGGCTGGGACTGATCGGTCCATCGGGAGCGGGCAAATCGCTGACCGCGCTGGCGTTGAGCGGGCTGCTGCCACGCGGCTGCGCCGCCTCGGGCAGCGTGCGGCTCGATGGCACCGAGCTGCTCGGGTTGCCCGAGCGCGCGCTCCGGCGGGTGCGGGGGCGCGATCTCGCGCAGGTGTTCCAGGACACCACCACAGCGCTCAACCCGCTGACGCGGGTGGGCAGGCAGCTCGCCGAACCCTTCCGCCGCCACCGGGGCATGACCGCCCGGGCCGCAGCCAGGGCCGCGGTCGACATGCTCGACCTGGTTGGGCTACCGCAGCCCGCCGCCACCGCGCGGTCGGCGCCCGCGCAACTGTCTGGAGGGCAGCGGCAGCGGGTCTGCCTCGCCATGGCGCTGGCGTGCCTGCCCCGCTTCCTCGTGCTCGACGAACCCACCTCGGCGCTGGACGTGACCGTGCAGGCCGAGATCCTCGACCTGCTCGAGCGACTACTCGAGCAGGAGGGGAGCTTCCCGCCGGGAATGCTGTTCATCACCCATGACCTCACCGTGGTTTCCCGGATGTGCGAACGGGTACTGGTGATGGACGCCGGCCGGATCGTCGAGGACACCCCCGCCCGCATGCCTGCGCACTCCGCAGTCGCCGAGTCGTGAGGACCGCGCGTGTCACTACCTCTGCTCACCGCGCACGACCTCAGCCGCAGTCACCGTCGCAGGACCTCGCCGCTGGCACGGTCCCGCGTGGTCACCGCACTCGACGGCGTGAGCCTGTCCGTCGCACAGGGTGAACGTCTCGGCGTCGTAGGCGAATCGGGAGCCGGAAAGTCCACACTGGCCCGCATCTTGCTCGCGCTCGAACGTCCCGATTCCGGCGAGGTCACCGCCGGGCCTCATGAGCGCCCGGTGCCGTTCGGCAGCAGGCGGCGGACACGCTGGTTCCGTTCGATGGTCCAGATGATCCCGCAGGATCCGGGGCGGTCGTTGAATCCCCGCATCCGCGTGGGCGACAGCATCGCCGAGCCGCTGCACTGCCTCGGCTTCGCTGGGCCGCACCGGGACCGTGTCGCCGAGGTGCTGCACGCCGTCGGCCTCGACGAGAGCATGGCGTGGTGGTACCCGCACGAGTTCTCCGGCGGGCAGCGGCAGCGGCTGGCCATCGCCCGTGCCATCGCCGCGGGACCGGAGCTGTTGATCGCCGATGAACCGGTCAGCGCCCTCGATGCCACCTCCCGCGCCCGCATCACCGAGCTGCTGCGCGAGCTCAGCACCGGTCGCGGGCTCGGGCTGCTGCTCGTCTCACACGACCTCGGCGTCGTGCGCCGCCTCTGCCGCCGCGTAGTGATCATGCAGGGTGGGCGGATCGTGGAGCAGGGACGTGTCGACGAGCTCTTCTCCTCCCCGCAGCACCCCTACACGCGCCGCCTGCTGGATGCCGTGCCGGAGTGGACCTGACGCACGGATCGCCGCGGCACGGGGCCGGACAGCCGCGCGAGCCACCCCGGCAACATAAATGAAAATGATTATCACTAGCATGTCACCTGATCGTGTCTCCTCGGTAACGGAAGGACGTGCACTCATGAACGGAGCTCGCTCTCGCCACCTTCGAGCGCTGAGCGCGGCGCTCGCGTGCGGGATGCTGACCACAGCGTGTTTCGGCGACGGGGATGGTGACGGCTTCGAGCGGCTCGACGTGGCCATGGCTTTCCAGCCGGTCAAGCAGATGTCGCCGTTCAGCGACGATGCCTTCCTGCTCAGCAAGTTGGGCGTGGCCGAGCCGCTGACCCGGCTGAACGAGGACGGTGAGGTGGAACCGCTGCTCGCGACGAGCTGGGAGCAGGTCGACGAGACAGCCTGGGAACTGACGCTCCGCGAGGACGTCACCTTCCATGACGGCACGGAGCTGCGCGCCAAGGACGTGGCAGCGGCCATCAACTATGCCGCGGATGCCAGCCCGAAGCCCCGAGCGCTGGCGGGCGTCGACGTCGAGGCTGAGGCAAGCGACGGGCACGCGGTGACGATCTCCACCGGGGACGAGGATCCGATCATGCCGCAGCGGCTGTCGACCCCGGAGCTGGCGATCCTCGCGCCCGACGCCTACGCCGACGACCCGGGCACCCCCGACCCGGCTGGTGCCGCCACGGGACCGTTCGAGCTGGCCGAGCTCAGCGGCAGCGCGGCGAGGCTGGAGGCCTACCCGGACTACTGGGACGGCCGACCGCAGGCAGCCGGCGTGGACGTGAGCTTCGTCGAGGACGCAGCCAGCCGGGTGGGCGGGTTGCGCACCGGCGAGATCGACATCGCAGATGCGATTCCGATCGCACAGGCGGACACCCTCGACGACGGCCAGTTGCTCGAGATCCCGATACCGCGCACGGTCGGAATGCTGCTCAACAACACCAGCGACGTCTTCGACGACCCGGCGCTGCGCGCCACCGCGGCAGCGGCGGTCGACAGCGATCCCGTCGTCGCGGGGGTATACGAGGGGCGTGCCGATCCGATCGACGGCCTATTCGGGCCGGTGAGCGACTGGATCGAGGATCGGCCCACGGTCGAACCGGAATCCGAACCCGCTGACGTCGACGGTGAGTCGATCACGCTAGCCACCTACGACGACCGTCCCGAACTGCCCGAGGTGGCCTCCGTTGTAGCCGAGGACCTGCGCGCGGCCGGGTTCGACGTGGACGTCGTCGTCCGGAGCTTCGCCGCCATGGAATCCGACCTGATGGAAGGCGCGTTCGATGCCGTGATCGGGACGCGTTCCTACCTCATCGAGACCAACGACCCGGTCGGCTACCTCGCTTCGGACTGGAGTTGCGAGGGCAGCTACAACCTCGCGTTGTTCTGTGAAGACCGCATCGACGACGCGATCGCGAATGCCGCAGATCAGACCGATGTGGACGACAGGACACAGGCCGCTGTGGAGATCGAAGCCGAGATCCTGGCCACGAACTCGTTCGTCCCGCTCGCGGGCGAGCACGCCCGCATCGGTGTGGCCAACGATGTAACCGGCGTGGCAGAGGACCCAGTGGAACGTGTGATCGTGACCGCGGAGACGCACGTTCCGTGACGGTGAGACGAGCGCGGCGCGGCACGCCAGGTGCGATCCCGGTGCCTGCCGCGCTGCGCGGCCCGCTCGTCGCGCTGGCGGCGTGTGCCTGCGTCGTGTTCACCGTCGGCGCGTTGCCCTGGCTCAGCGGCCGCGATCCCGCGCTGACGGTACTGCGGGCGCGCGCCGCCGAGCGCGAGGCCGATCCAGAGGCACTGGAGTCCATTCGCGACGAGCTCGATCTGCCGGGTGACCCACTGAAAGGTTCGCTGCAGTGGCTGTCCGGTGCCGTGCGTGGCGATTTCGGCGTGTCGTGGGTGACCGGTGAGGCTGTCGCGCCCTCGCTCGCGGGGGCGACGGGCGTCTCGGCCACGCTTGCCGCGCTGGCGGCGCTCGTGGCCGTGGTGACCGCGCTGCTGGTGCTCACCCCGGCACTGGTCCGCGCGGTGCGGCACGGCCGCGGCGCGGGTCGCGGCGTCGATGTGACCGGGGCGCTGCTGGCGTCCGTGCCCGACTTCCTGCTGGCCTCGGTGCTGCTGGCCATCGTGGCTGTGCGGTGGGACCTGGCTCCGACCTCGGGTTGGTCCGGTCCGGGACACGCCATACTCCCGGCAGTCGCGCTCGGACTACCGGCAGGTGGCCTGCTCAGCCGGGTACTGGGTGGGGCGCTGGCGGCCACGGTCGCCGAAAGCTGGGTGCCTGCCTGGCGTGCGCTCGGGTTCGGCCCGGTGCTGATGGTCTCCGCGCTGGTGCGCCGCACCCTCGCGGTGGCAGTGCCGCAGATCGCGCTGCTGTTCGCCGGACTGGTCGGCACCTCGATCATCGTCGAGAGCGTGTTCGCCGTCCCCGGCCTTGGCCACATGGCGCTCGAGGCCGTGCTCGCGCAGGACCTGCCTCGGGTGCAGGGCGCGGTGACGATCCTGGTGCTGCTCGGCCTGGCCGTCGGCGGGGCTGGAATCGTGCTGCACCGGGTGATGCTCGGACCGGCGCTCGAAGCCTCGGGGCTCACTCCGACCGTAGCGGTGACCCCGCCGTCGCGACGGCTTCCCTTGATCCTCGGCGGCACGTTGGCTCTGGCGGTCGTACTTGGGTTGGCAGGCGACCCGAACGCGATCGATCTCGACGTCCGCATGGTCGGGCCGTCACTGTCGCACCCGTTCGGTACCGATGCACTGGGGCGCGATCTACTCGCCCGATTCGGTCACGGCGCACTGATCAGCGTGGGGCTCGGTTGCGCGGTCAGTCTCGCGGCGTTGGTCACCGGCACCGTGGTGGGGATCCGTGGCACGCGGGCGCGTGCCGGGGTGGCCGAGGTCCTCAACGCGCTGCCCCCGGTGCTACTCGGCGTGCTGGTAGCCGCCGTGATCGGACCGGGACTGACCGGGGCGACGGCCGCGGTCGCGATGGTGGCGTGGATCCCGATCGCGGTGCACGCTCGCACGCTGGCCACCGAAGTGCGGGCGGCTGGCTACTACCAGGCAGCGATCGCGTCGGGAGCGAGCGCGGTGTGGCTGTTCCGCAGGCACCTGCTACCCGCGGTGCTTCCCGTGGTCGCGCGGCACGCGTTGATGCGGATCCCGCACAACACGCTCTCGCTGGCCGGGCTGAGTTTCCTCGGGTTGGGTGCCGCACACGACTCACCGGAATGGGGCGCGATGCTCGCGGAGTCGGTCCGCTACATCGAGCGTGCACCATGGACGGTGGCGGTGCCGGCGATCGGCCTGGCCACGCTCGGCGTGGTCGCCAGCCTCGTCCGTACCGAACGGTCCTGAACCCTCGGTTGTGGGGAACACCATCGAATATAGATGATAACGATTATCATTTGCAATGATGCGGTGGATCGTGCGACCCCACCAGAGAGGACAACCGGCGTGCCCCGGACTCCCCGGCAACCGTCATTGCTCGAGCAACTACCCCCGCCGCTGCCCGCCTCCCAGATCATCGCATTGAACCAACCCAAGGAGGATCCGCGTTCCTGGCGCCGCTACACGTGGCATGGCTGGGATTTCGACGTTCCTCCCGGGGTGTTCCTCCCCGGCGGCACCAGCAGGATGTTCCACGACCGGCTGCTCGACGGCACGATCGAGGTGCGCGACCGCCGGTACGCGATCATGGGGGTCGGCCTCGGCGTCGAGGCCGTGGTCGCCGCGCGGCGCGGCGCGCGCACCGTGTACGCGATCGACGTCCACGCCGAGAGCGTGGCCGCGACCACCCGGCACGTTCAGCGGCTAGTTGGCGAGCAGGCGGCAGGCGTCGTGGTGCCGGTGATCTCCGACCTGTTCGACAGCTTCCCTGCCGGCCACCGCATCGACGTGCTCACGTTCAACCCACCAGCCGTCAGCCAGCGCGTCAGCGACGATCCGGACATCGTCCGCAATGTCTGCGCCGGTGCCCCGCTACTCGAGACGTTCTTCGCGCAGCTCGCCGAGCGTGACCTGCTTGCCCCCGGCGGCGAGGTCTACCTGCTCGCCTCCACCACCGCCGACCTGCGCGGCATCATCGGCTCCGCCATCGAGCACGGCTTCACCCCCGCCATCAACCACCAGCACGACTGGGGTGGCGGGGTCGTGACCTACCTGTTCCGGCTGTGGCGCGACCGCGATCGTGAATAGGTAGACCGGTATACCTATAATTTGCTACCCTGCCCGATGAGGTGATGACCATGGGCAGGGCGCGGCGCAGGCTTCTCGATGCGGCGGCGCGGCGGTTCTACGCCGACGGCATCGCCGCGACCGGCATCGACACCGTCACCGCCGAGGCGGGGGTGGCGAAGATGAGCTTGTACAACAACTTCTCCTCGAAGGAGGAGCTCGTGCTGGCCTACCTGCACGAACGGCACGCGGAGTGGCTCGAGTTGTGCGGGGTCAGGACCGAGGCGGCAAGCAACCCCGCCGAACGTGTGCTCGCCGTGTTCGACGCCTACCTGGACCACGCCGCCACCGCTTACGAAGCGGGCTTCCGCGGCTGCGGGCTGCTCAATGGTGCCGCCGAGCTCCCTGCGGGTCACCCGGGACGGGAAGCGGTCCGACAACACAAACAGGAAGTACGCACGATCCTGGCCGAACGGCTCGCCGAGGGCGGGGTCGGCGACCCGGAGGGGCTGGCCGAGCACCTCTACCTGCTGGTGGAAGGTGCGGTGGTCACCGCGGGATTGCAGGGCAGCCAGGAGGCCATCGAGCGCGCTCGCGAACTCGCGGCGACACTGCTCGCCACGGCGGGCTGCCCCGGTGCCGCGCCAGGTGCGCCGCCATCTCCGGCTGACCGTCCGTGACGGGCGCGCGGCGGGGACGACGAAAGGAATGCCGTGGAGCTGACCGATTTCGACGCATTGAGCTTCGATTGTTACGGCACGCTGATCGACTGGGAGGCCGGGTTCCTCTCGCTGCTACGCCCGTGGGCGGATGAGCACGACCTCGCCATCGACGACGAGAAGCTGCTGACCACCTACGCACGGCACGAGGCCGAGACCGCCAGGCAGTACCCCACCGCGCCCTACCCGGAGGTGCTGGCAGCAGCGTTCCGCGCCACCGGTGATGAGCTTGGCCGCCCAGTCAGCGAAGCGTGGCAGCGGGCATTCGGCTCGTCTGTTCCTGACTGGCCTGCCTTCGCGGACTCAGCCGGCGCACTGGCACGACTTGCCGAGCGGTACCGGCTGATTATCGTGTCCAATGTTGATCGTGCGGGATTCGCAGCAAGCAACAAGCGTCTTGGCGTGACCTTCGACGCGATCATCACAGCCGAGGATGTCGGTGCGTACAAACCGGCGATGCACCACTTCACCGAGCTCCGCACCCGCACGCGACAGCTCGGCATAGCCGAGGGCAAGCTGCTGCACGTCGCGCAGAGCCTGTTCCACGACCATGCTCCCGCCCGCGCCGCGGGCCTACCCTCGGCGTGGATCAACCGCCGTCACGAGGCCCCCGGATGGGGTGCCACACCTCAACCAAGCGACCCGTACCGGTACGACTGGGAGTTCCCCTCCATGCAGGCGTTCGCCGAAGCGGCGGCACTCTGAGCCAACCGCGCAGGGGCATCCGTGTCGGAGGCAGGTTGACGATCACCTCACGAGCACTAGTATCGAGATTCGATATCGGTTTTCGATACTCGAGAAGGTGTCCGTATCTATGGAGTACCAGGACCTGCTGAGCGGATTCGTCCGGCTGCACGTCCTGCACCATGCGGTGAAGGGGGAGATCTACGGGCAGTGGATGATCGACGAGCTGGCCCGGCACGGTTACCAGCTGAGCCCGGGGACGCTGTACCCGATGCTCCGGTCTATGGAGGCCAGGGGCTACCTCGTCGCCGAAGGACGCGCGGCCGGGCGCTCGACGCGTCGCATGTACCGCGCTACCGACACCGGCCGTGAGGCGCTCGCGGTCGCCACGCGCCAGCTGCGGGAGCTGTTCGGCGAGATCCTGGAGCAACGGTGACCGGGGTGGACACCGCGAAGGCGTGCCTGCGATGAGCGACGCCACCGGTATCAGCCCACAGCAGCGCGGCGGCACGGTCGGCGAGGTGTTCGCCGTGTTCCTGGGACTGGGGCTGACCTCGTTCGGCGGGCCCGTGGCACACCTCGGCTACTTCCGCGACACCTTCGTGCGGCGGCGGCAGTGGCTCGGCGAGCGCGCCTACGCCGACCTCGTGGCGCTGTGCCAGTTCCTGCCGGGCCCGGCATCCAGCCAGGTGGGTATGGCCATCGGCCTGCACCGGGCCGGGATCGGCGGCCTGCTCGCGGCGTGGACGGCGTTCACGCTGCCCTCGGCGATTGCTCTCGTCGCCTTCGCCTACGGCGCGACCGCGGTGGGCATGGACGGCGAGGCAGGATGGATCGACGGCCTCAAGGCATCAGCCGTCGCCGTCGTCGCGCACGCGGTCGCCGGTATGGCGCGGAACCTCACCCCCGACAAGGAACGCGCCACCATCGCGGTGGCGGGCATGATCGGCGCGATGCTGGCCCCCACCGCGATCGGCCAGGTGCTGGTGATCGCGGCGGCAGCGGTGGCGGGCCTGATCTGGCTGCGCCCGCCGGAACGGCAACACGACGGCCAGGAAGGGTTGCACGTACGTGTAGGCCGCAAGACCGCGGCGGGCTGCCTCGTCGCCTTCGGCACCTTGCTGGCGGCGCTGCCGGTACTGGCAGCCACGACCGGCGACGGGATCGTCCGGCTGATCGACGGCTTCTACCGCGCAGGATCGCTGGTCTTCGGTGGTGGCCACGTCGTGCTGCCACTGTTGCAGGCCGAGACCGTGCGGACCGGGCTGGTGGACACCGAGACGTTCTTGGCAGGCTACGGGGCCGCACAGGCCGTGCCAGGGCCGCTGTTCACCTTCGCCGCCTACCTGGGAACGTTCGCCGCCGCCCCACCCACCGGGGTGGCCGGGGCGGCGATCGCGCTGCTGGCGATCTTCCTGCCGTCGGCGCTGCTTGTCCTCGGCGTGCTGCCGTTCTGGGAACGGCTACGCGGCAGCCCCCTCGCCCAGCGTGCCCTGATGGGCGTCAACGCGGGCGTGGTCGGCCTGCTGGCCGCGGCCCTCTACACGCCGGTATTCACCTCCGGGGTGACCTCGACCGCGACCATGGCCATCGCCGCGGCCTCCTTCGTCGCCCTGGCGACCTGGCGCGTACCGGCGTGGGCGGTGGTGATCACCGCAGGAGCGGCCGGGGCGCTGGTGCTGTGACCACGGCGAGTCGATGCCCGTCCGCCGTGCCGTAGCGGTGAGCCGACGATACCGTACGCGGCAGCGACTACGGCGGCGCTCTACTCCTCGTGCACGCGACGACGGAGTTCCTTGCGGTCCAGCTTGGCCACGCTGGTCAGCGGGAGGGAATCGAGGACGTGGATCTCGCGCGGATACTTGCTGGCAGCCAGGCGGGACCGAGCGAACTCTGTCAGTTCCTCGGCCGAAACCGACTCCCCCTGGTGCAGCGAGACGAACGCGATAACTTCCTCTCCCACCCGATCGTCGGGCCGGCCGACAACGCCTGCCATCGCGACAGCGGGATGCTCGACCAGGACATCCTCGACATCGCGAGGGTAGACATTGAACCCGTTGCGGATGATGATGTCCTTCTTTCGATCCACAATGGTCAGATAGTTCTCGTCATCGAGCCTGCCGATGTCGCCGGTATACAACCAGCCATCGCGCAACGCCGTGGCCGTGGCATCCGGCGCGTTCCAGTAGCCACGCATCACACCTTCCGCACGGACCGCAATCTCACCTGCTTCACCCGCCGGGACCTGCTCACCTTGTTCGTCGACGATCCGGACCTCGTAGCCGGGAATCGGCATGCCAACGGTCCCGATCTTCCGCTTTCCCGGCGGGTTGGCCGTTATCACGCCGCCGCTTTCGGTGCAGCCGTATCCTTCGAGGACCTCCGCGTTCGGCAGGCGCCTTTCCAGCTCCTGCGCCGTCTCCCTCGCGAGCGGTGCCGCCCCGATCGTGAGGTAACGCAGGTTCGACAAATCGGCGCTCTCGAGCGGTTCCGCGAGCAGGAACTGCGCCATTGCCGGAACGAGCGCGCTGCGCTCGACCTGGTATTCCTCCACGAGCGCTACCCACCGTGCAGGGTCGAACCAGCGCATGAGGACAGCAAGGCTCGGGTCGGGTGCGTGCATCGACGTGACCGTCACGATCATCCCGAAGGCATGGGACATCGGCAGCGAGCTCAATCCCCTGGTCAGACCGGGAACATAGCTGGCTTCGTGCGCGCTCCGACCACAGAACCACAGGTTGCGGTGGCTGAGTTCGACACCCTTCGCCCTTCCGGTCGTGCCGCCGGTGTACATCAGCGCTGCGAGGTCGGCCTCGTCCCGGCTGACGATCCCGGGGTCATCGCCACGTTCCAACTGATCGAAATCCACGACGTCGACTCCGGCTCCCGCGGCTGGCTCGCCGGCAATGGTGCTCCCTGCTGCGGTGCCGGGCTCGGCGACGACGACGTGGCGCACGGTGGGCAGGCCGGTTGCCGCTTCGAGTACTTTGTCGAGCTGGTCGCCGGTGGTCACCACCGTGGTCGCGGACGAATCGGCAAGCACGTGCCGCAGTTCGGTGGCAGTGGCGAGGACGACGACGGGCGTGACCGCCGCGCCCGCGCGCCACACCGCGTTGTAGGTCACTGACACCTCGGTACAGTTCGCCATGACCACTGCGACCCTGTCACCGGCGCGCACACCGAGCTGGTGCAACCCTCCCGCGACACGGCAGGCTCGATCGTGCAGCTCGGCCGAACGCCAGGTGCGTTCCTCGAACACCAGTGAATCGTGATCACCCCTGTGCTCCAGCGATTCCTCGGCGAGCACCGCGAGATGTGCAGCCGTCGTAGCCGTCCCCATCGGACCTCCCTCGCACGGGGGTGAGCCATCGCCGATCGCGCGGTGAGGTGCAGCGCAGGAGGCCGAACCAAGCCCGCGCTCACACATGCCTTCTTCCCAGGTCACATGTTTATACTCATGAGTAGAAACTAGAATAGGAAGTCGCTCCACTCCCGTCAAGAGCCAGCGTGCACCCGCGGTGTCGCCACGCTCACGATGTTCCTCATGATGGCCAGACCGTTCGGCACTATCGCCGGTTCGGTCACGGCGTCGATCTCACCGGCCGGCCCAGCCACCTGCACCGGCAGGAGACCTGGAACATGGCGGAGTCGACGTCCACGTGACCGGAACCGGGACGCGTTCAGCCGCCGCCCTCCCGGGTGGCGCTGACATGATCGAACTCGGCTATCGCCTCGGCCGGAATATTCCCGAACCCGGCACCGATGAACCCCGCGGCGAGATCGATGACGGTCTCGGCATGCTCCGGCAGCAGATGCTGACTCGCCATCACCGCTCCGAATGCGCTGCTGATGGCCATGTTGGCCAGCACGTCCAGCGAGCCGCCGCCGGGACGGCCGTGCCGGGTCAGGAACTTCTCCATGCTGTCGACGAGCGCATCGGTCACGTGCGCCTGGATCTCGGTTCGCTGGCTGAGCCCCGTCTTGGGAGAAGGGGTGAGGAACAGCAAGGTGAAGGAATCCCGGTGCTCGCACGCCCACCGGACAAAAGCCCCGGTATCGGTGCGCACCTTTCCCCGCAGATCGAGATCGACCGTGGTGGTGTAGGTCTCGCGGAGCAGTTCGACCAGCGCGTTGCGTTCCCGATCGACCACTGCTTCGAACAGCTCCGCCTTGGAGGAGAAGTACTGGTAGATCGTTGGTTTCGTCATGCGGCACGAGCTGGCGATATCGTCCATCCCGGTGTCGGCGTACCCGCCGTGCGCGAACGCTGACAGGGCTGCGTCTATGATCGCGTCGGCTCGCTCCGTCGGCGGCGGCAACGGGTGCCGTGGCGGGCGCCCTGGGCGACGCGCGGAGGGGCGCTGGCGACGTGTCACGTCGTCGTTCACTGCGCCACTCCATCCGTTGACGAGGCTGACCCTTCGAAATGACACTACCGCAGCGCAGTCACCGCGGCAGGCGCACGATCGGCCCGGAGCCAGCGGCGAGTAGGGCCAGGCACGCAGCGAGCGGGCGCGCCGTGGGTGACCCGCTTGCCCCTCTCCGGTGACGGACTCACCGGCAGTGTCCACGATCAGGGTGACTCCGGCTGCGCGAGGTAGCGGGCAGCGAGTTCACTGCCGATGGTCGTGGCGTGATCGATGATGCGTTCAGCATCAACGGCGATGCTGCCTGCCAGCCAGGCGGACATGAGCTCGGTGAAGCCGCCGATACCGAGCAGGACACTCATGCGTAGATCGGTGGGATCAACGTCCGTGTTGAGGTACGGGGTGCCGACCTCGATGAGCAGGTCGGTGAATTGCTGCACCGTGTCGCGGCGGCGCTGTTCGAGCACGGCGCTGCCGGAGTGCTCACCGAAGCCGATGCGCGCCAGCCGCGGGTCCTCGGTGATGCTGTGGACGAATGTGGCAATGGCGGCGCGGAGCTGGGCGATGGGCTCGCTCGGAGCCTCGGCGATCGCGACCAGCAGGCGCTCGATGGTCTCGTCGCGCAGCTGGTCCCACACCGCCGCGAGGAGCGCGTCGCGGTCGGTGAAGTTCTCGTAGAAGTACCGGTCGATCAGACCGGCTCTGGCGCAGACGCCGCGCATGGTGACCGCGGCCCAGCCGTGCTCACCCCAGATCTCGATGGCGGCGTCGATCAGCTGGCGGCGGCGTGCGGCCTGGCGCTCCTCGGCGCTACGCCCGGCGTAGGTCCCGCGCTGTTTCCGCGTCGTTGTCACACCCCCATCTTGACAACAGCGGTCTCGGCGATCAATCTGATGGCATGCGACATCAGAGATGGCAGATGCCATCAGAAATTCGGGCTGGCTCACGCGGAAGGAGCTACGGCGCATCCGCGGTCGTGACCGGCGCGGGAAGCGGTATCGGCCGCGCGTTCGCCCGGGAACTGGCCCGCAGGCATGGCCGGGTGGTGTGCGCCGACGTGGACGAGGCAGGCGCGAAGGACACGGTGGCGCGCATCGAGGCGGACGGCGGCCGCGGTCTGGCCCTCGGCTGCGACGTCGCGGACAAGCGACAGGTGTGGGAACTGTCAGAAGCGGCCGAGCACTGGCTGGGCCACCCGCCCACGCTTGTGGTCAACAACGCGGGGATCGGCACCGGCGGGCACGTGCTCGGAGAAACCCCGCTGTCGGACTGGCACCGCACGCTCGGCGTGAACCTGTGGGGCGTCGTGCACGGATCGCATGTGTTCGTGCCATGGCTACGCGCTGCCGGCTCCGGCGGGATCATCAACGTCGCCTCGGCAGCCAGCTTCGCCGCTGCCCCGCGGATGGGCGCGTACAACGTCAGCAAAGCTGCCGTGCTGGCTCTGTCCGAAACCCTGGCTGCCGAACTGGACGGAACCGATGTCGTGGTCAGCGTCGTCTGCCCCACGTTCGTCAAGACCAGCATTGCTGACAACGAGCTCATCGACTCGGCCGCTGCCGAGCTAGCCGCCCGCCTCATGCGGATCACCGGGGTCTCCCCCGAGTTCATCGCTACGCGCGCACTCGACGCGCACGACCGGGGCAAGCTCTACATCCTGCCACAGCGTGACGCGCGACTGCTGTGGCGGTTCAAACGGTGGGCGCCCCGCAGTTACACCCGCCTGGCCGGTCTGCTCGGCCGGTCGCTGCCCTGACACGTGAGGAGGAGCCAGCATGGCATTCGATTACGCCGACATGCTGCAAACCATCAAGGACAAGCAGTGGTCGCTGGCCGATATCGACTGGGACGCGCCCGGCGCGGACGCGATCACCGACGAGCAGCGCCCCAAGCTCAAACAGTTCATGTCCGATCTGGTCTGGATCGAGAACGTCGGAGCCCGCGGGTTCGCCGCCCTGGCCCGGCAGGCGCCCGACGAGACGATCAAGCAGATTTACATCTACTTCCATGCCGAGGAGCAGAAGCACGCCAACGCCGAGCTGGCGCTGATGAAGCGCTGGGACATGCTCGCCGACGGCGAGGTGCCGGAACCGAACACCCAGGTGCGCATGGCGATCGCGATGCTCGATCGCTACGGCGATCGCATACCGCTGACCGGGCTGGCCACGCTGATCCCGATGCTGGAATGCGCCCTGGACGGGGCTCTGGTGAAGTTCCTGCTCGACGAAGTGCGGGACCCGCTGTGCCACGAGGTGTTCAGGCACATCAACTCCGACGAGTCCCGGCACATCGCCGTCGACTTCCAGGTGCTCGACCTGGTCGGTGCGGGACCGGCGCGCCGCCTGATGATCGAGTCCGCCTCGATCATCAAACCCAACCTGTTGCTCGGCCTGCTCGCGGTGTTCGTGCCGCTGTTGAACAAGATGCGCGACAACATCGTCGCGATGGGCCTGCCGGAGAGAAAGCTCTACAACGCGGTGAAACGGTTCGCCTCCAATGGGGATCGCAGCGTCAACACCAGGCGCATTCCCGCCTACCAGCTGTTCAAGCAGCAGGCACGCATGGTTGTCGATCGCTCCCACCCCTACCACCGCTACCTCGCCGATCCCCTGGTCAAACTCACCGACCGTGTTCCAGCGCGGCTGCTCGGCAAGCAACCCACCTGGTCGAAGGAACTGACCCACGAGCCGATCGATCAGTGACACCACTAACGGCAGGGAGCAAGCACCTGATGAGCACGACCACGCCCGGCACGGCGCTGATCATCGGCGCGGGGTTCGCCGGCCTCGGCACCGCTATCCGCCTGAAGCAGGCCGGTATCACCGACTTCGTCATCCTGGAACGTGACCACGATGTCGGTGGGACCTGGCGCGACAACACTTACCCCGGTGCCGCCTGTGACATCCCGTCGCTGATGTACTCGTTCTCGTTCGTGCCCAACCCAGACTGGTCCCGGACGTACTCCAGCAGCGCCGAGATCTTCGAGTACATCCGGCACATGGTCCAGCGATTCGACCTGCGACCGCATATCAGGTTCGGCGCCGAGGTCACCGCGCTCGACTACGACGAGGAGACCGCTACCTGGACGGCCACCATCGCCACAGGCGACACGGTGACCGCCCGAACAGCGATCATGGCCGCCGGTCCGCTGGCCAACGCCAGCTACCCCGACATCCCGGGCCTGGAAAGCTACACCGGGCATACGATGCTGTCCGCTCGCTGGGATCACGACTACGACCTGCGGGGCAAGCACGTCGCGGTGATCGGTACCGGCGCCAGCGCCGTACAGATCATCCCCGAACTGGTCACGCAGGCCGCGAGGGTGAAGGTGTTCCAGCGCACTCCCGGTTGGGTGCTGCCCAAGCCCAATCCCCGGCACCCCGAGTGGCTCAGATCCCTGTTCCGCCGCGTTCCCGCTGCGCAGTCCCGCGCACGCCACGCGCTGTACTGGCTCCACGAAGTCATGGCGCTCGGGATCGTGTGGAACTCGCCAGCGACCACGCTGCTGCAGTACCTCGCCCGCGGCTACCTGCGGCTGGCGGTCAACGACTCGTGGCTCCGTCGCCAGCTCACCCCGGACTACCGCATCGGCTGCAAGCGTGTCCTGATGACCAGCGACTACTACCCGGCGCTACAGGCGCCGAACTGCAAGCTGATCACCTGGCCGATCTACGCGATCTCGCCGAACGGCATCCGCACGGCCGAAGGTATCGAGCACGACGTCGACTGCATCGTCTTCGCCACCGGCTTCGACGTGTGCAAGGCTGGAACGCCGTTTCCCATCACCGGCAGCAGCGGCCGTGTCCTCGCCGACGAGTGGGCAGCCGGGGCGCAGGCGTACAAGAGTGTCAGTGTCTCCGGCTACCCCAACCTCTTCTTCACGTTCGGCCCCAACTCCGGGCCCGGCCACAACTCGGTGCTCGCGTACAACGAAGCGCAGATCGACTACATCGTGCGAGCGATCCGGTACCTGATCGACCACGACGTGCGCAGTCTCGACGTGCGCGAAGAGCGTCAGGACCGGTTCAACCGGGAGCTCCAGCGGCGGCTCACCCGGACCACGTGGAACTCCGGCTGCCGGAGCTGGTACCTCACCGAAGACGGCTACAACGCCACCATGTATCCCGGGTTCGCCACCCAGTACATCCGGCAACTGGCCACGCTGAACCTCGATGACTATCACGTCACCCCGTTACCGCAGGGCTCGCAGGCCGGACGGGGCGGCGCCGTTCAACTGGCAGCGCCCGGTTCACTAACAGCAGCCTCCGACGGTGGTGACCGGTCGACCCGCCGATAGCGGTTTCTCGTCAGCACTCGTCGAGACGGCGCGGCATGGCGGCGAAGCCGTCGGCGACGTGTGCGTGCACGACGTCATGAGTCGGGTGCGGCCGGCAGGGGTGACGCATCGAGTGTCTGCAGTGCGGCGTTGACGGCGGCGGCGCGTAGCTCGTCGTACGGGATGTCGGTGAACAAGGTGGCGACCCGGCTGAGGCCGTTGGCGATCATGACGACGCGGACTCGTTGGTCGTTGGTCGGATCTGGCCCGAGCAACAGCTGCTGGAACGTCTCCGCCAGGTGCGGGATCCAGTTATCCAGATCCACGTCGGCGAGGCCGGACGGATCAAGCGTCAGTGCGAGGAACACCGTGCGGTTGGCGTAGTTGATGTCGAAGAAGCGTTCCAGCAGCTCCCGTCTGGGTACGCCCTGTTCCCGGGCCTGGGCGAGGAAGTGGTTGACCTCATCCACGGCCGGCTGGACCACGCTGCGGACCAACGCCTGTTTCGTCGGGAAGTGATAGTACAGCGCCGCCTTGGTCAGGCCCAGTTCGTCGGCGATGTCCTGCATGGTGGTCTTGGCGAAGCCTCGGGAGATGAAGAGATCGAGCGCGACGGTGTGGATGCGCTCGCGGGTATCCCTGACGCGTCCGTCCCGGCGGCGCTGTGCGTGTTCGTCCTCCACGTCGCCCTCCGTGTCCCCACCTGCCGACTCCCCGTCTGCCGACGGGTCAGCTGACCCGCTCCACCTTACGACGAGGCCACTCAGGACCCCAGGGTACCCTACTGACCTGACGGTAGATTACTAACTAGAAGGTAAGCTACTATCGGGTCAGTACCCTACGCGGGCGGGCGGGTACTCCTAGGCCGTGACGTGATCGGAGGGCGGGCATGACCAACGCGATATCGGTAGCGGGGCTGGCCAAAGCGTTCGGAAGGACTCGGGCATTGGCGGGGGTAGACCTCGACGTCCCGTACGGCGAGGTTCACGGGTTTCTCGGCCCGAACGGGGCGGGCAAGTCGACGACTCTTCGTATCCTGCTTGGCCTGCTGCGCGCGGACCATGGGCTGGTGCGGCTGCTTGGTGCCGACCCGTGGCGGGACGCGGTGGAACTGCACCGCCGGCTCGCCTACGTGCCGGGCGACGTCGAGCTGTGGCCGAACCTCACCGGCGGCGAAGCCATCGACCTGCTGGCGCGGTTGCGGGGCGGGTTCGACCGGCGGCGACGCGATGAGCTGTGCGAACGCTTCGCCCTGGACCCCTCCAAGAAGGGACGCACCTACTCCAAGGGCAACCGGCAGAAGGTCGCCATCGTGGCCGCGCTGGCCAGCGACGTCGAGCTATTACTCCTTGACGAGCCAACGGCAGGCCTCGACCCGCTCATGGAGGCGGTCTTCCAGGATTGCCTTCGCGAAGCGAAAGCCGCTGGGCGCACCATCTTGCTATCCAGCCACATCCTCGCGCAGGTCGAGGCGCTGGCCGATCGCGTGTCCATCATCAGGCTCGGCTCCGTCGTTGAGTCGGGGACGCTGGCCGAGCTGAGGCACCTGACCCGCACGAGCGTTGACGCCGTGACAGTCCGCCCGGCCGACTCGGTGGCCGATCTCGACTGTGTGCACGATCTGCAGCTCAGCGGTAACGGTCGGGTCCGGTTCGATGTTGACACCGAGCATCTGGACACCATCATCGGTCACCTTCACGAACTGGGCATTCGCGGCCTCCACAGTCAGCCTCCCACACTCGAGCAGCTTTTCCTCCGGCATTACGGCGATGACCTGGTCGGCGCGACGAGCCAGGAGGAGGGTTCCCGATGAGTTCGCAGGCAGCAGCGGCCACCCACCGGAGCTCGGTGCCGCATCGCCCTCGGCCGCTGACCGGCACCGGGACCCTGATCCGGTTCATCCTGCGCCGCGACCGGGTGCGGATACCGGTGTGGATGGGTGCGATCACCATTGCCATGCTGGGTACTGTCCTGAGCTACGCGGACACGTTCGCAACCCAGGAGGATCGCGACCAGCGTGCGGAGCTGGCGGCGAGTCCGGTCTTCCAGGCGTTCAACGGCCCCGGTTACGGGCTTGACCACTACACGTTCGGAGCCCTGGTCGCCTACGAAGGGCTCTACCTCGCGGTCATCCTGGTTTCGCTGATGAGCATATTCCTCACCGTCCGGCACACCCGCGCGGAGGAGGAGGCTGGCCGTGCGGAGCTCGTCCGGGCGGCCGTCGTTGGCCGACACGCCAGCACCGCTGCGGTGCTGATCGTCGTCGCCGCGGTCAACATCGTGGTTGGCCTGCTGACCGCGGCCGGGTTGTCCACCATGGACGATCTCGATGGAACCGGGTCGTTGACGTTCGGAGCGTCGATGATCGCAGCCAGCCTGGTCTTCACCGCCGTGGCATTGGTGGCGGCGCAGCTCACGGAGTACGCCAGAGGAGCTGTCGGCATGAGTGTGGCGACACTGGGCGCGACCTATGTGCTTCGCGCTGCGGGCGACGTCAGCGAAACGGACTTGTCATGGCTCTCACCTTTCGCCTGGTCACTGGAGACCAGGACGTTCGTCGACGAACGGTGGTGGCCGCTGCTGCTGTCCCTCGCGCTCGCGGTCGGCCTGACCGTTGGCGCGATGGCCCTCAGCACGCGACGCGACGTCGGCGCGGGTCTCGTTCCTCCGCGCCCTGGCAAGCCGAACGCGTCGGATCGACTGATTCGGCCGTATGGCTTGGCGTTGCGGCTGCAAGCCGGAAGCCTCGTCGCATGGGCCACCGGACTGCTCCTGCTGGGTGCGAGCTTCGGGTCACTCCTGGGTGACATCGAAGCGTTCGCGGCCGAGAACGAACAGGCGCGGGAGATCATCGCCACCGCCGAAGGCGGCACCGTGCTGGAGTCTTTCCTCGGCACGCTGACGCTGATGCTGGCACTGATCGCGACGGCGTGCGCGATCCAGTCGATCGTACGATTGCGCCACGAGGAGGTCGCCGGACGCGCCGAGCCGTTGCTCGCCACGAGCCTGCCCCGCACCAGGTGGGTCGGTGGCTACCTCGGTGTCTCCCTGATCGGCAGCGCGTTCGTCATGCTCGCGGGTTCGGCTGGACTGGGCGTGACGGGTGCAATCAACCAAGCCGACGTGTCCTTGCTGTTCACACAGCTGGCTGCCGGTCTGGTCTATGTGCCAGCTATCTGGGTGGCCGTCGGGATCGCGTTGGTGCTCTACGGATGGGCGCCCCGGGCAGTGCCTGCGGTATGGCTGGTCCTGGCCTACGGTGTAGTCGTATTCCTGCTGGCCGACGCGATGGGTCTGCCGGAAGGGGCACGAAACCTCTCGCCGTTCCACCACATGCCAGAACTGCCCGGCGCCGACTTCACGGCCACACCTGTGCTCGCGTCTCTCGCACTGGTGGCCGCTTCGGTGGCGGTCGGCATCGCGAGGTTCCGGAGCCGTGACGTTCACACCTCGGCGTGACACGGGCACAATCCCGCCGATCAAGCTGCTGGTGACCGGCACGCGGGGCCTGCGACGTCACTACGAGCCGCAGCGCGACGTGTACCACCCATCCCGGCTCGTCCTTGCTCAGCATGTCCTGCGCACCAACCCGATGCTCGCCGCAACGCCCGGCCGAAACTCCTGAACCGGCTACTGACGTGTACCGCGATGAAGCGCACATCACCGCAGAGCGCGCCTGTCGCTGACGCACAACACATGGTGGGCGGGTGGCCTCGCTGCCCTCGCGGTCCTTGCGGTGCCCGAGTGCGGCTCGGGCGTGTCGTACACCTCGGACACGAGCAGGCGAGCCCTCTGGCAAACGCGCACCGGCCGTGCGCTCGGCATGATGGAGCCTTGTGGATAGCGATACGGGTATTGGGCCGTTCGAGGGTGATGCGTTCGGGCAGGCGCTGCGTACCTGCCATCTAGCGGGTGGAACGGCCGGGGCGGCTTACGAGATCGTCGAGCGTGACGATGGCTTGATTGGTGTCACCGATATGGCTGGCTACTTCGCCCCGCCTGATGGGTGGCCGGAGGTTGAGCGCCGACTGCTGGATGAGGTGACCGGACGGGTGCTGGATGTCGGCTGTGGGGGCGGTCGACACGCCACCGCGCTTCATAAAGCTGGGTTCGACGTGCTCGGTCTGGATCCCTCACCGGGTGCGGTGGAGGTCGCCAGGCGCCGGGGAGCGCCCGCGGTCCAGGGGTCGGTGACACAGGCAGCGAGCTCGCTGGGGCTGTTCGACACGGTGCTGCTCGGCGGGCACAACCTCGGGCTGCTGGGTGGGCGAGAGCAGGCACAGCGGGTGTTGGAATGGCTCGCCGGCATCACCACGGCAGGGTCGCGGATCGTGGCCACCGGACGTGACCCGTATGCCACCGATGACCCCGAGCATCTCACCTATCACCAGCGCAACCGGGCACACGGGCGCATGCCCGGGCAGCTGCGGCTACGCATCCGGCACGGCAGGCTGGCCACCGGATGGTTCGACTACCTGCTGTGCTCGCCGGAGGAACTGACCATACTGCTGGAACCCTCACCGTGGCGGGTTGCCACGGTCTGGCACACCGGCAGCGGCGACTACACAGCCGTGCTGGAACGGCGATAACCGACTCCCCCGCGCTGCCGCGACTGTCGGGGCCACGAGTGGTGTTGCGCGCGCCGTACGAGCACGACATCGAACAGCGTCGAGCGCTGGGCCAGCATCCCGAGGTGCAGCGCATGCTGACAGGCCGCGCAGAGCGGCCACGCGAGCTGACCCTGGCGGCAACCCGAGCGTGATATCGGCGCATCCGCGCCCCACGCAGTGCCTACACCTGGGTGGTCGAGTACCAGCATGGAATGGTGCTACCACCTCACCGCCAACACCTCCACCAACACCCTGCCCACCTACGCCCGCACCGGCGCAGCCTCTCTCCCCCGCACCCCACCCCGATCACCCCACTCGCAACTCCAGATACACTGCCTGAGCGGGCCGTTAGCTCAATTGGCAGAGCTGCGGACTTTTAATCCGTAGGTTCTGGGTTCGAGTCCCAGGCGGCCCACCATCTCCGCAGCGCGCAAGGTTACCGATCGTCATCGGTTGATTTTGGTGCCCTATTACTTTCCCCTTATCCCACCACCGAGCGTGTGCCGCACGTCGGGCTTGCCGAGGGTGCCAGCGGAGCTTGGGCATTGGTGGAGGCTCCCGTGTTTGATGTCGAGCCGGAATGTCTGTTGGCCTAGCGAGACGACATCGTCGCCGCTCCCGGAACAGCACCGTTGACGCCGAAGCCAGGAACGTCGTTCACTGCCGTACGGGGTGCTTGAGGACTTGGGTGAGTCGTTCGAGCGAGCGCGACGGGGCTAGCGGCGGACACACGGCTACGGCGACAACGAAAGCTCGAGCGCGGATGTAAGGCGAGGTTGGCGCACAGCGGTAGCCCGATGCCCAGGCTGAACGACAGCATTCAACGGGAGCGGGCACCTGTGCTCGACGGTGACAGAAACCGCGTACCCCGCAGGCTGGAACGCCTGACGATCATCAGCCGTCCGATAGAGCACGTGCGGTCAGCACACCGAACACGGCTGACCGGGCAACACGTCCGCGACCGTACCGACGACCGGCGCATTGACGGAGGGGATCACTGTTGCGTGCTTCTCGAACCTATGTGCGGCTGCTGGCCGCTGGGGCAGCGATCGTGATGCTGGCAGGCTGCACCTCGGAGCCGGATGACCAGCTTGGTCCGCCTTCTCCGGGCCTCCCGGATGCCGGCGAGGACTTCGACGGCCTCGACGTCCCACCGGTGGAGGAACCACTTGAGCTCGGCACCCTGGCCGACAACCCGTGCGAGGCCCTGCCCGATGAGTGGCTGGCCGAACACGGCTACACCGAGCCGCCCTCCGGGATCAGCTCGCCCGAGGAAGGTCTCTTCTGCCGCTGGGACTCGCCGGAGAGTCGCCGGGACAGCATCAGCATCACGATCGGCACGTTAGTCCCCGAAGAGGACGACGGCGGCCTGCAAAGGCTGTACCGGCGCCACGAGCTGGGGGTACTCCGGTACTTCGAGGAGACGACGATCAGCGGGTATCCGGCAGTTTTCAGCGATGTCAACGAACTCGGACAAGACTTCGGCAACGCCAGAATCACAGTCGGCATCCGGGATGACCTGACCTTCGAGATCAACATACGCGGGCCCCGCGCGGAGCTCGCCGTGGTCGAAGCGAAGGCGGCCGACGCGGCGAAGCAGGTGATCGACACGCTCAGATGAGTCTCACGGGATCACCATGCCGTGGCGTCGCCGGACAATGCCGCCTGCCATAGGCATACCGTTGGTAGCGGTACGCGGTCAGCACGCCCCCTGTTACGTCGGCCCAGCCGACACGGCCACACCCGGCGCGCGGGTACGTTGGTCCATGGCTTGGCTGCGATGCGGAAGGAGCTCGAATGCACCGGATCAGCCTCGACGGGGTCAGTCCACAGGTGGCCGACGGCGGCTGGATCGCGCCCGGCGTTTACCTCATCGGTGCCGTCGAGATCGCCGCCGAGGCGAGTGTCTGGTACGGGTGCGTGTTGCGCGCGGACAACGACCGCATATCCCTCGGCCCGGAGAGCAATCTGCAGGACGGGTGCATGGTGCACGCCGACCCGGGTCTGCCCGTCTCGATCGGCACCGGGGTCTCCGTCGGGCACGGCGCCGTGCTGCACGGCTGCACCATCGAAGACAACACGCTCATCGGCATGGGAGCGACCGTGCTCAACGGCGCCAGGATCGGCTCAGGCAGCATCGTCGCCGCGGGCGCCGTCGTACTGGAAAACACCGAGGTACCCGCGAACTCCCTGGTGGCGGGAGTCCCGGGCAAGGTGCGTCGCGAGACGAGCCAAGACGAGCGCGACCACATCCGCGTCAACGCCGAGAGCTACCTGCGGCACAAGAGCACACATTCGGCCGCGACCGGTTGACCGTATCGAGCCGGTCCCTGGACCTCAGCGTACGTAACGCTCACGCAACCGCAGCCACACCTCGCTGACTGCGAGGCTGCCTATCACGCCATCGCTCATACCGTCTCCAAGACGATCACCCACGAGCTGGCCGACATCGAACCTGAGGCCGTTCATCGCACCCGTAGGTCTCGCTGCCGAGTCCCAGGCGGCGCATCCCGCATCCAGCTGGATTGTCGGGGTCACATGAGAACGTGCGCATATGGGTATTCGCATCGGAAGCATTGTCATCAACTGCGCGGACATCGAGGCCATGACCGACTTCTGGACACAGGCCCTCGACCTGGTACCGGCGACGCGCGAATCCGGTGAGCACTTCCGCGTTCTCCGTGGCGAGCGGGTCAACCTCTCGCTCCAACACTCGGACACACCGGTCTCCGCTCGTGACCAGATGCATCTCGACCTGTACAGCGACGAGAAGGAGGAGCAGGTGCAGCGCATGCTCGACCTCGGCGCCACGAAGGTGCGCGAGAACAACGACCCCGAGGACACCTATGTCGTCATGCGCGACCCCGAGGGCAACGAGTTCTGCATCTGCGTGTAGCGACCACCCGACCGGTCCGCTTCGACCCGTCAGTGGAACAGGTCACACCCCGTTGACTTCAACCAAACTTGAAGTTGAAAGCTGAGAGACATGACTGAGACTCGCACATCCCACCCTCCCTCACTGTCCACACCCGTCCTCGAGCGATTCAGCTGGTGGCAGGCCATACTCGGCGGTGTCGCGATCGCCGTACTCGCCAATCTCGGCGTTCTTGCCATCGGCCTAGCCGCCGGTGCGTCCTTCGTCTACGTTGACGAAGGAACCACGAACACGGTGTCTGAAGTGGACGTCATCCTGTCGTCCGCGATCCCCTTGACGGCGGGAACACTACTGGCCGCACTGGTGGCTCGCTGGTGGCCTGTCGTGCTCCGCCTCGCACAGATCGTGGGTGCCGGCCTGGCACTGGCGACGATCGCTGGCGCGCTGGCCGCTGAGACCGACAGCGGCACCCGCATCGCGCTAGCGGCCATGCACGTGGTCATCGCCGTCGTGGTGGTACTCGTCCTCGAATCACTGCACCGATCGGCCCGGCATCGCCGGTATGCCGGGTGAGCTGGTGGGCCGGGCGAGCTAGGGGATCGCCCGGCCCACATCCGCCACGCGATACCCGACTATTGACCGGGTACCCACAGCTTCGACCGCGCGGGCGACGGCTCCTGTTGCTGCCCGGACCCTTGCGTAGGTGCGGTGGGAACCCGGTCGAGATCGTTGTCCTCGACCTGACCGTCCGTCGCGCTGCGCTCCGCGTTGACCTGCCCGAGCCGGAGCTGTCCCAATGCGCGATCGACCTGCGTGGCCAGGTCGGCCGACACATAGTCGCGAACGTGCTCCAGCATCACCGAACTCAGATCGATCAGCAGCCGGGCATCACGCCGACCGAGCTTGACCTCCGCCGCATGCAACACCGTACCCAGCATCTCGGTCACAACCTGCTCGGCCGGTGCCGCGCGAAGTCGCTCCTTGTACTCCTTGATCTGCTCCTCCGACATCCCGGCAGCGTCGCTGCCCTCGGTAGAAGCGCTCATACTCCACCCCACATCGCACGATAGAACGCCGACGATCACGTGCTCCGGCAGCAGACTGCTGCCACGCTTCCAGCATAAGACGCCCCTCCGCACAAGGGTTGCTCTCGATAACCTTTTGGGAACGCTCCCAGTCGCCGATTGACATCACTCGATCGAGGTGGTCGACTACTGGGAGCGCTCCCAAGTATGGGACAAGTCACAACTCGTAATCATCACTCGTCACCGAGGGAGGGATCCGACATGAGCATCTCCCAGCGACCCCGTGGCTGGATGAGAGCGGGCGCGATCGTGGCGGCAGGGACCCTGGGCACTGCCGCCGCGTGCACCGCCCCCGCCGATGAGGGCGACCCGGATGAACCCACCACGATCACCGTCGACGTGTTCGGCAACTTCGGCTACTCCGAGGCCGGGTTGTATGAGGAGTTCGAGGAGATGCACCCGGACATCGAGATCCGGGAACGCGGCACCGGCATGGAGCTCGGGGATTACGACGAGCGGCTGACGCAGTGGCTCGCTGCGGGCAGCGGCACGGGGGACATCATCGCGCTGGAGGAGGGCATCCTGACCCGGCTGAAGGAACAACCAGACCATTTCGTCGACCTGTACGAACACGGGGCCGGGGACATGGAGGAGGACTTCCTCGACTGGAAGTGGGAGCAGGGCCACGACGCGGACGGCGATCAGCTGCTCGGCCTCGGCACCGACGTCGGCGGGCTCGCCATGTGCTACCGGGTCGATCTGTTCGAGAAGGCAGGACTGCCCACCGACAGGGACGAGGTCAGCGAACTCTGGCCGACCTGGGACGACTACATCGACGTCGGTGAGCGGTTCCGCGAGGCAGGCCTGGATGCCGGGTTCCTCGACGCGGCGACCAATACCTTCAACGCGATCCTGATGCAGCGGGCAGGAGAGACCACGGGCTACACCTACTTCGACGAGGCCGGCGAGTTCGTCGTGGACGACAACCCGGCGGTCAAGGATGCGTGGGACACCACACTCGGCATGCTCGACGCCGGGTTGTCGGCGAATCTGATGTCGTTCTCCGACCAGTGGAACTCGGGATTCCGGGCCGGTACTTTCGCCACGATCGCCTGCCCGGCCTGGATGCTCGGCTACATCGAGGACCAGGCGGGTGACGCAGGTGAGGGCAAGTGGGACGTCGCCACGATCCCCGGTGAGGGTGGCAACTGGGGCGGTTCCTTCCTCGCCGTGTCCTCTCAGAGCGAGCACCAGGAGGAAGCGGCAGAGCTGGCACGGTTCCTGACGAGCCCCGAGAGCCATCTGAAGGTCTTCCAAGCACTGGGCAACCTGCCCTCCACCGTCACCGCGCTGGCCGAACCCGAGCTGCTGGAACACCGCAGCGAGTACTTCAACGATGCCCCCGTCGGCGAGATCTTCGGAACCGGCGCGCAGGAACTCGACCCGGTGTACCTCGGCGCGGACAACCAGCCGGTGCGTGACGAGATGGAAAACGCCCTCCGCGCCATCGAGGAGGGCACCTTGGATCCTGGCGAAGCCTGGGAAACCGCCGTCAACAACGCAGAGAGAGTCGGTCGCTGACCATTCCCCGCGATTTCCCGCCGGCGCGGCCGGTGCACGCGGTCACCCACCGCGTGCACCGGCATCCCGCCGGACATGGAGGACACCGTGACGAGAGTCCACACCCCTGCGCCCCAGCGCCCCGATAGCCGAGGATCTCCACCGTCCCCCGCGGCGGGCAAGCGGTGGACGGCGTGGCGAGCCCGGCTCGACGTCAAGTACTCACCCTACCTCTATATCGCCCCGTTCTTCCTGCTGTTCGCGGCATTCGGGTTGTTCCCCCTCGCCTACACGTTCTTCGTGTCACTGCATGACTGGCACATGGTGGGTGACCGCGAGTACACGGGGTTCGACAACTACGCCGAGCTACTCGGTGACGACCGGTTCTGGAACGCCACGTACAACACCCTCGGGATCTTCATCATTGCCACGATCCCCCAGCTGCTCGCAGCACTGGCCATCGCGCACGTACTCAACCGGAAGCTCCGGGCACTGACGTTCTTCCGGATGGCGATCGTGGTCCCGAGCATCACCTCGGTGGCTGCCATCGCGATCGTCTTCAACCAGCTCTATGCCCGCGATTTCGGCATGGTGAACTACCTGATCGGCCTGATCGGTTTCGAAGGCATCAACTGGCAAGCGCATCGCTGGTCGTCCTGGTTCGCCATTGCCACCATCGTCGACTGGCGTTGGATCGGCTACAACGCGGTGATCTACCTCGCCGCGATGCAGGCGATCCCCCGGCAGCTGTACGAGGCAGCCGCTATCGACGGCGCATCGCAATGGCGCCAGTTCTGGCACATCACGGTTCCCATGCTGCGCCCCACCATCATCTTCACCGTGATCATCTCGACCATCTTCGGCCTACAACTGTTCACCGAACCACTGCTGTTCGGCAGCGGCGCCGAGATCACCGGTGGTTCGCTGCGGCAGTTCCAGACGGTCACGATGTACATGTTCGAGAACGCGTTCGGGCTGTTCGACTACGGCTACGCCAGCACCGTGGCATGGATGCTCTTCCTGCTGATCCTCATCGGATCGTTGATCAACTTTTTCGTCGTGCGCCGGATCAGCTCGGCCGAGTAGGGACAGGTGAGGTTATGCGCACGGTAGAGACAGAATCCTCTCGGCAGTCCAGTGCAGCGCCGCGCAAACGCACCGGCGGACGACGCATTTCGCCTTACGGGGAGCAGGGACGCGGCGGACCGCTAGCGTACCTGACGCTGATCATGGTCGTCGCGATGTCGCTGTTCCCCATCTACTGGATGTTCGTGGTGGCGACCAGGACCAACGAGGTCGTCGGGCAGACCCCACCGCCGCTGCTGCCGGGCGGCCACCTGCTCGACAACCTGGGGAGGTTGCTCGCCAACGACAACGCCAACATCGCGCTCGGGTTGATGAACTCCATCATCGCGTCCGGCACGGTCACCATCTCGGTGGTCTTCTTCTCCACACTGGCGGGATTCGCGTTCGCCAAACTGCGATTCAAGGGACGCAACGTCCTGCTGCTCGTCATCATCGCGACGATGATGGTGCCAATCCAGCTGGGCATCATCCCGCTGTACATGCTCATGAACAGGTTGGGGTGGGTAGGCGAGCTTCAGGCGGTGATCGTGCCGTTCCTGGTGACCGCGTTCGGCGTGTTCCTCATGCGACAGTACGCGGCGCAGGCCGTGTCCGACGAGCTGATCGAGGCCGCGCGTGTGGACGGATGTTCTACATTCCGCATCTACTGGAACGTGGTGCTTCCCACCCTGCGTCCCGCGGCCGCAGTACTCGGGCTCCTGACCTTCATCCAGCACTGGAGCGAGTTTATCTGGCCACTGGCCATTCTCGACTCCGACAACCCCACCGTGCAGGTGTCTTTGAACATGCTGGCTACCGGCTACTACTCCGATTACTCCCAGGTGTTCACCGGAGCCGCGCTGGCAACACTGCCTCTGCTGGTCATCTTTTTCCTCTTCGGACGACAGATTGTCGGCGGAATCATGGAAGGAGCCGTCAAAGCGTGACAGGATCGGACGAATTCCACAACCTGGAGGTCCCGAGGCTTTCGAGCACGGAAGCCCGGCCGTCCGGAGGAACCAAGCCAACATTCCCCAGCGATTTCCTCTGGGGTGCAGCGACATCCGCTTACCAGATCGAAGGCGCCGCCGGCGAAGGTGGCAGATCTAGATCCATATGGGACGTGTTCAGCCGGATACCTGGTAACGTACTCGACGGGACGAACGGAGATGTTGCCACCGATCATTACCGCCGATTCCGCGACGACGTGGCGCTGATGGCGAGGATGGGGCTCGGCGCCTACCGCTTCTCCGTTTCCTGGCCACGGGTGCAACCCGAAGGCCGTGGTCACGCCAACCCGGAGGGGCTCGACTTCTACCGCAGGCTGGTCGACACGCTGCTGGACCACGGCATCGAACCGTGGCCGACGCTGTATCACTGGGACCTGCCGCAGCAGCTGGAAGCAGCGGGCGGCTGGCCGGAAAGGGATACCGCGAAGCGCTTCGCCGACTACGTCATGCTGGTCCACGAGGCCATCGGCGATCGGGTTCGCTCGTGGACCACCGTCAACGAGCCGTGGTGTTCCGCTTTCCTCGGCTACGCCTCCGGCGATCACGCACCCGGCCGCACCGAGCCCGCCGCGTCGGTGCGCGCCGCCCACCATCTGCTGCTGGGACACGGCCTCGCGGTGCGCCGGCTCCGTGACGCGGGTGCCGGCAGGGTTGGCATCATCCTCAACCTCTACCCTGTCAGCGCGGCGAGCACATCGGCAGCCGACACGGACGCGGCACGGCGCGTCGACGGTCTGCACAACCGCCTGTTCCTCGACCCGGTACTGCGTGGGCGTTACCCGCCGGATGTGGTGACCGACCTGGCACCGGTGAGCACCTTCGACCACGTGCGTGGCGAAGATCTGCCGGTCATCGCCACACCACAGGACATGCTCGGCATCAATTACTACACCCGGCACACGGTGGCGGCTCCCAACGGGGAAGGTTCCGCGAGACACGGCACGCGCGAGGATCGTCCACCGCCGTACCCAGGCAGTGAAGGCGTGCGGCTGGTCCGAGGTAGCGGGTCGTGCACCGCGATGGGCTGGGAGATCGACGCATCGGGACTGGTCGACGTGCTGCGCCGGTTGCACAGCGATTACCCGCCGGTGCCGCTGTACGTCACGGAGAACGGCGCGGCCTTCCACGACACCGAGCCGCACAACGGACTAGTGCGCGACCCGGAACGCATCGACTACCTCGATGCTCACCTGCGCGCATGCCACGCGGCGATCACCGAAGGAGTGCGATTGCGCGGCTACTTCGTCTGGTCGTTGCTCGACAACTTCGAGTGGTCGTGGGGTTACACCCGCCGGTTCGGGATGGTGTACGTGGACTACCCGACGCAACGACGGATCCCTAAGCAAAGTGCCCACTGGTACGCGGGTGTGATCCGCCACAACGGTTTACCGGCAACCGAGGCTCACTGACACCTCCGCGGCAACGACGGCGCGACAATGGGTGGGTACCGGGTAATGAAAGGGCAGGGGATGACGACCGACAAGGCGCAACCAAGAACGCGACCCACACTGGAGATGGTAGCCGCCCGTGCCGGTGTCGGCAGGGGAACCGTCTCCCGTGTCATCAACGGCTCACCGCAGGTGAGCGAGTGGGCAAGGGACGCGGTGATGCGCGCGGCCGAGGAGCTTGGCTACGAGCCGAACCGGGCAGCGCGCTCCCTGGTCACCCAACGAACGGACTCCATCGCGCTTGTCGTGTCCGAGCCCGAGGACCGGGTGTTCGCCGAGCCCTACTTCGCCGGGGTCGTTCGCGGCATCAGCAGCGAGCTCACCGAGACCGGTATGCAGCTGTGGCTGGCGATGGCGACCTCGGCCGAGGAACGTAGCGGGATCGAACGTCAGCTCACGCCGGTGCGCGTGGACGGCGTGATCCTGCTGTCGCTGCACGGCGACGACACCCTGCCCGAGACCCTGGAACGCAGGGGCGTTCCCACCGTCCTCGGTGGTCGCCTCATCGGTTCGGCGGATCACCATTACGTCGATGTCGACAACGTGGCGGGTGCCCGGCTCGCTGTGGACCACCTGCTGGCCCGCGGTAGGCAGCGCATCGCGACGATCACCGGTCCCCCCGACATGGAAGCAGGCGTCGCCCGGTTGACCGGTTACCGCGAAGCCCTGACGGCCAGCGGCGTCGGGGTGTCCGATGAGCTGATCGCCGCCGGCGACTTCAGCGAACGCAGCGGCACCGCCGGCATGCGTGAGCTGCTCGACCGCCGGCCTGACCTGGACGCCGTGTTCGCCGCGTCCGATCCCATGGCCATCGGCGCGCTGCGAGTGCTCAAGGACAGCCGCCACCGCGTGCCCGACGACGTCGCGCTGGTCGGGTTCGACGGCTCGCCAATGGCAGCGCACACCGATCCGCCACTGACCACGGTACGCCAGCCGGTCGAGGAGATGGGCCGCAACATGGCCAGGCTGCTGCTGGCCGAGATTCGCGGCGAGGATCCGGTGCCGTCGAGCATCGTTCTCGCCCCCGAACTCATCGCGGGCCGCTCCAGCTGAATACACCGGCTCCCCTCGCGCGAAAGGAACAGTCGATTCGATGTCCGCCACCCGGTTCGATCACGCTTCGCTTACCTACCCCGGGGCGGAAGCCCCCGCTGTCAACGCGCTCGACCTGGAGATCTCCGACGGCGAGTTCCTCGTCCTCGTCGGCCCTTCCGGATGCGGGAAGTCCACCAGCCTGCGCATGCTCGCCGGGCTCGAGCAGGTGGACACCGGAGCCATCTGGATCGGCGACGACAATGTCACGCACCTCCCGCCGAAGGCACGGGACATCGCGATGGTGTTCCAGAACTACGCCCTCTACCCGCACATGTCGGTGGCCCAGAACATGGGGTTCGCGTTGCGGATCGCAGGCGTCGCCAAGCAGGAGATCGAGCGCCGGGTCCTGCAGGCAGCGCGCTTGCTCGATCTGGACGAGTACCTGGAACGCAAACCGCGCGCCCTTTCCGGCGGCCAGCGCCAGCGCGTCGCGATGGGACGCGCGATCGTGCGCGAACCCCGCGTGTTCCTGATGGACGAACCGCTGTCCAATCTCGATGCCAAGCTTCGGGTTCAGACCCGGTCCCAGATGGCGGCGTTGCAGAAGCGGCTCGGGACCACGACGGTATACGTCACCCATGACCAGGTCGAGGCCATGACCATGGGGGAAAGGGTGGCGGTGATGTTGGACGGCGAACTGCAGCAGGTCGGTACGCCGAGGCAGCTCTACGACGAGCCCGTCAACGCGTTCGTCGCAGGCTTCATCGGCTCGCCTGCTATGAACATCACCACCGTGCCGCTCACGGAGCAGGGCGGCGTTTTCGGGCCGGTGACGATACCGCTCACCCGGTCACAGGTGGTCAGGGCCGGCCGCGGCGATCCGCCACAGAGTACGGTCCGGATCGGATTCCGCCCCGAGGATTGCGAGCTGGTCGGCGACGGCCAGGACGGTATCCCGGTCCGGGTGACCCTTGTGGAGGAGCTGGGCTCCGATGCCTACGTGCACGGTCACCCTGAGTACACCGAAGGAGAGGAAAGTATCGTGGTTCGCACCAGCGGTCGTACACCACCGAGCGTGGGCGGGACCGTGCGTATCCGGCCACGGCCGGACCATTGTCACGCTTTCCACGCGGTGACCGGTGCCCGGCTCGGCTAGGACCAGTCGTAGAAACCCTGCCCCGCCTTGCGGCCGAGCTCGCCCCTTGCGACCTTGTCGCGCAGCAGGCGGGGCGGGGTGAACCGCTCACCGAGCTTGTCTGCGAGGTACTCGGCCACGGCGAGCCGCACGTCGAGGCCAACCAGGTCGGTGGACCGCAGCGGCCCCATCGGGTGCCGGTAACCGCGTTCCATCGCGGTGTCGATGTCGGCCGCCTCGGCGACACCTTCCTCGAGCATCCGGATCGCCTCCAGCCCAAGCGCCACGCCAAGCCTGCTGGTGGCGAACCCCGGCGAATCGTGGACGGTCACATCGGTCTTGCCGAGCGCGCGCACCCACTCGCGGGCCCTATCGGTGACCGAGCTCGTGGTATCCGGCGCGATCACCAGTTCGACCAGTTCCGAAACCGGTACCGGATTGAAGAAGTGCATGCCGAGCAGCCTGCTTGGATCACGTAGCGCGCTGCCGAGTTCGGTGATGGACAGCGAGCTGGTGTTGCTCGCCAGCACCGCGTCCTCGCCTACGGCCTGCTCGGCTGAGGAGAGCACGCGGAGTTTGAGCTCCACCTGTTCCGGCACGGCTTCGACAACGAGCTCGGCCGAGGCGGGCAACCCGGCGCTGTCGGTGACCACGGCGACGCGTTCCAGCACCTCGCCAGGGGCGCCGTCCAGGCTGCCGCGTTCGGCGGCTCGCTCCAGCCCGGTGGCCACCCGTTCGCGGGCGGCGCCACCCGCCTCTTCCCCGCTCTCCACGATCGTGACCTGCGAGCCGAGCGCGGCGAATACCTGGGCGATGCCCGCGCCCATACGCCCGCCACCGATCACCCCGACGGCGGTGGGTACCTGCGCCATGCTTCCCTCCTGTTCCTGCGCGCCCGTAACGCTCCGTTCCGGAGACTACCTCCGGTCTCAGGATTTCGGTGTGGCCCGCAGCGACCGTCCGACAACTACCGGATGCCCGCTGCGACACCGGCATTATCCTGACCGTCCGTTCAGTCAGTTCGCGAGGGGTCTCGCGAGACGCGTGTACGGCCAGGGCGCGTTCCCGTTTCTCCAAGACACGCAACGGTCCGGCGAGCAGGCTGGTCACTATGCCAACTGTCGACAGCATCCAGCCACGCCTCGTCGTCAACGACGCCGATGGCGCGATCAGCTTCTACTCATCGGCACTCGGGGCCAGGGAGCTGGCACGGTTCACCGACGACGAAGGGCGGATCGTACACGCCGAGCTCGACATCGACGGCATGGTCATCACGCTCAAGGACGCCGCGGACGGCGATCCCGCCCCGCCGCAGCTGGGCGGTACACCTGTCATCTTCACGCTGCGCGTCGATGACCCCGACACGCTCGCCGAGCGCATGGTCCGGGCGGGCGCGTCCGTCATCTACCCCGTTGCGGACCGGCCCTACGGCAACCGGGACGGGCGCCTTGCCGATCCATACGGCCACGTCTGGATGGTCTCCCGGCAGGTGGAAGCGCTGGACGCCAGCGAGGTGCAGCAGCGCGTCGACGAGATGCACCAGCATTAGGCGCCGGAGCGCCTCGCACCCGGTGGGGCGGTGAGCATGACGGTCAGCGCGGGTTGCCGCGCGGAGTGAGGCGGACGTTGGGCAGCGGGGGTGCGGGCAGTCGCGACAGCGCGCCCTCGTATCCCGCCACATGGCCGAACCGGTCGGATTCCTCCTGCCATTCCTGCCGGAACTGGGCGATCTCGTCGTGGCTCCGGCCGACGAAGTTCCACCACATGACGATGTCCTCACCGAACGGCTCGCCACCGAGCAGCAACAGCCGCGCCTGCTCTGCGCTCCGGTTCTTCAACGTCACGGTAGCGATCCCGGTGCCGAGGTAGCCGAGGTCGCCACGCTCGATCTCGGTGCCTTCCACGGTGACCGCACCCGAGTCCACGAGCACGCCGTGCTCGAATCCGGGGTCCACAGTCAACACCATGACGCCCATCGGATCCAGCGTGATCTCGGCCCCCAGCAGCGGCGTGAACGTCGGTACCGGTGACGTCACCCCGGCGAGGCTGCCGAGAAAGACTCGCGCTTGCGCACCGTCCAGCTCGATCAGTTCCGGCACGTGATGCTGGAAGCCGCGCGGCGCATCCCGGTGCTCACCAGGAAGCGCCACCCACAGCTGCACGCCGTGCAGCACCGGGAGCGCCCGCGTGGACACTTCGGAGTGGCAGATCCCGTGGCCACCCGTCATCAGGTTCAGCTCGCCGGGACGTACCGCCGCGTAGGTGCCAAGGCTGTCCCGGTGCTCGATCTCGCCGGAGAACAACCAGCTCACGGTTTGCAGTCCGGTATGCGGGTGGGGTGGAACGTCCACACCGTCCGACATCTCGACATCGACCGGACCGAAATGGTCGATGAAGCACCACGCGCCGATCAGCGATCGCGCCCGCTGCGGCAGAGTTCGGCGCACCGTGATCGCTCGCGGACCACCGAGGGGAACATCGCGCGCCCGCACGATCTCCACCCGAGCATCGCTCGCGCCGGTACTGCACGTCAGCTCGGCCGGGCTCGTCTCGATATTGCTCATCCGATCAGCCGCCCTCCCGGCGCCGCACGCTCGCTCTCGCATCGATCGTAAGCGCTGAACGAGCTGGTGACGAGCGGGACCACCGGCGCTGGACGCTGCGACCGGTCGTGACCCGGCGCACCTCGGGTTGAACGTGACATAACGTCCTGCCCTAGCGTCGATCGCACCGGTGACACGTCACCCGGCGAACCAGTCCCTGGCCTCGCGGAGGGCGTCCATGGTGAGCTCGTGACCGCCCGGGTGCCGGTGGGTGCGCACCTCCGCCGAGCGGTCGCGTAGCAGCCCGACCAGACGGTCGGCCGAGTCGATCGGTGCCATCGGATCACGCTCGCCGTTGGCGAGAAACACCCGGGTTCCGGCCAGGTCGTGCTCGGGGGGTTCGGGATGCGGCAGCATCCCGGCGAACGCCGCCACCTCTTGCAGCGCGTCCGGCCGGAACATCGCAACGGCCGTGGCGATATTCGCCCCGTTGGAGAAGCCGACCGCCACGAACCGGCGGTCGGCGATGGGGTACTCCCGCCGCGCGGCCACGAGGAAGTCCGCGAGCTGGTGGGTACGCCGGAGAACGTCCTCGTGGTCGAAGATGCCCTCGGCGTGCCGCCGGAACCAGCGCGTCATGCCCCCTTCGGAGACCGGACCGACCGGGGCGAGCACCGCGGCTGACGGGGCGAGTTCGCTGGCCACGCCGAGCAGGTCGTCCGGTCCGCCCCCGGTGCCGTGCAGCAGCACCAGCACCGGCGCGTCGTCGTCGCCGTCGACGAATCGGTGCTCCAGCGACAGCTCGTCGGAGATGGCGCTCACTCGCTCGCTCCTTCCCGCTCTGCCACGTTGGCGGCCACGTCAGGGTTGTTCTCGTCAGGCAGGTGCAGTCTGGGCAGTACCGCCTCGATCTGCTCGCGTTGCGGCTCCAGCCACGGCGGTAGTTTCAGCTCCTTACCCAGTTCGAGCAACGGTTCGTCCGTCGTGAAACCACCGTCCTCTGTGGCGATTTCGAGTAGCGTTCCCGCAGGCTCGCGGAAGTAGATCGAGCGGAAGTACTGGCGATCGAGGATCGAGGTGACCTCCACTCCTTTGCCGACAAGCTCCTCGCGCCACGCTCGCTGCGTGGCGCCGTCGGGCACCCGCCAGGCGACGTGGTGCACCGTTCCGCCCGCGACGAGTCCTTGCGGCGAACCCGGGTTCACCTCGACATCCACAATGGTGCCGGGGCCGCCGTCACCGGCCTCGAAGCGCAGCCGATTCTCGCGCCTACCGGTGAATCGCAACCCGAGCCCATCGGTGAACATTCCGGCGGTGGCGTCCTCGCTGTGCACCGACAGGGTCACCGAGTACAGCCCCCTGATCGCGTGCTCGGCCGGAACCTGCGGGGTGTCCCACGGGTCGCGCGGGTCCCCTTGCGGGTGCGCCACCAGGGAGATGGCCAGGCCGTCTGGGTCTCGGAAGCTCAACGCCTCCTCGCCGTCCGAGGTACGCACACCGCTCGTCTCGACTCCCGCTTCCTCCAGGTGCTGCTTCCACCAGCCGATGGAGCCCTCCGGCACCGAGAACGCCGTGGTGGTCGCCTGGCCTGCGCCCCGGCGGCCACCGGGCACACCCCGCCACGGGAAGAAGGTCAGCAAGCTGCCCGGTCGACCGCACTCGTCACCGTAGTAGAGGTGGTAGGTCCCGGGGTCGTCGAAGTTGACCGTGGTCTTGACCAGTCGCAAGCCGAGCGTGCGTAGGTAGAAGTCCACGTTGCGTTGCGGGTCCCCACCGATCGCTGTCACGTGATGCAGCCCGCTGGTTGCCACCGGCATGGTCACACACCTCGATTCCTGGCTGGGTGGCGCTATCACCCGCAGTATAGTTGAAGCATCAACTTTTTCGCCATGCGAGGTGCGCTCAGGTGTGACGGGGTCGATAATGGCCCGGCACACGCCATGAGCCGATCCGCAGGCAAGGAGGCGCCATGTCCGATCACACCTACCGCGTCACCGAGATCGTCGGGAGCTCCAGCGAGGGGATCGACGACGCCATCCGCGGCGGCATCGCCCGCGCGGCGCAAACCCTGCGCGGGCTCGACTGGTTCGAGGTCACCGAGATCCGCGGCCACATCGCCGAGGGCGAGATCGCCCACTACCAGGTCGGAATGAAGATCGGTTTCCGCCTGGAGGACTGACCGGGGTGCGATAGAAGGCGGTGAAGGGCTGTTCGCAGGCTTGGTCGTCGCGGCGGCCCGCGCCCCTGCCGTCGACCGGTAGTGATGGCCCGGTCGGATAGACCTTACAGGCGGCCCCTGCCCGGTAACCCACGAATCTTGTAAGCGAGGCCCCGGCCCGCAACCCCTCCACCCGCAGCCACGTTCCGGCCGGCCCCTACGCCAAGGCGCCCGCCGCGCAGCAATGTCAAGGTTGGCCGGAAGCCACCCGGATGGCGACCTTGACACTGCCGCACGAGCGGGCACCACCATCACCAGGCCAACAGCCGGACGCGCCACAGGCAAGGCGGTTCCCCCATACCGTCTAGCGTGGGCCAACTCGGGGTAGGAACGGAGTTCGGAGGGAATCTGTTGAACGTTACTGTCGCGGTCGCTGTGATAACGTCGCTGTCCACGCTCTCCGGAGCGGCGTTGACCAGCTTCGCTGCCGTGCGCCAAACCAGCCGACGGATGCAGCACGAGCTCGCTATCACGCGCGAGGACCGTGCCGATTCCCAGCGTGAACGACGCAGACAACAACGCCGGGACAGCTACGAGAAGTTCTTGTCGCGAGCGGATGCGGCATACCGGGTACTGGACGAACGTTGGCGAACGTCGATCACGCACCACGGTTCGAGCGACGAAGCCGGATTCATAGCCAGGCGAGGCATGGATGAGGCCGTTATCCGGGTCCAATTGGAAGGACCACGCTCAGTCGCGGACAAGGCCGCGGCCGTCGTCCAGGCGATCAGCGCCGAGTTCCAGACCTGCGAGAACATCGCCAGCGAACACGCCAATTCCGAACAGTGCGCCGCCGAGCTCAACCCAGCAGCGCGTACTTCGGCGGTGAACGCGCGGTTCCACACCACCGCTGAGTTCCTGAACACCGCACGCCAGGCACTGGGCGCATGACTATGACCGAGCCGGAGGCCACCCTGGGTACCTCCTGGGTACCTATCGTGCACCCAAGGACCCCTTCGGCGCTCCCCGCAACCTCAGCCGGAGCGGGGCGAGGAACCACACGGCGGTGAAGAACGCCGCGACGAGCAGGGCGACCACGGTCATCGCCACCGCACCGAAGATCACCTTGACCATCAGCGCGATCGTGGCGGTGACGGCGAGCGCGATACACACCAGCCCCACGAGGACCAGGCGGTTGCCGTACCGCAGGATCTCGTAGCGGCGGCCGGAGCGGAACAACACGCGGTGCCACGCCGCAGGGGCGCTGAGCAGGGCCGTGGCCATGACGGCCAGCAGCACCGCCGCCAGGTGCAGCGCCTGCTCGAACCCGCTGGCCGCGCGGAACAGCGGGGTGAACACCACCGCGAGCAGGAAGCCGAACAGGATCTGCACCCCGGTCTGCGCCACGCGCAGCTCCCCAAGGAGCTCGTTGACGTTCCTGGCAAGCCGCTGGTGCTCGGTCTCGCCTTCATCGTGCTGGGACACGGCCTCACTCTAAGACCGTCCGAGGCATGCTGCTCAGGGCAGCGTCGGCAACGGCCACATCTCGCCGGTGGAGCTGTCGATCAGCGCGGCACGCTTCACCCGTGCGGTCAACGGCAGCACCTCGTACACCGCCAGCGCGACCGTGGCGAGGTACTCGGTCTGCGCTCTCGGGGCCAGCGCCGCGTGGGGCAGCCACCGGTCACGTTCGTAGTGCTTGTGTACCAGGGCGCCCGCCTGCCGCGTGGCCTCCACCACGGCCTGTTGCCGCCGCACCAGGTCGGCCGGTATCGAGGGAACCAGACAGGCCCTGCCGCGCCGGAAGCTCCCGAGCGCGTCGAAGGTGACCTCGAACGGGCCGTTGTCGGGCAACGTGTCGAGCGCAGCCCGTACCGCTTGCAGGTCCCACCGCAGCAGCACGACGTAGGACATGTGTGGGTAGTGCATGCCGTGGGTGTGCGAGCGCAGCGTCGGGATGCCGCGCTCCTCCAACCGATCCCACAGGCGCCGCAGGGCGCGCTCGGAAGCGCGGTCGAACAGCAGGCAGACACCGAGGGCCATGTCTGGAAACCGTAATGGCCGCGAGGCGAACGCGCGTGGGCCGCTCACGCCGCACCGGCACCGGGGAGGGAGAATGAGGCACATGGCCACACCGGCGACGACGGCACCGACGACGACTTCGCGGCTGCGTATCGGCCCTTACCCGGTCGATCCGCCGGTGGTGCTCGCGCCCATGGCAGGCATCACCAATGTCGCGTTCCGCAGGTTGTGCCGGGAGTACGGTGCCGGGCTCTACGTCTGCGAGATGATCACCAACCGGGCGTTGGTGGAGCGCCACCCGGGAACGATGCACCTGGTCACCTTCGACCCGGCGGAGCATCCCCGGTCGATGCAGCTGTACGGGGTCGACCCGGACACGATGTATCGCGCGGCGCGGATGGTGGTCGAGGAAGACCTGGCCGACCACATCGACATGAACTTCGGCTGCCCGGTTCCGAAAGTCACCCGGAAGGGCGGCGGTGCCGCGTTGCCGTTCAAGCGCAAGCTGTTCGGCGACATCGTCGCCGCAGCCGTACGCGCGGCCGAACCCGCGGGGATCCCGGTCACCGTCAAGTTCCGCATCGGCATCGACGACGAGCATCACACCTACCTCGATGCCGGCCGCATCGCCGAATCCGAGGGCGCCGCCGCCGTGGCCCTGCACGCCCGCACCGCGGCGCAGCGCTACTCCGGCCAGGCCGACTGGTCGGCGATCACGGCGCTGAAGCAGGCGGTGACCACGGTTCCGGTACTCGGCAACGGCGACATCTTCGCCGCCGACGACGCGCTGCGCATGATGGCCGAGACCGGCTGCGACGGCGTGGTGATCGGGCGCGGTTGCCTGGGGCGACCGTGGCTGTTCGGTGAGCTGGAAGCGGCATTCGCCGGCCGTCCGGTGCCGGACGGTCCCGCGCTCGGCGAGGTGGCCACTGTGTTGCGCCGCCACGCCGAGCTGCTGGTCGAGCACGACGGCGAGAGCAAGGGCATGCGTGACCTGCGCAAGCACATGGCCTGGTACTTCCGTGGCTTTCCCGTCGGTGGCGAGCTACGGCAGTCGCTGGCCAGGGTGTCCTCGCTCGCCGAGCTCGACGACCTGCTCGGCAAACTGGAGGTTGACGTGCCGTTCCCGACCGAGGCCGAAGGTCCTCGCGGGCGGCAGGGCTCCCCGGCACGGGTGGTACTGCCGCATGGCTGGCTCGACGATCCCGACGACGCGTGCGTCCCGACCGCCGCCGAGGTCATGCACTCGGGCGGGTGACATTCGCACACCACCAGCGATACGCCGCCGTCACCTCATCCCACAGCTTGCGGGGACCCAGCTGCCGGACCGTGGCATCCGCTCCTGACCTGACGTCGACTTCAACCCATGCCCAAGACCGAGTGCCGATGTCGTCAAGCTCCACGACATGGCACCCCTCGGCGTGCTTGTCGTACTCGACCATGAGGCGGCGGTCCGGAACGTGGAGCGCGATGGTGAACGCCGCACTCAGCCGTTCGCCCTGAACCGCCGTCCGCCGTTACCGCCCCACCGCAGACCCCCAAGCGCTCGCTTGGGAGAGGATGCTACCCTTCCCGTCATCGTGCGTACTGGACAGTAACCGGATCCGCCGACTCGGCGCCCCGGAGACACTGCCCAGCACGTGCAGATGAACGTGCACTCCCGGTAGTCAAGTTCACCTGACCTGCGAAAGGTTGCCCTCCGTTCGAGTGAGATTCGCCGACCAGGCGTCCCTGCGGCTCAAGAACGACCTCCTACCGGACGACAACTGTTGACGTGAGGGAGGCAGGAACCGTGCCACAGCAACTGAGCGCCCCCGGCGCCGGTGTCGACAGTGTCGGCCCCGACACCGCCACCGCGCCCCGCGAGACGCCCGCCCAGCACGGGTACCAAGCCCCGCGGGGTGCGGCGCAGCCCGGCGGCGACAGCACGTGTCCCCAGCTTCCGGCCTATCCTGTCGACCTCATCGAGCTCCACGAGTCCATCGCCACGCTGCTGGCCTCCCAGCGGAACTGGGAAGCGGCCTACGCCCACCTGCAGATCGCACTGCGGCTGGCCCGCGACCACGACTGCGCCGCGCTCCGCCTTCCGGAACAGCACCAGCGGGAAGTCGCCGAGCTCCGCCGCGCGCACGAGCAGGCCATCGACGCGAGCATGCGTGACGAGCTGACCGCCACCTACAACCGTCGCTACCTGCACAAGCAGCTCGTCTGCCTGCTCGCCGAGCAATCGGGGATCGGGTGTGGCGTGGCCATCGCGCTGGTCGATCTCGACCACTTCAAGGCCGTCAACGACACCTACGGGCACGCTCTCGGCGATACCGTGCTGCAACAGGTCGTCTCGCTGCTACAGGCCAACCTCCCGGAAGGCGCGTTCTGCGCGCGCTACGGCGGCGAGGAGTTCGTGCTCGTGCTGCCGGACGTCGGTGCGAGGCAGGCCGTCACCGTCGTCGAGCGCGCACGCGCACGCGTGGCCGGGCACTACTGGCCGTCGCTGGCCACCGGGCTGCACGTCACGATCAGCGCCGGTCTGGTTCACCACACCCCGTCCAACCGCGCGCCCGGCGCGCGGACCGAGGCCGACGCTGCCGAACGGCAGCTGCGCCGCGCCGACGACCTGCTGTACGCGGCCAAACGATACGGGCGCAACGCGGTCGCGTACCGCACCGACGGGGCCATCCGGATCGCCGGGCTCGACGACGACTGCGGCTAACGGCCGTCCCCGTTACGGCAAAACGACCACCCCGCACACCACGGTACGCGCTGGAAACACCCAATCGTGTCGCCACGATGGACTGATGACAGTACGATAACGACGCGACACGATAACGCGGTGCGACCACCGTGCCCCGGCCGGTACTGCGAAGGGAGGCTGCGTGCCAGACGAGCCCGACACGTCGGGTACTGGTCCCCGCCCCCGGAACGCGCGGCATCCGAGACAGCCTCACCGCCCCGCGCAGCAACCCGACCCCGGCGCACCACCACCCCCGCAACCACCGCGGCCGCAGCAGGGTGGCCGCCGCTCCGTCGAGAACCAGCAAGGCGTCAGCGCCACCGACCTCATTCACCGGCTCACCGGCTCGCGCCCCGACTTCCCGCCACCGGCGCCCCCGCCGCAACCACCGGCACCGCCACCGAAGCCCCAGCAGCGGCCTGCCCACCAGTGGCCACCGCAGCAGCAGCCGCCGCAGCAACCGCCGCAGCAGCCGAACCCGCCACCCCGGCAGCGTCCCGCTGCCCAGCACCCCCCGGCGTCCCCGCGCTCCGGGCACCCGCCACCGGTGAGGCGGGGTCCCGCACCTCCCGCGCAGCGGCCCCGCATGCGATACCCGGCACAGGGTGGCTCGCTGATGGGACCGCTGAGTATCACCCACGAGGACTCCCCTGCCGAGCTGTCCACATCGGCTCCGGACCCCAGCGTCACTCGCCACGTACTCGCACCTGGCGTGGTCAGTTCCCTGGTCGACACCAATCCCGGGATCACCCCGGTTGCGGCGGAGCCCGCCGACGCGGAAGTCACCGATGTGCTGCCCGCGGTGAACGGCTGGGGCGTCGCGCCGGACGGCGATGCCCGCCAGGACGAGGACTCCCCCACCGGGGACGGACACGGCGAAGCTGAGCACGTCGACGGGGACGGCTGGGACAGTGGGGACGCCGAGGCGAGTGAGGACAGGCCCGCTCGCACGCGGCTGCAGGAGAAGCGGCACCGCAGCCGCCTGCGCATGCGGACCGCGGCGCGTTCGGCTGTGTGCGCGGCCGCCGCCGTCGTACTCATCGCCACCGGCGTCGCCTTCGGGGCCAAGTACTGGTATGACGACCAGTTCACCGAGGTCGCCGCGTTGGACACCGGTTCGCAGGCGATCGTCGATGGTGCGCAGCAACAGGGGGACATGAACCTGCTGCTCGTCGGTTCGGACAGCCGGGAGCGGGTCGCGGCCGACCAGGGGGACGGCCCCGAGGAAGGCGCTGAGGGGGCGCGAGCGGACACGATCGTGCTCGCGCACCTGCCCGAGGGTTCCGACCGTCGGGTGTTCGTCTCGTTCCCGCACGATCTCGAGGTATCGCTGGACGGGTGCAGGCAATGGGATCCCGGTACCGGCCGGTATTCCGAGGAATCCGTGCAGAACGCCGAGAACGTCAGTCTCGCCGAGGCGTACGCCGCAGGCGGCCCCCGCTGCATGACCAGCGCCGTCCAGGACATATCCGGGATGCGGATCAACCACTTCCTCGGCATCGATTTCCTCGGTGTCAAGAACATGGTCGATGCCGCCGGCGGGGTACCGATCACCGTCGACGAGCCCGTCGTCGACGACGCGCTCGGTACGATCATCTCTGAACCCGGCACCCACATCGTCGACGGCGAGACCGGGCTCGACTTCGTGCGCGCCCGGCACGTGCACGGGGAAGCGACCTCCGACCACGGACGGATGCAGCGTCAGCAACAGTTCCTCTCCGCACTGCTGGACAGGAGCGTCTCCCGCGAGGTGCTGCTCGATCCGCGCGCGTTCAACCGGTTCACCACATCGTTCACCCGAACGACGTTCGCTGACAACGTCGGCATCGACGAGTTGCTCACCTTGGTCCGGTCAACGAAAAGTTCGGGCACCGAGTCACTCGATTTCGTGACCGTTCCCACCACTGGCTTCACCAACGCGCGGGGGAACGAGGTGCTGCTCGAGGCCGAAGCAGGCGAGCTTTTCCGCGCGCTCATCGAGAAGGAACCGCTGCCCGGAAAGGACACTTAAGCCACTCGGGCTACCGGATACGCGGCCACCGCGATATTCGAACGCCGTTTACCCGGCGGACCGCCATTCTTGTTGCGCGCACCGTAAAATGGTCAACATGCGCGAAGCGTTCCACGTCGAGCTCGACAGGCTCGCCGACAAGCTCGCCGGCATGTCCGGGACCGTCGCCACGGCGATGGAGCTTGCGACCAAGTCCCTGCTGGAGACCGACCTGCAGCTCGCCGAGCAGGTCATCAGTGACGACGAGTACGTCGACGACACGCGCGCGCAGTGCGAGGAGCAAGCCTACGCGCTGCTGGCGTTGCAGGCCCCGGTCGCCACCGAGCTGCGTACCGTGCTCGCCGTGATCCACGCGGCTGAGAGCCTGGAGCGGATGGGGGATCTCGCGCTGCACGTGGCACGCACCGCGCGCCGCCGCCACCCGGAACCGGTGCTACCGCCCGAGGTCACCCCCTACTTCGCGGAGATGAGCAAGGTAGCGGTGCGCCTCGCGAGGCAGACCGAGGACGTGATCAAGACCAAGGACGTGGACGCTGCCCGCGCACTGGAGTCCGCCGACGACGAGGTGGACGACATCCACCGCCACCTGTTCACGGTGATCATGGACAAGGACTGGCCCCACGGTGTCGCCGCCGCCGTGGACACCACCCTGCTCGGGCGCTTCTACGAACGCTTCGCCGACCACGCCGTGTCGGTCGCCAATCGGATGATATTCGTAGTCACCGGCAAGATGCCCGGGTACGGCAGCGACGAGGACATCTAGCGCTCGCCGGGTGGGCTGTCAGCCGAACCTGCCCGAGATGTAGTCCTCGGTGGCCTGCTGGTCGGGGTTGGAAAAGATCTTCTCCGTCTCGTTGATCTCCACCAGCCTGCCTGCCTCACCGACACCGGGGACGTTGAAGAACGCCGTCTGGTCGGAGACCCTGGCGGCCTGCTGCATGTTGTGCGTGACGATAACGATCGTGTAGTGCTGCTTCAGGTCGCTGATCAGGTCCTCGATGGCCAGCGTGGAGATCGGGTCGAGCGCCGAGCACGGCTCGTCCATCAGCAGCACGTCCGGCTGCACCGCGATCGCGCGCGCGATACACAACCGCTGCTGCTGCCCGCCGGAAAGCCCGCCGCCCGGCTTGTTCAGCCGATCGGCTACCTCGTTCCACAGGTTCGCTCCGCGCAGTGCCTGCTCGGCCACCTCGTCGAGCCGCTGCTTGCTCCTGACCCCGCTCAGCTTCAGCCCGGCGACCACGTTGTCCCTGATCGACATGGTGGGAAACGGGTTCGGGCTCTGGAACACCATCCCGATAGTCCGCCGCACCTGGACCGGATCCACCGCGGGGGCGTAGATGTTCTCCCCGTCCAGCAGCACCTTGCCGTCCACCCGCGCGCCGGGGATGACCTCGTGCATCCGGTTCAGCGTGCGCAGCACGGTGGACTTACCGCAGCCCGACGGCCCGATGAACGCCGTCACCTGCTTCGGCGGCACCGACAACGTCACATCCCGTACCGCGTGGAACTTGCCGTAGTAGATGTTGACGTCCTTCACGTCGATTCGCTTCGCCACTGCTCACCTCATTTGGTCTTGACGGCCGACAACCGGGAGATCACTGCCGCGGCCAGGTTGAAGAACATCACCACGAGGACCAGCGTCAGCGCCGCGCCCCACATCCGCGCCATGCCGGCGGGCTCGGGATTGAGCAGCTCGTTCATCACGGTCAGCGGGAGCGAGGCCATGTTGCCCTCGAAGACGTCGTAGTTGATCGACCGGCTGTAGCCCACGAGCACCAACACCGGCGCCGTCTCGCCGAGCACCCGCGCCATGGCCAGCATCATCCCGGTGATCATGCCGGAGAACGCCGTGGGGAGCACGATCCGCACGATCGTCTTCCACTTCGGCACCCCGAGCGCGTAGCTGGCCTCCCGCAGCTGATCCGGCACCAACCGCAGCATCTCCTCGGTAGAGCGGATCACGATGGGCAGCATCAGCAACACCAGCGCGAGAGAGACGGCGAAGGCACTCTTGGGGAAGCCGAGCACGGTGATCCACAGTGCGAAGATGAACAGCGCGGCGACGATCGACGGCACCCCGGAGAGGATGTCAACCATGAACGTCACCGTCCGCGCCAGCCACCCGCGCCCGTACTCGGCGAGGTAGATCGCGGTGAACACGCCGATCGGAATCGCGATCAGCGCACACATGACGCCCTGCACCAAGGTGCCGTAGAGCGCGTGGTAGATCCCGCCCGCGAACTGCTCGGGCATCACCCCGGCGAGCGAGTGAGTGAACCATCGGTCGGACAGCACCGCCTCGTAGCCACGCGAGATGACCGTGTACAGCAGCCAGCCAAGCGGTATCAGCGCGACCAGGAACGCGCCGGTGACCAGCGCGGTGGCGAGCGAGTTGCGCAGCCTGCGCCCCGCGCTGAGGTGCTGGAACGTGCTCGCGGACAGCGGCCGGTCGGTGAGTGTATCCGTCGTGGTCACGAACGTTGCACCTTCCCGCCTGCGATCGTGCGGGCGATCGCGTTGACGATGAACGTGAGGATGAACAGCACCAGGCCCGCGGCGATGTAGGCGCCCGTCGGCAACGGGTGGATGAACTCGTGTGCCGCCTCGGCGATCAGCGAGGCGAAGGTGAACCCGCCGTCGAAGAGGCTGAAGTTGGCGGTCTCGGCCGGGATGCGCAACACGACCAGCACCGCGACCGTCTCGCCGAGCGCGCGGCCGAGCCCCAGCATGGAAGCGCCGATGTAGCCACTGCGACCGAACGGCAACACGGTCAGCCGGATCATCTCCCACTTGGTGGCGCCGAGCGCAAGTGCCCCCTCCATGTGCTTGACCGGGGTTTGCCGGAACACCTCCCTGGTCACCGACGTGATGATCGGCAGGATCATCACCGCGAGCACGATCCCGGCCGTGAAGATCGTCCCGCCACCTGCGATGGAGACGTTGCCGTCGGCGAACAACGGGATCCAGCCGAGGTTCTCGTTGAGCCACAGGGCGACCGGGACGAGCACCGGACCCAGCACGAACAATCCCCACAACCCGTACACGATGGACGGCACAGCCGCGAGCGTGTCGATGATGTAGCCGAAGGGACGACGCAGGAACCCGGGCGCGTACTGCGTGAGGAACAGCGCGATCCCCAGCGCGAGGGGCATCGCGATGGCCAGCGCGAATGCCGAGGACAGCACGGTCACGATCAGCAGATCCCGCACGCCGAAGCGCAGGTCGTCCGGGTCCGTAGTGGAGAACTCGCTGCTGGTCAGGAAGTTGGCGTTGTTCGCCATCAGCGACGGCCAGGCCTGTACCAGCAGGAACAAACCGATCAGCCCAACGAAGCTGACCACCGCGACACCGGCGCCCGTGGCCAGCCAGCGGAACACCGCATCGGCGCGCCGGTAGCTTCCCGCGCCCGCTGTCACCAGCGAGCTCGCCCGCTCCGGCGCATCCGTCTGCGCGTGGCCGGGCGGCTCCGACCGATCGTCCGAATTCGTCATGGTGCGGTCACTCACTCCGCGGGGTCAGGAGATGGCTTCGATCGAGGACACCAAGCGTTCCTGGAAGGCCTCCGGCAACGGCGTGAAGCCCGCCTCGGCGAGTCCTTGCTGCCCGTAGGTGGCGGCCACGTGCAGGAACCGTTGAACGGAGTCACTGACGTCGCCATCCGGGTAGCGCGAGCACACTACCTCGTACGAGGCGAGCATCAGCGGGTAGGCGCCCGGCTGCTCGGTGCCGTAGATCGAATCGAGATCCAGCTCCAGGTCGTGGCCTTGGCCGGCGATCTCAGCGGCGTCGATGGCCCGAGCCGCGGTCTCGTCGGAGAGCGGCACCGGCTCACCACCTCCCGAGTTGATCACATCCGCGGTCTGCAGCCCGTGCTGCTTGGCGAAGGACCATTCGTTGTAGGTGATCGACCCAGGCGTCCGTGTCACAGCCGACGAGGTGTTCTCGTTCCCAGAAGCGCCTTCACCGACACCGCCCTGGAACACCTTGCCTACTCCCTGCTCCCAGTGATCCGGCGCGGCGGTTCGCAGGTAGCGCTGGAAGTTCTCGGTGGTGCCGGACTCGTCACTACGGAAGATCACCGTGATGTCCTCATCGGGCAGCTCGGTACCCTCGTTCAGCTCGGCGAGGTACTCGTCGTCCCATGAGGTGATGCTGCCGTTGAAGATCTGCGCGATCGCGGGCCCGTCCAACACCAGATCCTCGACCCCCTCGAGGTGGTAGGTAATAGCGATCGGGCCGAACACCAGCGGAAGGTTCCATGCCTCGTTCCCACCGCACCGTTCACGCGCGTCGGCGACCTCCCCATGCTGCTCCTGCAGTGGGATATCGGTGCCCGCGAAGTGGGTCTGAGCGCCGAGGAACTCGCTCACACCTGCCCCGGAACCGCTCGAGTTGTAGTTGACACTGAAGCCTGGACAGGCGGATTCGTAGATGTTGATGAACCGGGTCATCGCGTTCGCCTGCGCGGTCGAGCCGCTGGCGTTGATCGTCGATTTCCCCGTGCACTCGATCTCGGGGATGTCGATGCCGGTCTGGTCGATGTTGTCGTCGCTGCCACAGGCGGCGAGTGTCAGCGCCAGAGTCGCTGTCACCGCGCAGGCGACGGTGCCGCGGCGCACGCTGATCAACGCGGTACCTCCAGGAGGATGCCCCTGCCGCTAGGTCCGTAACTCTGGTCCGTACGCAAGGTGAATGTCACCGGATTGTTCGACGCCATACACTGCGGACGGTAACCAGCGGCGGTTGACAGACTCCGCCCACAAGGTGAACTACAGGTGAACAACTCCGGAGTGTGACCCGTCTAACCCTGCCCGGGCCACCCGAGCGTCACCCGCTGACCTGGGATTTCCCGGAAGTCCCCTGACGCGACGACCGCCAGGCTGCCCGGTTAACGACCGGCGACGTGGCTCTACCCCGCGATGCCGCGAGTTCAACTGTTGCGACCAGCGAGCTCGTACTGCACGTCGGTGGTCTCGGTTCGGAACCCGAGACCGGTGTAGACGGCGATGGCCGCGGGATTGTCCCCCTCCACATACAGGATCGCCTGGTCGAGTCCGCTCCCCGCCAGATAGTGCAGCCCGGCGAGCGTGAGGGCGGTACCGAGCCCGCGACCGTGCGCGCTCGGGTCTACCCCGACCACGTAAACCTCCCCCGCGGCCCGCGCGTGTGGCGAGCCCGCTTCAGCCTGCGGATCCGGCGGGTGGACCTTGGTCCAGTGGAAACCGAGCAGCGTGCCGTCCCCATCGACGGCAAGGAAGAACCCATCCGGGTCGAACCAGTCCTGCCGCTCGGTTTCGACGAGCTCCTGCTCACTGAGGCTGCCCTGCTCAGGATGCCAGGAAAAAGCGCGGCCATTGACCTCGATCACCGCGGCTTCGTCCTGTCCGGGGACGAAAGTGCGCAACCGCACCCCGTCGGGTAGCTCGGGCTCGCCGAGCCACTGCCCGTCCAACTCGGTGCGCATGCGCAGCAGCTCGCGTACGCGGCGGAGACCAGCGCGCCGCGCGATTCGGGCCGCGGCGGGGTGGTCCCCGTGTGACCAGAACCGCAGCGCGCGTTCCGCCCGCTCGGTGACGGCGGCGGCCAACGCGCCACCGTAGCCGCGGCCGCGATGATCCGGGTGGACGAACAGCTCGACTATCTCCCTACCGAAGGAATCGCCGCCGCGGTCCAGATGGGCGTATCCCACCAGCGCGTCACCGGAACGGGCCAGCACGTGCGACCCGTGAACCAGGTTCTCCGGCAGACCGCCGTCGGGCCCCGGTTCCGGCCTGCCGTCGCGGGCACGCACGGCGCGCAGCAGCTCGATCAGCTCCGCGCGATGGTCCGGGTTCAGCTCGGAATACCAGCGAATATCGGGCACCGTGCCAGCGTACCCACCGGAAGCGGGGCACGCCGTGCAGTCCGGGGATTAGCGTGGCTGATGCGCGCCAGGACGCCTGGAGGTGGCGGGCACGTCCGGCTCGTTCGCCTCGCCGGGCTCGTCGAGCCCGGCCTGCCCTGCGGCCGCTGCCTGCTGGGATTCCCGGCTCGGCTTCCTGAGCTGGCTCTCGAACTTGTAGCCAACGTTGCGGACGGTACCGATCATCTGCTCGTGCTCGGGGCCCAGCTTGGCCCGCAACCGTCGAACATGGACATCCACCGTACGGGTGCCGCCGAAGAAATCGTAGCCCCACACCTCCTGCAGCAGCTGGGAACGGGTGAACACCCGGCCCTCGTGCTGCGCGAGGTACTTCAGTAGCTCGAACTCCTTGTACGTCAGCTCAAGCGTGCGCTTGCGCAACCGTGCCGTGTAGGTGTTCTCGTCGATGACGAGGTCGCCCGTGCGCAGCTCCGAATCGGCCTGCGCCGGCCCTGGTTGCCGCGTGCTCGCCAGCCGCAACCTGGCGTCCAATTCGGCCGGACCAGCCGTGGGCAGCACCACGTCATCGATACGCCACTCACCGTTGACTGCGACCAGCCCGCCCTCATTGGTGACGGCGATCACCGGTGAGCATTCCTCGGCGCCCGTACCCTTGAGCAGCCGGCACAAGCTCTTCGCCCCTGCGAGATCGGAACGCGCATCGACGATGGTCACATCGCGGCGCCCGGCGTCGAGCAGCGCCGTCACCTCGGCAGCGCGCACCCGCGCTTCGTGCGGCAGCAGTTCGAGCGAGGGAAGGAGCTTCGTCGCATCCTTCTCAGAGGTCAGTACCAGCAAGTCCATTCCCATGGACGCACCGCCTTGCGTTCCGATGGCGTTCCCGGCGACGTTCGTAGAGCAGTTGTCAGGCCAGACTAACCGCAGCCACTGCCGGGCGCAGCGACGTTGCTGCCGATGTCACATCCCGATCAGTGCGCCCATGGCGGTTGAGCATCGTGCGGGCTGGCGGAACACACCCCCACACCAGCGTGGTTGAATGGCCTCACAGCACAGCAAGCGGGGACGGAACAGGTGACCGATCGAGCCGCAGGTACGTATGGGAGCGACGAGGTCGTGGCACGCACCAGGGGGCGGTTCATGAAGAGAACCCTCGTGATCGTCGCCATCCTGGGCGCGTTGGTCGTGGGAGCCGATTTCGCGTTCGCAGCCGTCGCCGAACACCGCATCTCGCAACAGGCGCGGGCACAGCTCGAGCTTGACGACGACCCGGCGGTGGAGATCCACGGCTTCCCCTTCACCACCCAGGCCCTCAGCGGGTCGTACCACCGGATCTCCATCTCCGCAGCCGGGGTGCCGGTCAGCGATATCCTGCGTGACCTGGAGTTGGAAGCGGAGCTGCGGGACATCGAAGCGCCGCTGAGCGACGTGCTCGACGGCAACACCGACGCGATCACCATCGGCGAGCTCGAAGGAACCGTCAAGGTCAGCCAGGCCGATCTCGGGCGTGCCATCAAGTTCCCCACACTTCGCATCACCGACGCCACCGAGGAGTACGTCCACTCCGGGGACGACGCCGACGACGTCACGAACGGCGACGAGGAGCCGGAGTACGGCTCCACGGCGGGTATCCGGCTCGAGGCGACCACCGACCTGGCAGGCGAGGAGGATGTGGAGATCGTCGTATACGGCGTGATCGAACTCGCCGGTGACCAGGTGCGGGTCGAACCGAAACGGGTCGAGCTCGACCGCGGCGGCGGGACCACCGTCATCCCCGAAGCGGTGCGGGAGAACCTGCTGCCCCAGTTCGCCACGACCATCGATCCTGGCACCCTGCCATTCGGTGTCATCCCCTCCGGAGTGGCCGTCGAACGCGGAGCGTTGATCGTGCAGGGTGAAGCCACCGACGTGCGGTTCGCGGACGGAGTGTGACCGGTGTGGTGGTACCGCCACCGGCTCGGCGGGCAGGATGGGTCAGAATGACTGGTAGCGCACGGGGCGACCTCGAAGCAGAAGGAAGGAATCGCGGCTCATGGGCGGGCTGACCGGACTGACGAGCTTGCTGATCACGGCGAGCATCCTCGTCATCGGGCTCGTCATCGGTGCCGCGCTACGTTCCCGCGACGGCACCATCACGGTCACCTCGCCGGACGGGGGTGCGGCCCCGGCGGGCAACGAGTTACCGGAAGCCGCGCGCCAGGCCATCGACCAGGAACGGCGGGTCACCCTGGTGCAGCTGTCCAGCCCCGGCTGCGCGCCGTGCCAGCAGGCACGGACCCGGCTGGCCGCCGTCGCGGAACACTCGCCGGACGTCGCGCACACCGTGATCGACATCAGCGAGCACCCCGAGGTCGCCTCGGCCCTCAGCGTGCTGCGCACCCCCACGACCGTGGCCTACGACACATCCGGCACGGAGATCCTCCGGATAGCTGGCGTGCCGGACGCCGACAAGCTCCTCGGCAAGCTCCGCCCGCATCTCACCCCCGCCACCGAGCTCTAGGACGCCACGCCCCGGGGGGGCTTTGTCACCGTCGGGTGTCCACTAGGTGGACACCGCTCCCACTGTCCGGGTCGGAATCGGTACGCTCACGGGCGTGACCATGTACCCACCTCGCCCCCAGCAGGGTCCGCTGCTGACCCAGCGGCGCGCCGTCGACTTCTGTCGAGTGCGCAGCAGCCTGTGTCGCGTGTTCGCGTAACGCCGCGCAACACACCGTCCGTTCACTGCCGGGAGTAGGGTCATGTCACTCACGCATGTCATCGATCCGCGTGGTCCGAGATTCGCAGCGGGGATCACCACCGTGGTGCTGGCGATCGTGCTGATCACCGGCTGGTGGCCACTGCTCGCGGCGCAGGCGGTGGTGTTCGGCATCGGAGCCTTCGCCGGGCTCCGGTACTCGCCGTACTCGGTTGCCTACCGCGTGCTGGTCGCGCCGAGACTCGGTCCGCCTGCCGAGCACGAGGACCCGGCGCCACCACGGTTCGCGCAGGGGGTCGGGTTCGTGTTCGCGGTCATCGGCACGATCGGGTACGCCACCGGGCTCGTCCCGCTCGGCATAGTCGCCACCGGGCTCGCCCTGCTTGCCGCCTTCCTCAACGCCGCGTTCAACTTCTGTCTCGGTTGCGAGGCCTACCCACTGGTTCGCCGCCTGCTCCCTCGCGCAGGTGGGAAGGCTGCGTAGCGAGAAGCTGCCCGACCAGTAGCCCGACGATTAGTACGTCACGAGAGAAGAAAGAGAGTAGACGCTGACATGAGCCGTGAGAACGTCCTGGTCACCACGCAGTGGGCCGAGGAGAACCTCAACACACCGGGCGTCGTCTTCGTCGAGGTCGACGAGGACACCACCGCCTACGACGGTGGCCACATCCCCGGTGCGGTACGCATCGACTGGAAGAACGAGCTGCAGGACCCGGTCCGGCGTGACTTCGTCGACAAGGCGGGCTTCGAGAAGTTGCTGTCGGAGAAGGGCATCAGCAACGACGACCTGGTCATCCTGTACGGCGGCAACAACAACTGGTTCGCGGCCTACGCGTACTGGTACTTCACGCTGTACGGGCACAAAAACGTCCGGCTGCTCGACGGCGGCCGCAAGAAGTGGGAGCTCGACGGCCGGGAGCTGACCACCGAGGTGCCCCAGCGCCCGCAGACCAGCTACGTCGCCCAGGAGCAGGACACCACCTACCGCGCCTTCCGCGACGAGGTCATCGACGCGATCAACTCCAAGAACCTGGTGGATGTGCGCTCGCCCGACGAGTTCACCGGCAAGCTCAACGCTCCCGCGCACCTGCCACAGGAGTCCTCGCAGCGCAGCGGGCACATCCCCTCGGCGATCAACGTGCCGTGGGCCAAGGCTGCCAACGAGGACGGCACCTTCAAGTCCGCGGAGGAGCTCAAGGAGCTGTATGAGGAAGCAGGCCTCGACACCTCCAAGGACACCATCGCCTACTGCCGTATCGGCGAGCGCTCCAGCCACACCTGGTTCGCGTTGCGCGAGCTGATCGGCCTGGAGAACGTGAAGAACTACGACGGATCGTGGACGGAGTACGGCTCGCTGGTCGGCGTGCCGATCGAGACGGGAGAGCAGTGAAGATGAGTGACGGTTGCGGCGCACCCGAGCAGACAGCGACCCCCAGCAGCACCGACACCCAGGGTCAGGTGGTCGTCGCGGGCAAGGTGAGTACGGCCGACGGGCCGCTCGGCGGTGCCTACGTGCGCCTGCTCAACAGTGACGGCGAGTTCGTCGGCGAGGTGCAGGCCTCCCCGGAGGGCGACTTCCGGTTCTATGCGGCATCCGGCGAGTGGACGGTGCGCGCGCTGCACGCCAGCGGCAGCGGCGAGGCTTCGGTACGCACCGACGGTGCCGGGCTGTACGAGGTACCGGTCACCGTGGGATGACACTTCCCCGTACCGGCGCTAGCCGGTGCCCACCGGTGGGCACCGCCGAACGGTTGGCCGGGATACGAGCACGTGAGGGTGGTCTTCGTGACAGCGGAGACCACCCTCACTGCTTGCGGAATGGGCGAGCGATACCCTGATCGACGTGGATATCAAGCTCATCTTCACCCTGTTGATGGTCCTGGTGATGGTCATGACGACGTGGTTCGCGATCTACGTCGTCTACCGCCTGTACTCGGACAAGCGCTGAATCATGGCAGCAGGCAGCACGCAGCCCACCCCCGGTAGCGGCGACGAGGCCGTCCAGGAGGCCGCAGCGCGCGCCGAGCACACCAGGGGCAGGAACATCCCCCAGTTCGACGAGCTGCCCATCCCGGGCGACACCGCGAATCTCCGGGAGGGCGAAAGCCTCAACGACGCGTGCCTCGCGCTGCTACCGCTCGTGGGCGTGTGGCGCGGCGAGGGCGAGGTGGACTACCCCACCATCGAGGGACCGACGCGTTTCGCCCAGCAGATCACCATCGCCCACGACGGGCGCCCTTTCCTGTTCCACGAAGCCCGCGCCTGGCTGCTGGACGCCGACGGCGAGGTCATCCGACCCGCCGCCCGCGAGGTCGGCTGGTGGCGACCGCAGCCGGATGACTCGATCGAGCTGCTGCTGGCGCATATGACCGGCGTCGTGGAGGTGTTCTACGGTGCGCCCCGCAACCAGACTTCCTGGGAACTGGACACCGACGCCGTGGTGCGCACCGTGACCGCCAAGGAGGTCTCGGCCGCGAAGCGACTCTACGGCATCGTCGCAGGCGGCGACCTCGCCTACGTCGAGGAGCGCGCGATGTCCGGCCAGGAGATGCAACCCCACGTCTCGGCACGCCTGCAACGCGTCGCGGGCTGAGCCGCGGGGTGAGCCGAAGGGGTCCTCGGGTGCACATCGTGTACCCAAGGAGCCCTTCGGCTCGCACCCCGGCGGCCGCTAGCCCGGGTACTCGGACTCGTAGGCGGCGGCGAGCTCAGCGTGCAGCGCGCGGGAGTCCGGCAGCGGCTCGCCGTCGAGGGTGTGCACCCTTGTCACCTTGCGGATCGACGAGGTGAGGAACACCCCATCGGCGGCGCGCAGGTCAGCGAGCCGTAGCGGTTCGATCTTGGTGCTCCAGCCGGCTCTCTCCGCCGCCCGGAACAGCGCAGCCTGCGTCGTGCCCGGCAGGATCCCGATGCTCGGTGGCGGGGTGTACAGCGTGCTGCCTCGCGCGATCACCACGTTCGCGATCGGCCCTTCCAACACCGAACCGTCGCTGGCGAGAAAGATCACGTCCTCGGCGCCGCGCCGGTCGGCTTCCCGCATCGCCGCCATATTGATCCCGTAGGACAGCGACTTCGCCCCGAGCAGCAGCCACGGGGCGCGCTCGGCCAGCCCGGGATCGATCCCGCGCTCAAGGCCGACCACCCCGATGCCCTCGCTGCGTGCGCGCCCTACTCCCGGTGACACCTCCATGCCCAGCGCGAAAGCCGTCGGCTCAGCCTCCTCATCGCCGTCGATACCCCTGGTGTAGACGAGCTTGAGCGCCATCTCCTCATTACTCGGCCACTCCCGGATCGCGGTGGTGACCGCACGCTGCCAGCCCGCCCGGTCCGGCGGCGGCATGTCGAGCATGGCTGCCGACCGCTCCAACCGGTCCAGGTGCTTGTCGAGCTCGCGAGCGTGCCCCCCGGCGACCAGGATGGTCTCGAACACCCCGTCACCTCGCATGAGACCCAGGTCATCCACACGGAGCTGCGGCGTGTCCGGTTCGGCCAGGGACCCGTCGAGGTATACGAGCACGCGCATAATGGAGAGGGTAGTCCACCTGCGCCACGCGCAGGCGCTTCACTGACAACTGACCGACACGCCCCCGGCATACAAGGAGGGACCCTGGTTGTTCTCCCCCATCCTCGACCAGCATCGGGCGGTTCCGGCCCCGGAAGGGCACCCCGACGAGGGCGTTCCCTGGCACTTCGGGGACCCGTTCGCCGAGCAGCGCGCCGCGGCGAGCTCGGTCGCCGTCGTAGACCGCTCCCACCGGGCGGTGTACACCGTGACCGGGAGCGAGCGGCTATCCTGGCTGCACCTGGTGATCTCGCAACACGTCAGCGAGCTGGCCGACGGTGAGGGTACCGAGGCGCTCGTGCTGGACAGCCATGGCCGCGTGGAGGCTCATCTGCTGCTGGCGCACGCAGGCGAGACCGTGTGGCTGGACACCGAGCAGGGCAATCACGCCACGAGCGCTTTGCCTGCCGGTGGCACGGTCCCGCTGCTGGACTACCTCGACGCGATGCGTTTCTGGTCCGACGTCGCGGTCACCGACGCCACCGGAGACCGCGCGGTGCTGACGCTGCTCGGGCCGGATTCCGGAACGGTGCTCGACGAGCTGGGCCTTGCCCTACCCGACGCGCCGTACGCGGTGGCACAGAGCGGTGATGTGATCGCGCGCCGGGTGCCGTGGCCCACCTCCGGCAGGGTGGACCTGCTGGTGCCTCGGGCCGAGCTGGTCACCTGGTGGCAGCGCTGCACCGAGGCGGGCGCCCGCGCGGCGGGCTCGTGGGCCTTCGAAGCCCTGCGGGTCGAAGCGGTGCAACCACGGCACGGCGTGGACACCGACGAGCGCACGATCCCGCACGAGGTGCACTGGATCGGTTCGGCCGCCCACGTCGCCAAGGGCTGCTACCGGGGTCAGGAAACCGTGGCGAAGGTGTTCAACGTGGGAAGGCCACCGCGCCACCTGCTGCTGCTGCACATCGACGGCTCCCCCGAGATCACCCCGGAAACCGGCGACGGGATCCGTCACGGTGAGCGCACGGTGGGCAGGGTGGGCACCGTGGTACAACACCACGAGCTCGGACCGGTCGCCCTCGGCCTGCTGAAACGCTCCACGCCGTTGGACGCCGAGCTGGTCGTGGGCGACGAAGACAGGGCCGTGCAAGCCAGCATCGACCCCGATTCCGTCCCGGAGGAAGGACCCGCCCCGGGGCGGGAGGCGATCTCCCGTCTGAAAGGGTGAAACGGATGCCCCGGAACGTGGCACGCTTCACTCTGTGCGGGCCATCAACACCGCCATCCGCGTGATACCGACGGAAGTCGGTTGCCAGGCAACGGTTACCGGGAGCAGGCTAGGTTCGTGATCGAAGTGCGTCCCGGCGGTCGTCGTCGTATCGACCGCGTGTTGGGTGAGGAGTACCTGCGGGATCTGGAGAAACTGCCGCTGGGCACCCTCCGTGAGCGGCGGGACGAAGCCTCCCAGGAAGAGACCGACCTGTCCTTCCTGCGGCGCATGCTGCACGCCCGCATCGACATCGTGCGCGCCGAGCAGGAGCGCAGGTCCAGCGGGGGGCAGGCCAGCGTCGTCGACCAGCTCGCCGCGATCCTCGCCAAGAACGCGGTGCACACCCCGGCACGGCCCGGCAGGCACCAGCCGTTCGAACCCACCAGGACCGGCGAGCGCAGGCGCCAGGTGGAAGCGCTCATCGCCGATGCGGGCCTCTCCGATGTCGAGGCGCTGTCCGACGAGGAGCTGACGGAAAGCCTGCGCGCCTACACCGACGAGGAGCGTTCGGTCTCCGAGCGCAGGCAGCAGGTCCAGGCCGTGGTGGACGCCCTCAACGCCGAGATCACCGCACGGTACGCGGCGGGCACCGCCTCGGTCGACGAGCTCCTGGCCACCGAACGCGGCGAGCCCGGCTAGCGAGCCGAAGACCTCCTCCGGTGCACATCGTGTACCCGAGGAGTCCTTGGGCTCGCACCCGTCCCCGATCGCGCTAGTTGTAGCGCTCGCGTGCGGCCAGCTCACCCCAGTACTCGCGGAGGTTCTGGAAGGTCTCGGCGAGCCGCTCCACATCGCCGGAGCGCAGCGCCGCGACGATGGTGTGGACATCCTCGGCCGAGGTGTCCGAGGTGAGCTCCGTGTCGTCCAGCAGCTGCACCAGCCCGCCGTAGTCCAGCTCCACCGCCGAGTTCGGGTGGAACGCCGTCAGCCACCGCTCAGTGTCGATCAGGATCTTGGTCGGCCCGTCGTCCCCGAGTGATTGTTCAGCCAGCTCGCGCGCCTCGGCGACCCGGCGCCGGGCATCGGGCATGGCCACCCGCCAGGACAGCTCGCGCTGCGGGTCGTGCGGTCCCTCGCCGAGCACGAGCGTGCGCTGCTCCGGATCGACCAGCGTGAACCAGGGCAGTGGGATGGACCAGTTCACCGACAGCACATGCACCGCGGACTGGGAACGTTCGGACAGCACCGAGTTCGCCCGCGCCCGCACCGAATCCTCCGTGGCCTGGGCGTGGCCGGTCACCGCCGAACGCAGCGCGGGGTGCGCCTCGCCGAGGAAGCTGACCAGCGCCGCGGCCGATCGCGCCCGCAGTTCCAGCGGGCACACCAGCGGCCCAGGGCCGACACCGGCGCCCGCACCGCCGGGCACCTCCTCGGCGTCGCGTACGAGCACGTCGGTGACGGCTGCCGGTGACGGGCTACCATCGGGGAGCTCGGCTGGCAGCAGGCGCCCGGATGAAGAGACCTGGGAACGCAGCCACATCGCCTGCTCGTAGCGGCCAGCCTCGCCCACGGTCAGCGCGGCCTCGGCGATCGTGGCGGCGTCGAGCTGTCCGTCGAACACTGACAGTGGCTCGTAGACGCGCAGGTACGCGGCGAACGGTCGGAGCACCCCACAATCGTGGCACGCGGCCGCCGAACCGCGTGGCCTGGCGTGCGCATCACCACCGTGTCCAGCGTCACAGAGAACGGCCGTGGCCGGTCAGATCCTTGCTGCATAGCGCCGTTTCTCGTTTCCTGTCCGAGCCGCGTCGCGTCCGCCGACGGAGACACGGTACGGTAGGAGCCAGGAAAAAGTTGTCGAGACGAGTAGCGGGGCCGCCGTGCCATGCGGCCGCCCCGCCCCTGTGTGAGGGGGTCGAGCCATGGGGCGCGGCCGAGCTAAGGCCAAGCAGGCGAAAGTGGCCCGGGAGCTCAAATACCGCACTCCCCCCACAGACTTAAACGCCTTGCAACGCGAGCTGGCGGGTAAGTCGCCTGGCCAAGGCCACGACGAAGACGAGTACCACGATCCATACGACCCGTACGACCCGTATGCGTACGACCCGTACGCATACGACGACGGGGACGAGGACGAGCAGCGTAGCTGAGTGACCTACGAGCGCGGGAGCCTGCCGCGAGAATGGGCTCCCGCGCTCGTAGTGTGCTCGACAGTCGGCCACAGCGAGCGGGTCACCGGCGGGGCACACCATCACCACACGCGCGGCAGGCCACGAGTGAATGGAGTGAGGCAGTGTCCGAGATCCAGCAGGTGGGCGTCGTCGGAGCGGGGCTCATGGGTTCCGGGATCGCGGAGGTCAACGCCAAGGCGGGCAGGCAGGTCACCGTCGCCGAGGCCGACGACGCCGCGCTGGAGGCGGGTAAGGCGCGGATCGAGAAGTCCCTACAGCGTGCCGTCTCCGGCGGCAAGCTCGCCGAGGCCGACGCCGATGCCGCCAGGCAACGCCTGACCTACACCACCGACCTGGAGGCACTCGCCGATTCGGACCTGGTGATCGAGGCCATCGTGGAGAACGAGGCCGCCAAGATCGAGCTGTTCGCGGCACTGGACCGGATCGTCACCGAGCCTGACGCCATCCTCGCCTCCAACACCTCCTCCATCCCGATCATCAAGCTCGGGATGGCGACCAACCGCCCCGAGCAGGTGCTCGGCATGCACTTCTTCAACCCGGTACCGGTGTTGCCGCTGGTGGAGGTGGTGCCGTCGCTGCGCACCGACGAGAAGGTCGTCGAGCGCATCCGCGCCTACGCGACGAACGAGCTGAGCAAGACCGTGATCCGCGCGGGCGATCGCGCGGGCTTCATCGTCAACGCGCTGCTGGTGCCGTACCTGCTGTCGGCGATCCGGATGTACGAGTCGGGCTTCGCCTCGGCCGAGGACATCGACCGGGGCATGGAGCTGGGAACCGCGCACCCGATGGGTCCGCTGCGGCTGGCCGATCTCGTCGGTCTCGACACCATCAAGTCGATCACCGAGACGCTGTACGAGGAGTTCCGGGACCCGCAGTACGCGGCGCCACCACTGCTGCTGCGGATGGTCGATGCGGGCAGGCTCGGCAAGAAGTCCGGTCGCGGGTTCTACGACTACGGCTGATCCGGCCAGCGCTGGTGCCCGGATGGTGACGTACCGGCGCTGGTCCCCTCAGCGCTTGCCCCCTCGGCGCTGGCTCGTCAACCGAGCGGCAGGATGAGCGTCATGGCAACGCCGCTTCGCGTCGGCCTGGTCGGCGCAGGCCCCTGGGCATCCGCAGTGCACGCGCCGGGCCTCGCCGCGCACGAGACGGTCGCCCTGGCCGGTGTCTTCGCGCGCCGGGAAGCGGCCGCGCGGGAACTCACCGCCGCGCACGGCGGCAGTCCGTGCACCTCACTGACCGAGCTGCTCGAGCGCTGCGACGCGGTCGCGTTCGCGGTCCCGCCCGCGGTGCAGGCCGACCTCGCGGTGCGCGCGGCCGAAGCCGGCAAGCACCTCATCCTAGAGAAGCCGATCGCCGCCGACCTCGCAGCCGCCCAGCGGCTGCGCGATGCGGTCGACGCCGCCGGGGTCGCCTCGATCATGATGCTGATCCTGCGCTATGCCGAGCCGACCGCGAGCTGGCTGGCCGCGGCCACCGCGGGCGGCTGGGCCGGAGGCGATCTCCGATGGCTCTCCGGCGCGCTGCTCGGCGAGACCGCCAGCCGCTCCCCGTGGCGCGCCGCGGGTGGCGCGCTGGACGACATCGGCCCGCACGCACTCGACCTGCTCGACGCCACCCTCGGTGAGATCAGCGATGTGCTGGCCGCGCACCGGGCGCCAGGCGACCTCTGGCGACTGCTGTTCCGTCACGAGGGGGGTGCGACGAGCACCGCCGCGCTGTCCCTCGGCTTGCCGATGCGGCCGACGGTGCTGGAGTGCGCGATCTACGGCGAGGGTGGGTACCACACGATCTCCGGCAAGCCCGCCAGCCCGGCGGATGCCTACGCCGCAGTGCTCGACGAGTTCGCCGAGCTGGTCGCTACCGGCGCCACGCAGCACCCCTGCGACGTCCGGCGAGGATTGCACTTGCAGCGCATCCTGGCACGAGCACGCGAGCGGGCGCTGCGATAACGGACGTCCGGGCGGCGCCGGACGTGGTTGCGAGGTGGCCAACGGCGTGATCAGGAGGTTGTGGTGTGACCGGCGACGAGATGTTCATGCGACTGGCGGCAGCTGGCAATGCGCGTTGCGGCCGCTCGGGTTCGGCAGTGCCCACAGTCCCGCGCCGTCCAACCCACCCGGTTGCATGCCCACTCGCGCCTTCGGCTGGGCGGAGGCCGTCCGATACGCGATGATCCCGACCGCGGCATTACCGTCTACGTCGACGGTTCCCGCACGGCCCAGCCGAAAACGCTGTAAGGAGAAGGATGTCCCACCCGGAGTACGTGTTCGACACCGAACACGACCGGTACCCACTCGCAGCGCATGTCTTCCTGGTCGCCCCGGAGGGCCGGGTGCTGCTCATGCGCCGGGCCGGTAGCGGGTACGCCGACGGCATGCTCGGACTGCCCGCCGGGCACGTCGACCTCGGGGAGACACCGACCGCCTGCGTCGTCCGCGAAGTCCGCGAGGAACTCGGAGTCGAGCTCGCCCCGCAGGCCCTGTCACCGGCCTGCACGATGTTTCGCTGCTCGCAAGAACCCCGGGTGGACATCTTCTTCACTACCTCAACCTGGACCGGCACGCCCGTGATCCGCGAACCACACAAGTGCACCGAGATCGTGTGGGCCACACCAGACGACCTTCCCGACGACGCGCTGGACTTCATCGGACCGGCCTAGCACGACGCCCAGTCCGGGAGGACGTTCCGGGAGCACGGCTTCGAAACAGCCATGGCTCACGCCGATTGAGCGTTGTCCCGCGACAACGTCAGCGACCAGCGACTGTCGCTGTCCGGCGTGTCGATCCACACAGTGTGGGTGCCGTCCGGCTGCACGGTCAGCCCATACCGGTCGGGAGTGGGCTGACCCGCATCGAGCCACCAGGCGTAGGCGGCGTCCACCTCATCCCACAACCGGCGCGCGCCGAGCTGGCAAACCGTCCACGGGTCTTGTCCGCGAACGAGGCTGACCCTCGCCCACGACTGCGAACGAACGTCATGCAGTTCGATCCTGCGGTGATCATCATCAAGATCCTCCACGGTGACGTAGCAGTTCGGTACGCGCAGCCCGATCGTGAACGCCGCTCGGGAAAACGTCACCATCTCGAACAGCTCCCGCCCGCTGCGCGGGGTGACTGTCTTGTCGGCCGCGCTGATCTGCTCGGCGGTGGGATCAAGGTAGTCCCGGCGCTGGTGCCGGACGCGCATGAACGCCAGGTTCATTCCGCACCTGCCCGACGCCGAGCCGTCCTCGTGCACTTCCAGGCGCGTGAGCGCGTCGTCTCCGTAGTCGGTGCCCCACGGAGTCACGAGCACCCCACTGGGCCGTGTCTGGTCGATCCAAGTTCGGGGAATCTGCCGGACGGACGCAGTACAGATCACCCGGTCGTACGGGGCATCGGGCGGGTATCCTTCGGTGCCGTCCGCCGTCACGACCAGTGGTGCGTATCCGGCGCGTGCCAGGGAACCACGGGCGTTGTCGGCAACGTCGGTGTCGACTTCGATCGACACCACGTGTCCAGTTTCGCCTACTCGCTCGGCCAACAGCGCCGCGTTCCAGCCGGTGCCGGTGCCGACCTCCAACACCCGGTGACCCTCACGCACGTCGAGTGCGTCGAGCATCGCAGCGACCAACGACGGCTGGCTACAGGAGCTGGACGGCCGTAGTCCGGTGCCGCCTGGTGACGTTCGTCCGTCGTCTACCTGGGTAATGATCGGTTCGTCTGCATCGACCAGGGCACGCCACCGAGGCTCGTCGTCGTCCCGGGACACGGCGGCGAATCCGTCCGTAGCGGGATCATCGACCCACACCACGGACGGGATGAAGTCATCTCGCGGCACGGCGAGTTGTTCGCGCCAGTCAGTCACGATGTCGAGCCACCCTGCCATGAGACCAACTAGGGCGCGAATGCTACGCCCGTGGTCCGGGCGTTGCTTGTCGAACGGGTGGCATGGGCCAGTGCCCGCGCTCGTGACCTGGACGGAACCCGGCGGGCGCTGGATCAGGTGGACGACGTGTACGAGCGACGTTCGGCCAGCGTTGCGGAGCCCGAGTGGGTCTACTGGCTGGACCGTCAGGAAATCGACGTCATGGCGGGCCGCTGCCTGATCGAACTTGGCGACCCGATCGCGGCTGAGCCGTTACTGTCCGGCGCCATCGCGACCTACACACCCGAGTACGCTCGGGAAGTCGCTTTGTACCGGACGTGGCTCGCCGAGTCCTACGCCCGGTTGGGTGTCGTCGACGCGGCTCGCGACACACTCAATCGCGCGCGCGAGGCAGCTCGGGGTGTGAACTCCAGCCGGTTGGACGCACGAATCGCCGACGTCGAGCGGCTGGTACCGAGCGATTCTTCACGAGTGCCGTGGCCCGAGGTCACCTGCCTGGATCGCCGCGCACAGGGCCCGCCACGTCCGTCCGGTGGTCTGCAGCACGCCCCCGTCGGGGTCCTTGGAGTCACGGATGCCCACGGCGGCGGAGGCGCGGTAGGAGATCTCGACGCAGGCCGTTTCGCTTCCGCTGTAGCTGGACTTGCGCCAGTCGGGGAACGCCACTTCGACGCATTCGGTCTGGTCCGTGCTGCAACTGGACTTGCGCCACACCGCGTCGCGGAGATCCATCGCCTGTCTCACTTCCTGTCGTACTCGGCCGCCACGGCGGCCAGGAACTCGCTGGTGGCGGCGGGGTCGAGCGCCGCAGCCTTCAGCGTATCGGTCAACGGTTGAAACGGTGCGGTGTCCTCCGGCTGGTCCAGAAACCCGGAGGCCTGCTTGTGCTCCAGGTGCACGATGTCCGGCGCCTTGGCGAACTGCAACAGCGCATATGGCCCGTAGATCGGGTAGCCGCCGCGATCGAACGGGATCACCTGCACGGTGAGGTTGGGCAGCGCGGCCAGCTCGATGATCCGGTTCAGCTGTTCGGCCATCACCGCGCGGCCACCGAACGGGCGGCGCAGCGCGGCCTCGTCGATGATCGCCAGGTAGCGCGGCGGGCGCTTGCGGGTGAGCACGGTCTGCCTGCCCGCCCGGGCCGCGACTCGCGCGTCCGCGTCGGCATCAGGCACACCGGAGGCTTCCATCACTGCACGCATGTAGCCGTGGGTCTGCAACAGCCCCGGCACCACCAGCGGCTGGAACTCGGTGATCCCCGTGGCCTGGGACTCGAAGGTGATCAGCGTGGGCAGCTGCTTGGGTAGCGCGCTGCCGCCGGTCTCCCACCAGCCCGAGGGGTTTGCCGAGCGGGCCAGTTGCAGCGCCTGCTCGCGGGCCAGGCCGGTCACGCCGTAGACGGCGAGCAGCGCGGAGACCTCCTCCGGGCTCGGCATCCGGGTGCCCAGCTCGGAGCGGTTCAGGCTCGCCGACGAGACGCCGATACGCTCGGCGGCGTCGCGTGTGCTCAGCTTGGCTTGCCTGCGCAGGTCGCGCAGCTCGGCGGCCAGCGCCCGGGCGCGCGACGCACTGGGTTTGTCCGACATGCCGGTATCCCATCACGGCGGATGCCGCGACAACACTACACGTTCGGATGTATGTCTCACCCTCGGAGACACGTATCGACCCGTGTCAGCCTCCGGACATGACCACAACCAACGATTCGCTGCCGCACGAGACGCAGGACGACACCGACGCCACGCTCCCGCTCACCGCCGAGAAATGCCTGGCCATCCTCACCGAGTGGGCAGCACGCTACCCCAGTGCCCGCTTCGTCGTGATCACCATCGCGCCGGACGGCTCCGACGCCGCGGTACTCGGCTGGGGGCTCGCGCTCCCCGAGTACGTCTTCGTGAACCTACCGGAGATGCGGATGACCGGCCGGTTCCGCACCGCCGACGAGCTGCGGCGGCTACTGCGCCACTCGGACGACGACATCCGGCTGATCTGGGTCGATCCCGAGCCCGAGCCCTGGCCGGATGAGGAGACGTGATCACCGGTGGAGAGCACGGCCTTGGTCGTGACGCAATCGAACGCATTGACAAGGTTGCCCAGAACATCGAGCTTGCCGGAGCGCGCGAAGTGGACGAGTGGGCTGGTGTCGAAGACGAGGACGCACTTGCTGGCGATTGCTCAGCCGATGGATTGGAATTCAGTAGAGAGCGCCTCGACCGGTGTCTCGTGTGGGCGCGGAAGGTCCTCACGGGCGACCGTCTCGCGGAGGAGTTCGACCGCCCGGTCGGAACTGATCAGCCCGCGGCGATAAGCGCGCACGGCAGCCTGAGAGTAGCTGGGGGCCAGCGCGGTCGGCTGGAGTTCTTCGGTCAACTGCACGCCAAGTTCGAAGTAGTCCGCGCGAGTCGGGCGTCGGGACTGTAGTGCGGCGAACTCGGTCTGATCGATCAAGCCGAGGGTCGTCGCATGCGATATGGCCGCTGACCAGCTCACACGGTACTCCGCGGCCAGCACGATCAGCCGTGTGCGGACATCCTCGTATTCCTCAGACAGCTCAGACCAACGCTTGCGGACCGAGGCCCCGGGCATCAGAAAGTGTACGGCGAACGCGTTGATCAACGCCTCCCGTTCGTCGCGCGTCGCGCTGATCCCGAGATCCGGGGTGTACTCGTCTGCCAAGACGTGGTGCCCAAGCTCGTGTGCGAGGTTGAACCGTCGGCGCCCGGCGTCGACCGCTCCGTTGACTAGGGCAACGCCGACGTCGCCGACGCGCACGTAGCCACCGTCGATCACACTGGGACCCAGGTCGAGCGAGAACGCAAGAAGCCCGAGACCTTCGACGGCCTTCTGCAGATCCGGGAGGGGGCCGTCGCCCACGTTGAGGGCGGCGCGGGCATGCAGTGCTTCGGACTCGGCCTCGTCCAGCGTGGTGACGCCTGCCTGGACGGTCGTCGACACTAGAGACAAGGCGTGTACGTCGGTCAGCAACTCGACGCCACGGCCCACGCGTTCAAGCTCGTCGTCGAGCACACGCACGTTTTGATCAGGGGACAACCCGTCCCTGCGGCTCGCGATGGCTGCGGGTGGTTCGGTGAGGAACCACTCCACTGAACGCCCGAACGTTTCTGCCAGTCGCGCCAGCTCGAGCGCGTCGAGCTGGCGCTGGCCAAGTTCGATGCGCGCCACCGTCGTGCGGTGCGTGCCGATCCGTTCGCCCAGTTCACGCTGGGTGAAACCCGCACGCTTGCGAGCCAGAGCGACGCGTGACCCTACCTCTGACCACAATCTGAGTCGCACAAGTGTCACCTCATGGCCAGCACTTGATGTGCTAAATCAGCACTTCAAGAAGGTAACACTTGCGCAAGTGTGTGCGTGGCCGTCTCGCGTAGCAGACGTCGACTCCGATGGTCGGCAGTGACACGTTGGGCACGAGGAGGTACGCAAGGTGAGAACTACACTTGTGCGCTCAGTACTGCGCCGGATCACGACGCACATCATCCGGTTCGATAGTGAGGGGGCTCTGTGCGACCACAGCCGACGACGCTTTACCACTTCACGCATGTCGACCACCTCGCCGAGATCGCACGCCGCGGCTTGCTCGCTGACTCGGCCATCCAGGGAAGCGGCCTCCTCCGTGCTGAAGTCGGTCACATGAACATCAAGGATCGTCGCAGGTCAACAGCGGTACGGATTCCCCGGGAGGTGTCGTCGCCGATTACGTTCCCTTCTACTACGCGCCGCGTAGCCCGATGATGTTCGTGATTCATCGCGACGGTGTGCCGACCTACGACGGCGGCTGCGGCCAGCTTGTCTACCTCACCACGACCATCGAGCGGCTGGTAGAGCTCGGCATACGACCGATCTTCACCGACCGGAATGCGACGATCGCCTATGCCGAGGTCACCAACGAACTGACCCGCCTGGATGACCTCGTCGATTGGGAGTTGATGGCGGCCACATGGTGGAACAACACGGACGCCGAACCAGACCGCAAGGAGCGCCGAATGGCTGAGTGCCTGGTCCATCGGCGAGTACCCTGGCACGCGTTCCAGGAAGTCAGCGCACAAAGCCCGGCATGCGCACGCCGAGCTCAGGAGATACTCTCATCGGTCGGGGTCGAAGCAACGGTGGCTGTCAGACCCGCGTGGTATTACTAACCTTGTGGGGCGACTACTCATGATCACGGAAGCGCAAGGAAACCTGCTACAAGCGGACGCCGACGCGCTGGTGAACACGGTCAACACCGTCGGCGTGATGGGCAAGGGCATCGCCTTGCAGTTCCGCCGTGCGTTCCCAGAGATGTTCGAGGACTACAAGCGCGCGGTGCAGGCGGGCGAGATCGACCTCGGCCGTGTGCATGTGTGGCGGTCGCAAGCACTCACGGGACCTCGCTTCGTGATCAACTTCCCTACGAAACGGCATTGGCGCGCGAAGTCCCGTCTCGGTGACATCGAGCAAGGACTCAACGACCTTGTCAGGGTCATTCGAGAGCTCGACATCACGTCGATTGCGATTCCGCCTCTCGGGTGCGGGCAGGGCGGTCTCCGATGGTCGGAAGTTGAGCCACGCATACGCAAGGCCATGACGCGGGTATCGGAGGTTGATGTGCTGCTTTACCCGCCCGAGAAAACCCCCAGCGCAACCGCGATGCCAACGGCTACCGACCGGCCCAAGATGACTCCTGGGCGCGCCGCGCTGATCAGAATCCTCAGTCTTTATAGTATGCGGGCAACCGGCGTGTCACTGATCGAAGTTCAGAAGCTCATGTACTTCCTGCAATTGGCTGGGGAGCCACTGCGGCTGAACTTCACCAAACATATCTATGGTCCGTATGCCGACAACCTGCGACATGTCCTGAATAAGATCGAGGGTCATTATCTCGTCGGCTTCGGTGATGGCAGTCAGCTGGTGCAGGAGTCTGAACCACTCCGGGTTCTTCCCGGCGCAGACGACGAGGCAGCCGGCGCCCTGGCTGAACACCCGGAGACCGAGCGCCGTATCGAACGGGTGTTGGAACTGACCGGTGGCTTCGAGTCCGCCTACGGCATGGAGCTGCTTTCCAGCGTGCACTGGGTGTGCACCCACGAGCATGCGGATCGAACGGCGGCCATCGAGCACATACGCCGGTGGACGCATCGAAAGAGCGCATTGTTCGAGCCCGCCCATATCGAGGCGGCATGGCGACAGCTGGAAGACCATGGCTGGCTCAATCAAGAGCTTGCCCATGCTGACTCGAGATAACCTACTCGCGAGATAGTGCGTCGACCGGTCCGCGCTGGCTCAGTGCGTGGGCACGGTTCGGGCAGCCTGCGGTGATCGTCCAACCAACGAGGGGCGGCGATGTCCAGCAAGTATCCCGAGTTCCAGCTCCGCCTGCCCCATGGTGGCCCGGTCGCCAGAGGTCAGCTGCTGGAGGAGATGGGCGCCAACGGCAGTCAGAAGTTCCGTGACAGTGAACGGCTTCCTGTTCAACCTCGCGACGGTCTTCGAGGACTTCGTCACCGTCGCGCTCCGCGACGCGCTGGCCAGCCACTGCGTCATGCAGGCTACCCACCACCTCGACGAGCGCGACGCGGTACGCGTGGTCCCCGACTTGGTTCAGTACGCCGCAGATGGGACGCCGCTGGCCGTAGCCGACGCCAAGTACAAGGCAGAGCGACCCGAAGGGTTTCCCGACGCGGACTTGTACCAGATGCTCGCCTACTGCACGGCGTTGAACCTGCAGGAGGGGCATCTCGTGTATGCCAAGGGCACTGCGCCGCACGGCTCGCACCGCGTGAAGCACGCGGGTATCGACATCCACCAGCACGCACTCGATCTTGACCAGGCACCGTCCGCGCTGCTTGCCGATGTCCACGTCATAGCCGAACGCCTCACCCCCGACCGGCTCACACCGCGGCGCCGACCCGCAGGGCCAGCGCGAGCGCGCCCATGAGCTCCGCGCGATCACCCAGCTCGCCGGTGGCCACCCGCAACGCGGCGGCCGCGTCCGGCTGAGCGTAGCGGTCGACCGAGTCGCGGATACCGCGGACGAGCGCTGCTGAAGACCCCACTTCGCCGCCGACGACCACGGCCGCGGGGTTGAGGCTGTTGCACAGGTCCGCGAGCACCCGGCCGATGGTGCGGCCCGCGTCATCCAGGACCCGGTTTGCCCCGGCATCACCGTCGCGCCCCAGTTCCAGCACACGGGGTACCGTCAACGTTTCCTCGTGCGCGGGCTGCAGCAACTCGATCAGCTTCGGCGCGGAGACCTGCGTCTCCAGGCAACCGCGGCTACCGCAACGGCACACCGGACCATCCGGGTGCACCCGAACGTGCCCGATCTCCCCCGCGATCCCCGAGGTTCCTCTGTGCAGCTTGCCGCCGAGCACCAGCCCGGCACCCACCCCGCCCGCGACCTTCACGTAGATCACGTCATCCACTCCGCGCGCCGCACCGTGGGTGAGTTCGCCGAGCGCTCCCGCGTAGGCGTCGTTGTCCACCGATACGGGGTGTCCGATACGGCGTTCCAGCTCGGCGCCAGGGGACAGGCCGCGCCAGCCAGGCAGCACCGCGGACGTGATCGTGCCGGATCGCCAGTCGACGGGACCGGGAACCCCCAAACCGACGCCGACGAGATCATCGATCGTCTGCCCCGCTTCAGCCAGAGCGTCCCGAGCCAGCCGTGCGGCGGTGTCGAGCGCTCCCCGGGCGTCGTGATCCACGTCGAAGTCCGCGAAACGCTCAGCACGCACGTGCGACGTGCGTTCTGCCACCGCGACCCTGATGTGGCGGTGACCCAGGTCCACGCCCAGCACCACCCCGGGGGTGCGCGCCAGCCGGAGCAAGACCGGCGGCCTGCCGCTGCCTCCCTTGTGCGGTGTGCCGCGCTCCGGCTCGGCGACCACGACACCGTCCCGGATCATGTCGTGCACCAGGCTCGACACGGTCGCCCGGGACACGCCGGTCATCCTGGCGAGATCCGCCCGGCTGAGCGCGCCCGACGTGGCCAGCGTGTCGATGATGCTGGCCCGGTTGGCGCGCCGCAGGTCCTCGAGCGAGCTGCCGTGACGCATGTCCCACACCATAGCCATTAATTCGATCTACGTACAAATTATGCGAGATCAACTGACTTATTAAGCATTGACACGATCAAATCCCCCTTCTAGGTTAACGCCTCGGACATGCTCCGGCATTCTCCGACAGCTGACCCGACACCGGATCAACGGGAGGCAACGCGTGCAGAGATCGGCAGCAACGATCGAGGTGAGGCCGCAATGGTGACGATGGGACCAGGCCAGAACCCCGCAACCGGCCCAGCAGGCGGGAACGGGGGCCCCAACGGAAGTACCGGCAACACCGTGTACTCCGCGCTGATCGCCGGGGTCGCCGCCCTCGGCGGTTTCCTCTTCGGTTTTGACACCGCCGTCATTAATGGCGCGGTCGGTGCGATCGACGCGACCTACGAGCCCGGATCGCTGCTGCTCGGTTTCTCGGTGGCCTCGGCACTCCTCGGTTGCGCTGTCGGTGCGTGGTTCGCTGGGCCGCTGGCCAACCGGCACGGCCGGGTCCGGGTCATGCTGCTAGCCAGTGTGCTGTTCAGCGCCAGCGCGATCGGATCGTTCCTGGCCTTCGACGTGTGGAGCCTGACGTTCTGGCGCGTGATCGGCGGGTTGGCGGTCGGTGCGGCGTCGGTCATCGCACCCGCCTACATCGCCGAGATCGCCCCGGCGCGACTGCGTGGCAGGCTCGGCTCGCTGCAACAGCTGGCCATCGTGATCGGGATCTTCGTCGCGCTGCTGAGCAACTTCCTCATCGCCACCACATCCGGCGGCGCGACCGAACCACTGTGGTTCGGGGCCGATGCCTGGCGGTGGATGTTCCTCGCCGAGCTGGTGCCCGCCATCGCCTACGGAGCGCTGGCCATGCGCATCCCCGAATCCCCGCGGTACCTGGTCTCGCAGTCACGTGTGGCCGAAGCGACCGCGGTGCTGCGCCGCTGCATCGGCGAGGCAGCCGAGGAACGCATCGCCGAGATCCGGGCCACGCTGCGCACCGACCGCCCGCCACGGGTGTCCGACCTGCTCGGCCCGCGGCTCGGGCTGCTCCCGATCGTCTGGGTGGGCATCGGGCTCTCGTTGTTCCAGCAGCTGGTCGGCATCAACGTGATCTTCTACTACTCGACGGTGCTGTGGCAGTCGGTCGGCTTCACCGAGGCCGACTCGTTCCAGATCAGCGCGATCACCGGCATCACCAACATCGTGGTCACCTTCATCGCCATCGCCACGGTGGACAGGATCGGCCGCAAACCGCTGCTGCTGGTCGGCTCGGCGGGGATGTTCGTCTCGCTGACGACGATGGCCCTGCTGTTCGGCAACGCCCCGGTCGTGGACGGCGAGCCCAGCCTCGGCCCCGTGGCCGGGCCTGCGGCGCTGATCGCCGCGAACGCCTTCGTGGTGTTCTTCGGCGCCAGCTGGGGCCCGGTGGTGTGGATCCTGCTCGGCGAGATGTTCAACAACCGGATCCGCGCCGCCGCGATCGCGGTCGCGGCCGCCGCGCAGTGGCTGGCGAACTTCGCGGTCTCGACCACGTTCCCGGTGCTGAGCGATCTCGGTCTCGGGTTCGCCTACGGCTTCTACGCCACCTGTGCCGGGCTGAGCTTCCTGTTCGTCGCCCGCATGATCGCCGAGACCAAGGGCAAGGAACTGGAGGACATGCCGGAGGCAAGCACAGCGGAAGCCGATCGCGTCCGCACGTGACGCGCGCCGCCACGACAGGGCGGCCAGCGTACCGGGCTCCTGTCACGATGGGAGCCCGGTACGCTCGGGGTGGGCCGGCGCAAGATACACGGAGGTCGCGGGTGGGTTCGGAACGGGTCGTGCTGCTGGATCAGCACGGTAACGCGACGGGCACCGCGAGCAAGCGCACTGTCCACAATGCTCGAACTCCGCTGCACCTCGCGTTCTCCTGCTACGTCTTCGACGATCGCGGCCGGTTCCTGCTCACCAGGCGAGCGCACGACAAGCGCACCTGGCCAGGCGTCTGGACCAACAGCTGCTGCGGGCATCCGGCTCCCGGCGAATCGCTGACCACCGGGGTCACCCGCAGGCTGCGCCAGGAGCTCGGCCTCGAGGTCGACGCCATCGACCTCGTCCTACCCCGGTTCCGCTACCGCGCAACGATGGCGGACGGGACGGTCGAGAACGAGATGTGTCCGGTGTTCCGGGCGGTCACCGGCGGCGTTCCCGATCCCGATCCCGACGAGGTGGCCGAGGCCGCCTGGGTCGACTGGGCCACGCTGGTCGACGACGTCCTCGCGGGCACCCGCGAGGTATCGCCGTGGTGCCGTTGGCAGGTCGTAGAACTGGTGCGCCTGGGACGGGATCCGGCGCGGTGGCCACTCGCCGACGCGACGGACCTTCCGGCTGCCGCATCGATGTAGCGGAGAGGTCGCCTGATCGGCCGAACTCCCGATATCGAGGTGTCACATAGTAGTCCTGGACATACGCAGTGTTAATAGATACTGTGGACATTATCCATTGACCCATGGAATAGTGCATCGTTGCGAGCGCGGCGATCCGGTGGCGGGATCGGTGCTTCCCCGCACTACCAGGCGGGAGACGGCCGGCCCGGGAACGGCCCAGCAGGCCGACCCGCAGCCATCTGAGGGGGTGCTTCGATGGCCCTGTTACTCGGAGCCGTCGCTGCCGGACCAAACGTGGTCACCGTCTGGTCCGGTCTCCGCGCCTGGGCCGCCAAGCGAGGCATCGCGCTGGACTTCGTGCTCTACTCGCACTACGAGCATCAGGCCGAGGAGCTCGCGAGCGGTCGCATCCACGCGGCGTGGAACTCCCCGCTCGCTTGGATCCGCTCCGCCCGGCTCGCCGACACGCACGGGCTGACGGTGTGGCCGCTGGTCATGCGCGATTCCGATCAGGATGTCACCTCGGTCATCCTGGTACGGCACGACTCCCCGTTCACCACGCTCGCCGAGCTCGCCGAGCACACCATCGGCCTCGGCGCTCCCGACTCACCCCAGGCAAACCTCGTACCACGGCACGTCCTGCGGTCCGCCGGCCTCGTGGCGGACGAGAACGTCGCGATCCGGCAGTTCGACGAGGCCGTCGGGCTGCACGGCGACGACCCGGCGGGCGAGCGGGAAGCGGCACGCGCGCTGCTGGCGGGACAGGTCGACGCGGCGGTCATGGTCGACCTGAACTACTTGCTGCTCACCAGGGAAGGAACCCTACCGCCGAGCAGCACGCGAGTTTTGAGCCGCACCCCGCCGTACGACCATGCCAACCTCACCGTCAGCGACGCGGCACCACCCAGGCTGGTGCACCGGTTCGGCGAGATGCTGCTGTCCATGTCGTACACCGATCCAGAGTGCACGCCGCTGTTCGACCTCCTCGGCCTGTTCATGTGGTGCCGGGGCCGCACGTGCGGCTACCGGCTCCTGGAGGCCGCTGTGGATACCGAGGGCTTCTACAGCCCCGACGGATCCATCACCTGGATGAGCGATTAACCGCGCCCGGAGGGGTATCCATCACCCAGGAACGAACCGTATTCCACTACTCCATGAGACGGTGGACGCATGGTCGAGCCCTCGGCTGCACCGGAGGCGATCTACCACCAGCTCGCCCAGGTCGGCAAGGCACTGTCCAGCGCGAAACGCCTCGAACTGATCGAGGTCCTCGCCCAAGGTGAGCGCACCGTCGAATCCCTGGCGCAGGCGACGTCGTTGAAGACCACCACCGCATCGGCGCACCTGCAGAGCATGTATCGCGGCGGGCTGGTCACCAACCGCAAGTCCGGGACTCACGTCTACTACAGCATCTCGGGCCACGAGGTGCTCGCCGCGTTCGTGGCGCTGCGCGAGCTCGCGCTGACCCGGCTGGCCGCGGCCGAGCGGGCACGACTGCAACTCTGCGCCGAGGACGAGATGGCCCCCCTACCCCGCGCGGACCTGCTCACCGAACTTCGCGGGGGGCGTTGCATCGTGCTCGACGTGCGACCTGCGGTCGAGTTCGACGCCGGGCACATCGTGGGCGCGCGCTCCCTACCGTGGGAACGGCTGCCGCAGGACATCGACACCGTCCCCGACACGGTGGACATCGTGGCCTATGGCCGGAGCGCGTACTGTCCGCTGCCCTTCGAGGCTGTCCGGCTGTTGCGCAGCAAGGGCACGGCCGCACGTCGCCTCGACTGCGGGTTCCTGGAATGGCGCTTCGAGTACCGGCCGTCCGCGACGGGCGCGGGATAGCGCGCACCATCACGTTCCGCCCGCGAAACGCGGCACGCCTTGGCCGCCTGTTTCCTGCCGGGCGTCGCTGGCCAGCCGGGGGTCGCCCGCGGCAAGGAACAGCTCCACGCAGTGGTCGACGAGCCCGTCCTGGTCCACCGCGAGCGAGCCGTCGAGCCAGGAGGTCAACGTCTGGGCGAGGCCACCGACGAGGAACTCCGCGACCAGGTCGAGCCCAGCGCTGTCGTGGATGCCGTAGTGCCGCTGCGCCTGGCCGACAAGCAGCCTGGCGAACATGCGGGTGGAGGCGACGCGGCGCTGCGCCATGCCGACGGTGCTCAGCGCCGGGGAAAACAGCAGCCTGCCGCGCCGCGGATCGTCGGCGATGGTGCGCACGATGGTGCCCAATCCGGCCCGCAGCTTCGAGCGGGTATCCGGCGGGGCAGACTCCACGGCCCGCAGCGTCTCGTCGGCGAAACCGGAGACCACGTGCTCGAACACGGCCGCGGCAAGCTCCTCCCGCCCGTCGAAGTTCTCGTAGAAGTAGCGCGCCGTCAGCCCGGCCTGCCGGCACACCCCGCGCACGGTCAGCCCCGGTTCACCGTCGGCGGTGCCGAGCAACTCCAGCCCAGCCTCGATGAGCTGCGCCCTGCGCCCTGCCTGCCGGTCGTGCCCGGCCACTCCGCCGTAGACCCGTGGTGACGTGCCAGCCATGACCTCCATCTTGACAGATCGGGCCCGTAGGGCGTTCCATATCTGATAACATACGTATTCAGATTGCAGACCTGGAGGCGCCATGGCACTCACCCGGCGTCGGCGAGCGGCGACCATGGACGACATCATCGTGGGAGCGAGCCTGCTCGCAGGCACGGCTAACGTGATCATGCAGCTCGGCAGGCCGGGGGTGGGCTACGGCGTCGTCGAGAGCACGGTGGAGAGCGGGCAGGTCTTCCGGCACCCGATCAAACGCACCCGCACCACGCTGACCTACCTCGCCGTCGCCGCGCTCGGCGCCGAGGAGGAACGGCGGCACTACCGCCGCGCGGTCAACGGCGCGCACGCGCAGGTCCGCTCCGGCGAATCCAGCCCGGTGTCCTACAACGCCTTCGACCCGGACCTCCAGTTGTGGGTAGCAGCCTGCCTGTACAAGGGCGTGGAGGACACCTGCGCTGCCTTCCTCGGCGAGCTCGACGAACACAGCTTGGACGAGATCTACCGGGAGTCCGCGCGGCTCGGTACGACACTGCAGGTACCGGCGCAGCTCTGGCCAGCCGACCGGGCGGCCTTCGCCAAGTACTGGGACGACGCGCTCGACGCCGTGCACATCGACGACACCGTGCGCGCCTACCTGCACGACCTGGTCGAGCTGCGCTTCCTGCCGCGGACGGTGGCTGCCCCGCTCGCGCCGTTCCACAGATTCGTCACCACCGGCTTCCTTCCACCCCGGTTCCGCGAGGAGATGCGGCTGCCGTGGACGTCACGTCAGCAACGGCGATTCGACCGGCTCACCGGCGTGGTCGCCGCGGTGGTGAACCGGTTACCACGGCCGCTACGGCAGTTCCCCTACAACCTGTGCCTGGCCGACCTGCGGTGGCGCATACGGACGGGACGCAACCTGGTGTGAACCGCCTATTCCGCGATACTTGCGCGGTAACCACACCGATCCTCGCATCCACGACAACGGGAACTCGGAATTCTTCACGGCGGTAGAACAAACAGATAGTTAACGGCCGTGAGATCGCCGCTAACGGCACTGACAAAGCGACGGTGATATCGATCATAGATCACTCTGGATCAGCCACGAACCAGCGCAGATTGATCTTCGTAATGTCTATCCATATGGGACTTTTATCAACCGTCAGTACAGCTCAATCAAGGGATTATCGCACCCACTAGCGATCACAACAGACAGATCAGGAACCCGTGATGAACTGCCTCAGGCTGAACACGCGAAGCGGTGTTCCCGGGAAAAGTACTGGACGAGCGCGAACCTTCCATGGCTAGCATGGTGACGGTCTCTGTTCCGTCCGGAGACCGGGCCCGCAGGAATTGCCGGATGGGCAGAATCCGGCAAGGCTTCACAACCCGGCAGGGCGGTCTGGGAGGGACTGCCTGTGCGCGTTCCCGTCAACCACCGCAGCGCGCTGTGGTTGGTGTTCTTCCTCAACGGGAGCGTCCTGTCGAGCTGGGCGCCACGCATCCCCTCGGTCAAGGACGAGCTCGCGCTCTCCAATGCCGAGCTGGGCGTGGCGCTGCTCGGCATCGCTCTCGGATCGGTGCCCGCCCTGCTGGTCACCGGCAGGTTGCTGCGCCGCGTCCCGGCACGGACGTTGTGCCGGGCGTCCGGGTTCGCGTTCGCCGCCGCCCTCCCACTGATCGCCGCGGCCACCGACCTCGCCACACTCGCCCTCGCGCTGCTGACGCTCGGCGCGGCGAGCGGGGTGCTCGATGTGGCCATGAACGCCGCGGCCGTACAGCTGGAGCGTGCCAGGGGAAGCTCGCTCCTGCCCGGCCTGCACGGCGCCTACAGCCTCGGTGTGCTCTGCGGCTCCGGCGCGGGAGCGCTGGCCGCGGGGCAGCTGCCGGTGGCCACGCACTTCGCCACGGTCACCGCCGTCTTACTCGGGGCACTCGCGCTGGTCTGGCGGGCCATCCCCGGCGGCTGTGCGGGGCACGAGACAGCAGATCACGGCGGTAAGCGCCGCGGCCGCGTCGCGCCGGGCCTGGTGATCTTCGCGGTGTGCGCGCTGCTGATCGAGGGCATCGTCACCGACTGGTCGGCGGTGCTGGTGCGGGAGGAGCTCGGCGGAACGGCCACGCTGGCCGGTCTCGCGGTCACCGTCTTCAGCGCGGCCATGGCGACCTCTCGCACCCTGGGCGACCGGCTGGTCAACGCCACCGCACCAGCCACGGTGGCGCGCCTGGGAGCCGCGCTGACCATGGTCGCCCTGCTGGCGAGCCTCGCCCAGCCCCACCCGCTGGTGTTCATCGCCCTGCTCGTGCTGGTCGGCCTCGGCACAGGGCCGCTGTTCCCGCTGGCCATCAGCGTCGCCGCGACACGAGCCACCATCCCGCTCGGCAGCGTCACCGCCACCCTTACCGCCTGGGCCTACCTGGCTTACCTCACCGGCCCGCCCGCGGTCGGCACCCTCGCCGAAACCACCGGCCTACGCGGCTCGCTCGCCACCATCGGCGGCATCGCCGCGCTCGCCATGCTCATCCTCAGCTTCCTGGCCGTACGCAGGCCAGGATCACCCCAGCCGAGAACCACCCCAGCCGGTGTCGAAGCACCGGATCAGGAAGGAGGAATCATGGCCGATATCCACGAGGTTCCCGCGACCGGCCACCAAGCACGGGAGTTGTACAGCACCATCGAACCGGCACGTGCCGCCACGCTGCGTGAGGCGATCACCAGCGCAGGCAACGATCGAACGATCTGGCACATCAACTCCACCGCCCACGGTGGCGGCGTCGCCGAGATGCTGCGCTCCGCGATCAGTTATGCCCGCGGCTGGCAGATCACCCAGCGCTGGCTGGTGATCACGCCACCGCGCGAGTTCTTCGCGGTGACCAAACGGCTCGACAACGGCATCTCCGGGATCGCCGACTCGCTGCCGCTCGACCGCCACGACCAGGCGATCTACGCGGAGACCAGCAGGCGGCTCGCCGCCAGCCTCGAACGCTACATCGCCCCAGGTGACGTGGTGATCCTGCACGACCCGCAGACCGCGGGGCTGGCGCAGCGTGCCCGAGCGCTGGGGGCCCTGGTGCTGTGGCGCTTCCACAACGGCAACGACCACCCCAACCCGTACTCCACCCACGCCTGGGAGTTCCTGGCCGGGTACCTGAACGAATCGCACGGCATCATCGCCACGCTGCCGCAGTTCGTTCCGCCACTGGCGTTCCGCCGCCCGATCGCGGTGATCCCCCCGTTCATCGACCCCGCCAGCCCGAAGAACGAACCGCTCGATCGCGAGCAAGTGCGCGCGATCCTGGCCGAAGCCGGGCTGATCACAGGCCAGGCGTCCCCGGGCGCGCAACACGCGGTCACGCTGCGCGCCGACATCACGCGCGACGGCCCACCCCCACACCAGGACACGCCGATGATCCTGCAAGTCGGGCGCTGGGATCCGGTCAAGGACATGCTCGGGGTGCTGCGCGCCTTCCACGAGCACCTGGCCCCGGACACCGAGGCGACGCTGACCCTGGCTGGGCCAGCTGTGGACGGCGTAGCCGACGATCCCGACGCCGGCCGCGAGTTCCGCCGGTGCGTCGAGTACTGGCGCTCCCTCGACCCCGAGGTGCGGTCCAGGATTCAGCTGGCGTGCCTGCCGATGGACGACCCGATCGCCAACGCGACCGTGGTCAACGCGCTCCAACGGCACGCGACCGTGGTCGTGCAGAAGAGCCTGTCGGAAGGGTTCGGTCTGACGTTGACCGAGGCCATGTGGAAGGCGAAGCCCGTCGTGGCCAGCGGTGTCGGGGGCTTGCGTTACCAGCTCGGCTACCAGCCCGAGTGCCTCGTCGACGATCCCGACGACCTGGCGACGTTCGCGCACACGGTGCGGCGGTTCCTTGCTGAGCCCGACAGCCGGGCGGAAGCGGGCCAGCGCGGCTGGCAGCGCGTCTACCGCGACTTCCTGCCGGACAGCCACCTATGCAAAGAGCTGGAGTTCACCACCGGACTCCGGAACGAGGTGCTGCAATGAACATCCTGGCAGTGGGAGCTCACCCGGACGACATGGAGATCCTCGCGGCGGGCACGCTCGCCGCCTACGCCAAGCAGGGCCACACGGTGACGATCTGCGTGATGACCAACGGTGAGCTCGGCTCGGAAACCCTGCCGAAGCAGGAGATCAGCGAGCTGCGCAGGGCCGAGGCGGAACGGTCGGCCACCGTCCTCGGGGCGGAGTTGCTGTGGCTCGACGAACCGGACGGCTTTCTGTACGACACCCCAGCCACGCGCGCGAAGATGATCAGCGCGATCCGCACCGCGCGCCCCGATGTAATCATCACGCACTCCCCGGAGGATTACCATCCCGACCACCGCACGGCATCGAAGATCGCGGTGGACGCCAGGCAGCTGGGATGCTGTGCGCTGTTGTCGCCGGAGGAGCCACCCGCGGGCACGATCCCGGTGGTGCTGCTGGCCGACACCCTCGGCGGGATCGGCTGCGAGCCCGAGTTCTGGGTCGATATCAGCGCGACGATCGGGATCAAGCTGGCGATGCTGCGCGAGCACCGCAGCCAGAACGACTGGTTGCGCTCGCTGCACGGCACGGACTACACCGAGTTCGTCGAGCGGCTCGGCTCGCTGCGGGGGCTCCAGGCAGGTACCGGCTACGCCGAGGGTTTCCGGCTGTACCGGGGCTATCCCGTACCTGCCGATGTCACCGAGCTGTTGCCGGGGAAGTGAGGCACCCGCGCAGATCCACCACCGGTACGTACGCCCGCGAAATAGGTAGTCATCTCCGCAATACGCACGATGCCCGGCACCGAATCACAGAGGAGCGTGTCTGGTGTCACATCCCTGCGAGGTGCGTTATGACTGACCACGAACTGCGACTGCTCCGGCATGCCGCCTGCGGCGAGCTACTGTTCCACAGGGGGTCCTGGGGTGGGCCGTCCGGCTACCGGTGGCGCGGCCCGGACGGCATCGAAGCCGGGCGCGTCCCGCCCTGGGACGAGACTGCCCTCGACCGCCTTGCCGAACACCGCCTCATCGCCATCGAAAGCAGGCGCGGCCCGCTCGATCGCCGCGTACACATCACCGGAGCCGGAGTCGCCGCGTTGGTGGCCACGGCACGGGCAGCCTGACCGGGGTGGGATCGCGATGGCGATCGACTCGAGCCCGCAGCCCTGTCCTCGCTGCTGCCGCCCCACAGTGCTGCTCACGCAACCGTGGGGGCGCCAGTGGGTGCATCTCGGCACCTGGCGCCCGCAGTGCGAGCCGTCGCTACGCACGCATGCCAGGCACTACTCACCGCCGCCATAGCACCGGCGCCCCCTCGCCGGTACGCGGCAGTGGTGACGGATACGGTCACACCAGATCGCGGGGCACCGAATCGTCCCAGTTGTAGGACGCGATCCGCTTCTCACCCTCGTAGGCATCCAGCTCCGCGCTGAACTGGAACTCCTCGGCCGTCGACGTCAGCACGGTGCGTGTGCGGGCCGAGATCTTCCAGTCGCCGCGCTGGAAGCCAATGCACCACTCCGTCTCACCCGTCGCCGAGGTGACATCGTTACCGACCCAGGAGTAGCGCTCGTAGGCGCGACGCGTCACGGTCAACTCGATGTCATCGAAGCGCACTGCACCCAGATCCTTGACGACCTCCAGCGCCGACCGGTAGTTGACCAGGTCCCGTGTCACGGTCCATCGCTCGTCACCCGGATCGATCTGGGTCACCGAGATCGGCTCGGCTCCCTCCGGCTCACCGAACGGCGCTTCCTGGTCGCCGTCCTTCTCCCGAGGCGGGCGGATCGGCAACCGCAGCTTGCTCGTCCCGGCGAACACCGTCAACCGCACTGGCTGCGGCGGTGGCCAGGCCAGCGGCCAGTAGGAGGTGGAAAACGCCAGCCGCAGCCGGTGTCCCGGCGGGATCGCCTGCGCCATGGCGTTCAGGGTCACGGTGACGCGGTACCGCTCCCCCGGCACGAGCGGCTCGGGGTCCTCGTGCCCGTTGCGGTGGGTGAGGTTGAGCAACCCGTAGCTGATGCGGGTGGCCTGGCCGTCCTCGGCGACGTCGGACAGCCGCACCGCCACCATCGCCACTGGCTGGTCCACGGAGAATTCCAGGTCGATCTCCGGGGCGCCCACGATCTCGCAGCGCTCGGTGAACTCATCGGTGTCGAACACCAGCGAGCCACCGTCCTCCTCTCGCTGGTCGTAGGGCAGATCAGGGGGCGCGTTGTAGGAGCACCACTTACCCGCGTACTGCCCGACCGACAGCGGCGACTCGATGGTCAGTTCCTCCTCGTTCACGTCCTCGCCCTGCCGAGCGATGCGGTTGCGTTCCAGCGGGAGCGTGGTCTCCGTGACGTTCGGCGACGGCCAGCTCGGCTCGCTGACCCAGCGGCCCGGGCGTTCGACGTAGGCGGTGAACGGCGGGACGGTCTCCTGCATCCAGATCCACAACATCGGATCGGCCATGACGTCGTTCTCGACGTCCTTGAGCCAGTGGTCCCACCAGCGCACCACCTCTTGCAGGAACCCGATCGCTGGCCCTGGCTCGCCCAGGTGCGGATACTTGTGACCCCACGGACCGACCAGGCCCTTACGCGGCACATTCAGGTTGGCCAGCATGCGGAACACGGCGTTGGTGTAGCCATCGGCCCAGCCACTGACGGCCATCACGGGGCACTGCACCGCGGAGTAGTCCTCGCAAATGGAGCCGTGCTGCCAGTACTGGTCGCGGCGCTGGTGCAGCAGCCACTCTTCCAGCCACAAACCGCTGCGGGACAGCCGGCGCAGCCACATGTCGCGCCACCGGTCGCCCACCACGGCGGGATCCGGCGGGCAGGAGTTGTAGGCGAACATGGTCGATGCCCACGACAGGTTGTCCGACAGCAGGCATCCACCCATGTAGTGCACGTCGTCGGCGTAGCGATCGTCGGTGGAGCTCACCGTGACGATGGCGTCCAACCCCGGTGGGCGGCGCGCGGCGACCTGCAGCGAGTTGAACCCGCCCCAGGAGATCCCCATCATGCCCATCCTGCCCGTGCACCATGGCTGCTTGGCCAGCCACGCGAGCACGTCCTCGGCGTCGGCCAGCTCCTCGTCGAGGTACTCGTCGGTCAGCACGCCCTCGGATTCGCCACTGCCCCGCAGATCCACCCGCAGGCACGCATAGCCGTGCCCCGCGAGGTACGGGTGATGGATGGAGTCCCTGCGGGAGGTGAGGTCGCGCTGCCGGTAGGGAATGATCTCCACGACGCCCGGTACCGGCTCAAGATCGGAATGCGCCGGACGCCACAACCTCGCCGACAGGCGCGTGCCATCGGCCATCGGGATCCAGATGTGCTCTTCTTCCCGGACGGCATAGGGCAGCTGAGTCACCGTCCGCATCGTTCACCGCTCCTCGACGCCTTCACTGTGTGCCTTCTAGTCTACGTTGTCGATCTCGAACTGCAGTGCAGCGACAACCTGCTCGAACTTCGCCGTCAGCTCCGCCTCGTCGTCGGCACCCATGTAGACGCTGGCGAGCTGGTAGCTGTAGTTGTCCTGCCGGTGCAGCTCAGACAGCCGATCGCCCTGGTGCACGGTGAGTTCGATCGTGGTGCCTGGCACGATGTGCTGGATCGCCTCGATCTCCTCCGGGGTGGGGATGCGCCGCACCACACCGTCGGTGAACCGCCGCACGAACCATTTCGCGGCGACCGCGTACGGGCCCTCGCGGTGCGGGAACCGCGGGTCCTGCCCCAGCGCCAGCCGCAGCATCGCCGCGTGGTTGGCCATACCGTCGACATAGGCGAACAGCTCGGCGTGCGACTGCGAGTGCCGGGAGTTGATCTCCAACAGTGCCACCGCGTCAGTCCCGGGGTCCCAGAAGTACTCGATGTTGAACGTCATCCGTTCCAGGCCGATCGCGCGGACCAAGCGGTCCGAGATGTCCTCGAGCCGCTCGATCACCGGTTCCGGCAGCGAAGACGGGTACTGGTACCGGAGGAAGCTGGGGCTGTTGTCGTAGCACACCGAGTCGACGACACCGTAGAGGACGACCTTGCCTTCGTAACGGTAGCCCTCGACGGTGACCTGCCTGCCGATGATGGCTTCCTCGACAAGGCACGCCCTGCTCCCTGCCTCGGCGATCTCGGCGGGTAGGTCGACGTACTTCAGCAGCGCTTCGAACGGGGTGGCCACCCAGTCCATGTTGGCGCGGATCGTGCTCAACGCATCCTGGAAGGCCTCGTCATCGTTCACACCGATGGCCAGGACCGAAGCGAACGACTTCACCGGCTTAACCCACATGGGGTATCGCAAGCCCTCCGGCGGTCCGCCGTCGTGGTCGGGGTCGACCAGCCCAAACGCCGGGTACTCCTCGATCACCTGCTGCTGCACCAGCCTGCTCCAGTACTTGTGCTCGCACATGAGCACCTCCTCCGGGCGCGCTCCCGGTAGGCCGTAACGCTTGCGCAGCAGCGGCAGCATGGTGCTGATGGGGAAGTCCCAGAACCCGATGATCGCGTCGATCGGGCCGTCGAAGGAATCGAGTTGCCGCTGGGCCTGCGCCAGCAGCTGGTCGAGGACGATCTCATCGCGGTAGATCTCCTCGAAGGTCAGTAACTGGTGGAAGGCACAGTCCGCGGCGCCGGGCATGTCCTCGAGGACTTGCCGGTTGTGCTCGTCCATTCCCAGGACGAAAACGTTCTTCGGCATCAGGTTCTCCGGTCAGCGATGGGGGTTGGCAGCCGACTGCGCCACGGGAGGCGGATGTGCGTCGTGCCCCTCTCAGCTTGCCGGATCTGGCCGCCAGCCGCAGCGCAGGACGCTCGCTGAGCCGCGCCACGTCAACACGGCGTGTCCAGGCGCCCGACACGACATGCCCGCGCGCCCGACACGGCATGCTGGGGCGCCCGACACGGCATGGCCGGGCCGGTGGTTGCGCGGGTACCTGGTCGGTGGTAGGCACCGAGCGTGGCTACCGTGGGATTCATCGGCCTTGGCATCATGGGTGGCCCCATGGCAGGCAACCTGGTCGCAGCCGGGTTCGAGGTGCTCGGCTACAACCGGAGCGAGCCAGCCAGGCAGCGGCTTGCCGGGCGGGGTGGGCACACGGCCGGTTCGGTCGCCGAGGCCGTGCGTTCGGCCGATGTCGTGGTGACGATGCTGCCCAATTCGGACACCGTTGAGCGGGTCGTGCTCGGCGACGACGGCGTCCTCGCCCATGCCGCCGACGGCGCGACCATCGTCGACTGCAGCACCATCCACCCCGAGACCGCGCGTACCGTGCACCGGCGCGCGGCCGACCGCGCGGTGGGCGCCCTCGATGCGCCCGTCAGTGGGGGTGAGCAGGGAGCCGTCGACGGCGACCTGGCGATCATGGTCGGGGGTGAGGCCACCGACGTCGCGGCCGCACGACCGGTATTGGATGCCATGGGCGCCACCGTGGTCCATGTCGGCCCGGCAGGCACCGGCCAGACGGTGAAGGCGGCCAACCAGCTCGTCGTGGCGGGAATGATTCAGGCCGTCGCCGACGGGCATCGTGTTCCTAGACGCGCACGGCGTGAACACCCAGGCGGCCGTGCGTGTGCTCTCCGGCGGCCTCGCGGGCAACGCGATCCTCGACCGCAAGGCGGACGGCCTGCTACGGCGCGACTTCCGCCCTGGTGGGCGGATGGAACTGCACCACAAAGACCTGGGGATCGCGCAGTCGGCTGCCCGCCAGGCGGGGGCGGCGATCCCGGCGGGCACCGAGGTGGCCCAGCTCATGGGTGCCATGGTGACGCGCGGCGACGGCTACCTGGATCATTCCGCGCTGCTGAAGCTCGTCGAGGAGCTGTCCGGGCGATGAGCCGGGAGCCGAACGTGGCGTTGGTTCCGTAGAAAGCGCTGAACGTCACGTTCAGCCCCACGCCCGACTCAGCGGTGGGCGACTCCGTGCCCGGCCAGTACCGCGCGGTAGCCCTCCCGGTAGGTGGGATAGGTGAAGCGGAAGCCGCTGGTCACCAGGCGGTCATTGCGGCAGCGCTTGCCGCGTACTGGTTCCCGGCCGGTACCCGCTGGTTGCGGCACGCCGAGCTCCGTCGCCAGGAACGACATGATCTCGGCCTGGGACGCGGGCGAGTGATCGGCACCGAGGTAGACCGAGGCGGGGTCGGCGACCCGGGTGGTCAGGTGCACGATCGCCGCGGCGGCGTCGTCGCGGTGGATCCGGTTGGTGTAGCCGGGAGGGTCCGGCACCGGCTCGCCCTCGCGCACCCGCCGCAGCAGCGCACCCCGACCAGGGCCGTACAGGCCGGCTAGCCGGAACACCGTCGCGCGGGGCACCCGCTCGTGCAGCAGCCGCTCGGCTTCGAGTAACACGGCCCCGTTCGGTGATGCCGGTTCGGCGGGCGTCTCCTCGTCGATCCAGCGCCCATCGGAGACCCCGTAGACCGATGTGGACGACACGAACAGCACGCGTTCCGGGTGCACTCGCCGCACCGCCTCCAGGGCGTTGGCCACACCATCCATATAGGTGGAACGGTAAGCCGCTTCCGTGCGCTGGTCGGCAGTCAGGGCGATCACGACGATCTCCGTGGTGCCCGGGATATCCGGTACCCCGTCGGTGAGATCGACCGGGTACCCCGTGATCTCCACGGGCAGGTTCCCCACCGTGCGGCGCAGCGCGACCACGTGGCGCCCCTCCGCCGCGAAACGTAACCCGACCTCGGTGCCGAGATCCCCGCACCCGACAAGCAGTACGCTCATGCTCACCTCTTCTGTCCACCGCCGGGTTCATCATCGCAGCGGTACCGCACCACGCCCGCAGCCGGTTCCCGCGAGGACGATGGAGCTAGTACTCCCTAGACCGTTACCGGCGGGAGTTCGGTGAGCACGTCAAACCGCATCTCGCTGGCCTTGGCCAGGTACACGCGCTGGTTCAGGTGATTGCTGCTGAGCCGAACCTCACCGCGTGGCCCGCCATACGCCACGGCCTCGGCCTCGGTGTACATCCGCCGCACGTCCAGCGCGTCAGCCTGGCAGGCCAGCGCCGACAGCAACCGCATCCCCTCGTAGCACGACTCACCCATGCTGTTCAGCAGCGGCGCTTCCGGGCCGAATCGCGTCGCGTACCGGCCGATGAAGTCCAGCGACTCGGGCGTGGCGACCGATTCGAAAAAGCCGGAGGCGCTGTAGATCTCGCGCGTGGCGCCCGGCCCGCTAGCCGCCAGCATGTTCTCCTCCATCAGTGGGCTCAGCCGCAGCAGCTCGCGGTCGAGCCCGGCCTGCGCGAAAGCCCGGTTGAACCGCACCGCGTCGTTGCCGACGAGGAACATCAGCACACCCTGCGCGCCGCTGCGCTCGATGCGTCGCAGCGGTCCGGCGAAATCCTCCGTGCCGAGCCCCACGTACACCTCGTCGCAGATACGCGCGCCGCACCGTTCGGCGTACCCGTGCGCTGCCGCGGCGGAGCCGCGAGGCCAGACGTAGTCGTCACCCACGATGCACCAGCGGCGCACACCGAGCTCGGCGGCCATCCACCGCATCGCGGGCAGCAGCTGGCGGCCCGGCGTCTCGCCTGTCAGGAACACCCCCGGCGTACGCTCGCCACCCTCGTAAAGTGGGGTGTACACGTACGGCACCCGATCGGCGACACGCGGTGCCACCACCTCGCGGACCGCCGAGATGTGCCAGCCGGTCACGGCGTCGATCGCCCCTGCCGAGATCAGCACGTCCAGCTCGTCGGCGACGCATTCCGGCCCGGCCGCGCCGTCGACGACGACCAGGCGCAGCTCCCGCCCGAGCACACCGGAGGTCGCGTTGATCTCGTCAACCGCGAGCTGGGCACACGCCTCGCAGGACGGTCCGAAGATTCCCTCCGGGCCTTGCAGCGGGATCACCAGCGCCACCTGCATGGTTCCCGTCTCCGGAGTGATCGGGCGTGTCACATCGCCTCGGGTCGACGATATCGGCTGCATGGAAGACTCCCATCGCTTGCCGCCCGGTCGGGAACACATAGTTCCAACAGGAATCATTTATAGTGACTATGACCGTAGTCGCGATCGGACGTGAGGCGCAATGACCGCACGCGTTGGCTGGCAGCTCGCCGAGCTCCTCACCCGCGCCGAGCACGAGGTGTCCCGTCGGCTGGGTGCGGCGCTCGATGCCGAGGGCCTGACGCTCCCCCAATGGCGCGTGCTCGCGTTGCTCGCCGATGGATCAGGGCACACCATGCGCGACATCGCCGAGCACGCCATGCTGCCCGCCGCCACGCTGACCCGGGTGATCGACCGGCTGGTCGAGGTCAACCTGATCTACCGGCGTGGCGACATCGCCGATCGCAGGCGCGTGCTTGTCTACCTCTCCGCCCGAGGCAAGAACCTCTACCGCAACCTCGCCGCCACGCTGGAACGGGAGGAGGAGGCCCTCACCGCGGCACTCACCGAGGAGGACAAGGCCCGGCTGGCCGAGCTCCTCGAACGCCTCACCGCACACCGTCGCTGACCCGGACGCCGCCACCATCCGGCGACGCAGGCAGCACCGCCTCAGCAGCAACGGAAGCCCGTATCAGTCTTGACTTATATTTCCATCCGGATTAGTTTCATCTGAAACTACTTGCGTCGGAGGGACCATATGCCGAGCTATGAGTACCGGTGCCGAAGCTGCGGCCCTCTGGAGCGCGTACACGCCATGGGAGCCGCACCTACCACCGAACCCTGTCCGGGCTGCGACGGCCACGCTCGCCGCGCATTCTCCCCGCCCCGACTGAATCGGGTATCCCGCGAGGTCAGCGCGGCCCGCGAATGCGCGGCCGAGAGCAGCGAGCGCCCGCGCGTCACCCGTCGCGACACCGACCCCCGGCCGGATCCCGCCCCGGCCCGACCGGAACTGGTGAAGCTGGTCGGCAAGCAGGCTGCCCAGCGACTGCGCCAGGCCCCGCACCCGGCAGACCCCGGCCGGTGATCCCGGCGACGAGCGAACGTGACAGCCCAGCCCATCAAGGAGGAAAGCCATGCCTGACGTGGTATTCAGTGTCGATCAGTCGAAAAGCATGACCGAGCAGGACGTTCCCGGGCACAACCGCTGGCATCCCGACATTCCCGCTGCGGTGGAGGTACGTCCCGGTCAAGAATTCCGTGTGGAATGTCGTGAGTGGACCGATGGGCAGATCGGAAACAACGACTCGGCCAACGATGTACGCGACATCGGCCTTGACCGATGCCATATGCTCAGCGGGCCGATCTCCGTCGCGGGAGCTGAGCCAGGTGACCTGCTGGTCATCGACATTCTCGACCTTGGCCCCGTACCGCAGGAGACCGGCCCGGTCGCCGGACAAGGGTGGGGCTATACCGGCGTGTTCGCCAGGAACAACGGCGGCGGCTTCCTCACCGACCACTACCCCGACCCCCTCAAGGCCATCTGGGACTTCCACGGGCAGCAGGCGACCTCCCGGCACCTTCCGGGGATCCGCTACACCGGCATCACCCACCCCGGGCTGTTCGGCACCGCACCGTCGGCGGAGCTGCTGGATCGATGGAACCAGCGGGAGCGCAACCTGATCGCCACGGACCCGGATCGCGTGCCACCGCTGGCCTTGCCGCCCAACACGTCCGACGTGCTCGCGGGAACGCTGCGCCCCGGTTCCGTCGAGTTCGACAAGGTCGCGCGCGAGGGCGCCCGGACCGTGCCAGCCAGAGAGAACGGCGGGAACCACGACATCAAGAACTTCACCCGCGGGTCACGCATCTTCTACCCGGTCTTCGTCCCCGGCGGGAAGTTTTCGGGCGGCGACCTTCACTTCAGCCAGGGTGACGGCGAGATCACCTTCTGCGGCGCGATTGAGATGGGTGGCTTTATCGACTTCGCCGTCGACGTCATCAAGGGCGGTATGGAGCGGTACGGCATCACCACCAACCCGGTGTTCATGCCGGGCAACGTAGAGCCTCGGTACTCGGAGTTCGTGACGTTCATCGGCGTCTCGGTGGACCACGACACGAACACGAACCACTACATGGACGCCACCGTCGCCTACCGGAACGCCTGCCTGAACGCCATCGAGTACCTGAAGCGGTTCGGCTACACCGGGGAGCAGGCCTACCTGCTGCTGGGGTCGGCACCGATCGAGGGGCGGATCAGCGGCGTGGTCGACCTCCCCAACGCCTGCTGCTCGCTGTACCTGCCGACGGCGATCTTCGACTTCGACATCCGGCCGTCTTCGACGGGTCCGGTGTCAGGCGATCGCGGCCAGGCCGCAGTCGCCAGCTGAGCACCGGGAGCACACGATGATCATCGCACTGGTGCTGCTGTACGTCGGCGCCGTACTGGTCGTGAACGGCATTTGGCTGCTCGGCCACATCGCCGACCGCGAGGTCGGGGTGCTCAATACCTTCGCGGGCGGTATCGGGCTGATCTCCGCGATCACCGTGGCGGTGGTGGGAACGATCGAGGGGAACCTCGCCTCGATCGAGCTCGCCGCCTACATCCTGCTGTTCGCCTTCACCTACCTGTGGGTGGCGATCAACCAGTATCTGGATGTCGACGGCAGGGGGTTGGGCTGGTACTGCCTGTTCGTCGCGATCACGGCCGTACCGACCGCCTGGCTCACCTTCACCGCTGCCGACGGCCAGCCGTGGCTGACCTGGTTGGCCGTGAACTGGGCAGTGTGGGCGGTGTTGTGGTTCCTGTACTTCCTGCTGCTCGCGCAGCGGCTGGCCATCACCCGATTGGCAGCTGCGGTGACGCTGCTCGCGGGGGTCGGGACCGCCTGGCTGCCCGCCTACCTGCTGCTCAACGAGCTCCTGCCGTTACCGGCAGCCTGACCGGTGTGGCCCCGGGCAGATCACGCCCGGGGCCACACAACCGCACATCAAAGGATCGATCCGATCAGGACAGTCCCACGTCCTGGAGCATCTCCAGGGTCTCCTCCAGTGGGGCCAGCTCGGACAGATCGATGTCCGGGCTGGGCAGCTCGTCAATCGGCGGCAGGTCGTGCACTGTGGACGTCACCCCGTCGCGGACCGCGTACTCGGCGGTCTCGTCGGCGAAGTACTGCTGCGCATCCTCCGAGACCAGGAAGGCAGCGGCCTCCTCGGCCGCATCCTGGTTGTCACTGCTGTTCAGGATACCGACCCCGGCGATGTTGACAAGCGCGAGCGGGTCGTCCTGCTCCGCGTAGTGGATCTCGACGTCGACGTTGTCCTCACCGCGCTCCTCGACCAGCGCGTGGTGGTAGTAGTGGTTGATCAACCCGAGGGAGACTTCGCCGTTGTCGACCCCTTCCAGGGTGGAGGAGTTGTTCTCGAACTGCTCCGGCTCGTTGTCACGGAACGCCATCAGCCAGTCACGGGCACCGTCATCGCCTTCGAGTACCCGCAAGCCGGTGACGAAGGCCTGCCAGGAAGCATTGGTCGGCGCGAAGCCCACCTCGCCGCGCCAGCGCTCGTCGACGAGCTCATCGAGGTTGTCGGGCAGCTCGGCCTCGTCGACCAGCTCGGCGTTGTAAGCGATCACCCTGGCACGCGCCGAGGTCGCCGCCCAGGTGTCGTCCTCGGCCCGGAAGCGTTCAGGAACCACGTCGAGAACCTCGTCGGGCAGTTCGGCGAGCATGCCCTGCTGGGACAGTGCGCCCAGCGCCCCGGCGTCCTGCGAGAAGAACAGGTCGGCGTCGGTGGCGTCGCCCTCTTCGAGGAGCTGCGCGGCCATCTCGGCACTGTCGCCGTAGCGCACCTCGACATCCCGGCCGGTGGCCTCCTCCAGCTCGTCGAGGATCCCGCCGACCAGCTCCTCGTTGCGCCCGGAGTAGATCGTCAGGGTGCCGCCCTCGCCGTTCTCGGCGGCAGCATCGCCGCCACCGTTCTCCTCGTCGGTGCCGCACGCGGCCAGAGCAGGCAGCAGCACCGCACCGGCGGCCAGCGCGCCGAAACGCAACAGCACAGGTCTTCTCATCGAACTCGAACCTTCCTTGCAGGGAACGATTAACTCGAAGGGAAGCCTAACCTAATTTAGGCAAACCTAACAGTGATGTATGTCGCTCCGGTTTCATCCTCGCTGCGGGTGAGCTGTCCTGCCGAATGGCTCGCTCGGATCTACTCTCATGGGTCCAGATACCGCACTCCCGCCACCTGGCGGGAGCAGTCCCATGAAGGAGGAACCTGCCATGCGTTTGCGGACCTCGCTCGCGGCAACAACCACCCTCGCCGTGCTGCTCGGCGCGTGCTCACCCGCGGACGACCAGGCCGAGGATGCGGCTGACGAACCAGCAGGAACGGCGAGCGAGGACAGCGGAAAGGACGGAGCGACACCGTTCACCTTCGGCTCCGGCACCGACGAGCAGGCCACCGAGGGCGCTGGCCCCATGGTGGTGATCACCGACGTCCGGATGGGCAGCCACGAGGGTTTCGACCGCCTCGTGTTCGAGATCGGCGGCGAGGGCGACGCGGGCTGGCACCTGGCCTACACCGACGACCCGCGCACCCAGGGCAAGGGCGAGGAGGTCGACATCGAGGGGGAGGCGGTGCTGGCGGCCGCGGTCACCAACATCGCCATGCCCACCGACGAGGAGGCCATGCCTGAGGGGATCGAGCCGTGGGACGGCCCGGAACGACTCGACGGCCCGGAGGATGGTCACATCGCAGAGCTCGTCGAGGACACGGTGTTCGAGGGACGGCACCTATTCCACGTGGGGCTGGACGGTGAGGTGCCGTACACGGTGCAGCGGCTCGACGACCCGCAGCGCGTGGTCATCGACTTCCTCGTCGAGCAGACATAGGCGGGCATGATCGCCGGTCACAGCGGCCGGATCACTATCGGCGGAGGCAGGCAGTCGGGCACCGAGCACCGGGGGTGCGGCGTCTCGACCGCCATCGGAGCCCCCTCAGCGCCCGGCGACGGAAGCGCCAGCATCGCACGCAGCGTCCACACGGCGGTGGCGTGGTACTGATAGGAGACCGTTCGTGGGGTGAGCACCGAGGACGCTCCCCACGAGGTGGCGCGGTAGCCCGTGGCATCCTCCTCGGCGCGCAGGATCACCACATCCGCACACCCGTGCCGTTCGGCGATCGCCGCCAGCAGCTCGGGGTTGACCGGAGAGCCCCAGCGCAGCAACGTCCAGCGCCGCCTACGCAGCTCTCCCAGCAGTTCCTCCAGACTCCAGGAGCGCAACGTCACCGCATCCGGCATCGACGACACCTGCCACCATCCCGGCGAGCTCGCCACCTCCCCACCCACTCCGATGCGCGTCCCCCGGCGAACGCGATCGCGGGCAGGCTGAGCACGGCTGCGCCGAGCACGCAGACCGCCATCACCACCAGCAATGTTACGAAACTGGCCATCGACACTCCCTGAACATCATTTCCCCAGTCATTCGAACCTCCAGCCCTCGAAGCACTGTCAGTCCAAGTTTATTCACAACTTATTGCATAAATCAAGAAGTGAAGCGCTGCTGGTCAAGCGTCAGTTCAGGTCAACCGGCGTTCTGGTACACCGCAGTGATGCGCTCCAGGATCGCGCGGGCGTCGTCCCCGTACGAAACGAACGGCTGTAGCTCCGCCCAGTGAGCTTCGTAGTCTGTGACCTCGCGCGATTCGGTGACCAGTGCGGTCGCGGTCTGAGTGCCGAACAGGACGGCACGTGAGTCATAGAGGTCGAAGGCATGAAGCACTGGAACGGTCACCGGAGTGGACCATGGGATCACCCCAAGGCGAACATTATCCCTGCGCGAGACCTCGTCGAGGTACGCCAGCTGCTGGCTCATGACGCGCGCACCGCCCATGTTCCACCACAGAGCACCTTCAGTCAGCACGAAGGTGAACTCACGTTGCGTGTCCAGTAGCCGCTGTCGCATCATGCGCGCATCGACAGTTCGCTGTCGATCATCGTGTGTCAGCGACTCCCCGAAAAGCGCCTCGGCATACCCCCGAGTCTGCAATAGACCTGGGACCAGCGTGGGAGCGACGCTCCGAACGCGACCAGCGACCTCCTCGATACGCCCGATGCGCTCCTGGAGCCGCCAGCCGCCGCGTTCCAATACGATACGCGCCGAGATGCGATCTTCCTGCACCTCACGAGCCATGCCCACCAGGCCTTTTCGCACCTCAGTCGGTGCATCGTAAACCTGACAGAGGGCGTCGACCTGTTCCGGTGTCGGCATGAACGTGCCGGTCTCGGTACGAGACACCTTCGGCTGGCTGAGGCCAGCGCGCCGAGCAGCCTCGGCACCGGACAAGCCAGCATCCTTCCGTAACCGGCGCAGTGTGGCCGAGAGCTCGTTGGTGGGTTCCCGCATCGACACCTTTCTCGGGCTATTGGCTAGCCACGATGGTACTGCGGGTGCTCCCTCCAGTATGCGTTGAAGTCCACCCCGGCTGACCACGCCGCATCGCGGGCGGCGATATAGATAGGAAGTAAGCGGGTATCCCCGACACTCGCTCCCTTGAACGCACCGTGCTCGTCGTAGTGCATGAGGAGGAGGTGTTCGTCGCCGATCAACCAGAAATCCTCGTCCGGAACCGCGTCCGGTTTGCGATGCTCAGCGGTATCGATGATGCGGATACGCTCGCCAGCCAACGAATTGTAGACATATCCCCACTCGAACTCGTATCGCAAGTAATCGGTCAGCGGTGACCGGACCACGTGCACCCGATACGTGTACAGACCGCGAGCTACTTCGCGTCGGATCACGTCCGGCCAGGTACTGCTGGGCTCGGACTCGCCTGCCAGGTAGCGGTAGTAGTCGTGTGCGTCGCTGTCCACCGCATAGTACGGCAACGTCTCCAACCGGAACAATGTCGACGTGAAGTGCTGCTCGATATAGTTTCCGAGCTCGTACTCGGTCAGCATCAACATGGCTCCAGCTCGCGCAGCACCGATCTGGACACCTCGACGGCGTTCTCGCCGTGCGGCATGTTCAACTCTGCCAACAGTTCGGGATCCGTTACCGCAACTCCGCACACGAGGAGGTACTCGTGATCAACGGTTATCAACCCCGCACGCGGTTGTGCATCGCGAAGCTCAGGAACCAGTGACCACGGCACAGCCACCGCAGCAGTACCTACCCCACCAACGTGAGCGCTTGACCACGCGTACCCCTGGACCACAAAAGTACCGTGGTCCGTCATGTTCACATTCGGACATGTTCGCCCGTTGGAACACTGTCCTCGTACCAGCACAACCCCCATCCGACCTCCCACCGCCACGACATCGCTACAAATTATTCACTATACTACGCATAACTTCACCGGGTGTCCATGGCCCTAGTTGCCGCGCTCCCTCGGTACAGCCGAAGGCAACAACATCGCCCGTGGGCTCGCGGCGCGCCGGAAGATGTCAGCGCTGGTCAGATCACGGCGCGGGTGCTTACCCTCGGCGCATGGCCACCTACTACGCCGTGCATCCGAAGAACCCGAAACGGCGCTCCATCGGCCAGGCGGTGGACAGCGTGCTCTCCGACGGCATCATCGCCTACCCGACCGACTCCTGCTTCGCGCTCGGTACCCGGCTGGGCAACCGGAACGGGATCGAACTGATCAAATCCATCCGGCAGCTGGACCACCGCCACCACTTCACCCTCGTATGCCGGGACTTCTCCCAGCTCGGCCAATTCGTGCACGTCGACAACACGGTCTTCCGCGCCGTCAAGGCGGTCACCCCCGGCAGCTACACCTTCATCCTGCCCGCGACCAAGGAAGTGCCGCGCAGGTTGATGCACCCGAAGAAGAAGACCGTCGGGGTCCGCATCTCCGGACACCCGGTCGCCCAGGAACTCGTCCAGATGCTGGGGGAACCGCTGCTGTCCAGCACCCTGCTGCTGCCTGGCGAGGAAGAGCCGCTCACCGACGGCCGCGCCATCGCCGACCGGTTAGGCAAGCAGCTCGACGCGGTGCTCGACTCCGGGGATTGCGGTACCGAACCGACCACAGTGATCGACTTCTCCGCAGGCGTTCCCGAGATCGTCCGGCGCGGCGCGGGCGACACCAGCCCGTTCGAGTAGCGGGCACGCCCGTTCTTGACTGACCGGTCAACTACCCGTACCGTCACCGCGCATGAGCGCACGAGGCGAACCACGTGAGCGCATCGTGCGTCGCGCGGCCCGCCTGTTCCTGTCCCGTAGCTACCGGGACGTCGGGGTGGACGAGCTCTGCGCGGCCGCCGAGGTTCGCAAGGGCAGCTTCTACCACTTCTTCGCGGGCAAGTCCGACGTGGCCAAGGCCGTCATCGACCTGCACACCACCGCCCTGCTCGACCGGCTGTCCCGGGCGTCAGGGGCCACGGCCGCCGAGCGGCTGCACGGGCTCGCCGATGCCATCGGGACCATCCAAACCGGCTTCGAGGAACGGTTCGGCCGCGTCGTCGGCTGCCCGTTCGGCAACCTCGCCGCCGAGCTGGCCACGACCGATGAGGACCTCCGTACCCACCTGGCCAACACCTTCGCCCAGTGGGAAGGCGAGTTCGCGACGGTGTGCAGGCAGGCCGCCGCCGAAGGCGCGCTGCGCCGGGGCGTGGACCCCGACCGGCTGGCCCGCGCGCTCCTTGCACAGGCCCAGGGCCAGATCCTGCTGGCCAAGACCGCCACGGAACCGGCAGCAGGCATCGCCGCGGCCCTGCACGACCTCATCGACGCCCACCTGGAGGAAGGCTTGGCGACATGACGACCGAACCGGCCGACGTCGACTTCCACTTCGATCCGATGTGCCCGTTCGCGTACCACACATCCCGCTGGATCCGCGCCGTACGCGACGAGCTCGGGCTGACCGTGCACTGGCGGTTCTTCAGCCTCGAAGAGATCAACCGACCCGATGGGGCCAAGCACCCGGCCGAACGGCCGTGGTCCTACGGCTGGTCGCAGATGCGCATCGCCGCGCTGCTGCGCAGGCATGACATGGCGCTGGTCGACGCGTGGTATGCCAGGGTGGGCCGGGCGCTGCATGTCGACGGGGAGAAGCCGCACGACCCCGACACCGCGCGCAGGCTACTCGGCGAGGTGGGAGCCGACCCCGCGCTGCTCGACGCGGCGCTGGCCGATGCGACCACGCACGACGAGGTATCCGCCGACCATCACCGGGTGACCGGGGCAGGCGGGTTCGGTGTGCCCACCCTCTTCTTCCCCGACGGCCAGTGCCTGTTCGGCCCCGTGCTGATCGATCCGCCCACCGGGCAACGGGCCGTGCGGCTGTGGGAGCTGGTGACCGGGATGCTCGAGTTCCCTCAGCTCTACGAGCTGCAACGACCGAAAGGCGCGCGGGATCAGCAGGCGATCGGCGACTATCTCGCACCGTACCTGCGCGGCCGCGACTGGCTGAGCATCGATCGCGGCCAGGTCGTCGACCTGACACCACGTCACGATGAGGAGGTCACCGGATGAGCACCGCAGCGACCGGCAAGGAGACCCTGGTCGACGCCCTGGTAGGGCAGTGGGAATCGATGGACGAGCTGCTGGCCTCGCTGCCGGAGCGGGCATGGTCCACGCCGAGCACGTTGCCCGGGTGGACGGTGCAGGACCTCGTCTCACACGTGATCGGCACAGAATCCATGCTCGCGGGCGAGCAGGCGCCGGAGCCGGACATCGACGTCTCCTCGCTACCGCACGTGCGCAACGAGATCGCCGCGTTCAACGAATGCTGGGTCCGCGCGCTGCGCGAGGACACCCCGGCGCGGGTGCTCGAGCGGTTCCGCGACATCACCGCCACCCGCGCCGCGTCGCTGCGCGCGATGACGCAGGAGGACTTCGACGCACCGTCGTGGACCCCGGTCGGCGAATCCACCTACGGCAGGTTCATGCGGATCCGGGTCTTCGACTGCTGGCTGCACGACCAGGACATCCGGGATGCGGTGTCCCGGCACGGCAACGACACCGGGCCGTGTGCCGAGATCGCGCTCGAGGAGATTACCGGCGCTCTCGGCTACCTGGTCGGCAAGCGTGCGGGCGCGCCGGACGGTACCCTGCTGACCATCGAGCTCACCGGCCCGGTCCACCGGACGCTGCACGTTGCCGTGGACGGGCGCGCCGCGCTGATCGATGAGCTGCCGGGCCAGGCGCACGCCACGATCCGATTGGGCTCCGGGCTCTTCGCGCGGCTGGCAGGTGGCCGTGTGCAGCCGGACGACCACCTGGCCGATGTGGAGATCCTGGGTGACACCGAGCTGGGCGAGCGGGTGGTGCGCAACCTCGCGTTCACGATCTGACGTTGCTGGGCGCCCGGACGCGAGCAAGCCGGGCGAGGTAGGCGCCTGTGACTCGCCGATGCAGGTCCTCGGGAAGATCAACCGTAGTTCGCACGGCTACATCATCGCATCGCTGCATCAAGATGTGCAGCGCATCAGCACCCCGTCCCGAACCGCATCCGGAAATCCCGTGCTGCCGCGCTGGCCAGCGGGCTGCGGCCGTGCAGGAATCCGAGCGGCCCGGCAGGCTGGATCGCCCACGACGCGCGAGCCATAGCGGGCCGTGCCGACACCCGCACCGGGCTGCGCAGGGGTCCCTGCTGGATTACGGAGAATCCCGCGGGGATCCGGGCAGGCAACGCGGGCAGCGTCCGGAACCGGGCCGCGGCGATGCCGCTGGTCGGGGTACACGCACTCGCCTCGAACAGCTGGGCGTGGCGCATATCGAACCCGGCGAGCCCCTTCGGGATGTGCCACAGCGCACGGCCCCCGTCGCGGGACGAGGGGCTGTCCACCCAGATATGCGTGATCGACGCGGCGATACGGAGTCCGTCTAGAACAGCCACAGTGGACAGTAGCTCGCGATACGCGAGCACGCCGCCCGGCTGGTAATCCACCCAGGCAGTGATCACGAACCCGCTACCCGCGACCGTCAGCGGCCGCACGCCCGCAGGCAGCGCTGGCAGGCTCGCCACCGGCAGCCGCCACACCGACAGGTACGCCTGGCCTCGCAGGTTCCATGGCTGTGGCGGGTAACCCGGGTCCGTCATACTCCTCCTCAGCGCGGGGTGATCGGCAACCGGAGCGCGCCAGGGGCGTTTCCTGGCACGGCCGGGTTCTTGGGTGCCACGGGGTCCACCTTCCGGTAACCGGCGCCGAGCTCCGGACGCGGATCGGGTTCACCCCGGTTCGGCCAGAACGCCATCGCCCGCTCGGCCTGCGCGGTGATCGTCAGCGAGGGGTTCACCCCGAGGTTGGCGGTGATCGCCGAACCGTCAGCGACGTGCAGCCCGGGATAGCCGTACACCCGCTGGTACGGGTCCACCACACCGGTCTCCGGCGAATCACCGATGACGCAGCCGCCGATGTAGTGGGCGGTGGAGGGGATATTCACTGCGTCCATGTACAGCCCGTACGCGTCGCCGTCGATAGCCTCGGCGAAACGGCGGTTGACCTCATGCCCGATCGGGATCCAGTCGGGATTCGGTTGCCCGCTGCCCTGCCTGGTCGACAGCCGTCCGGTCCGGGTGCGGAAGGAGGTCAGCGAGTTGTCCAGCGACTGCATTACCAGCAGGATCACCGAGCGGTCCGACGCACGGCGCACGTCGAGCGAGCGCGCGAACAGCTTCGGGTGTCGCAGTATCAACAGCAGGAACCGCAGCGCCCGCATCCGGCCCCCGTCCACCATGGGCGCCGCCAGCGGGAACAGCGCGTTCTGCCCCGTTCCGTAGTGGCACACCTCGATGTGGGTGTCGGGCTGCGGGTGGATCGACGAGGTGATCGCGATCCCCTGCGAGAAGTCGGTCCTGCTCCGGCTACTCGCGGTGAGGATGGCCTCGGAGTTCGTACGCGTCAGCTCGCCGAGCCGCGGGGACAGGGCGGGCAGGCTGCCGCTGTCCTTCAGCGTGTGCAGCAGCTTTTGAGTTCCCAGCGCGGCGGCGGCGAAAACCACCTGCTCGGCGGTCAACCGGCGTGGCTGCTTGCGCAACAGCCGCCCGGAACGCACTGCGGTGATCTCGTAGCCGCCACCCGGCAGCGGGCGCACGTCGGTCACGGTCCGCATCGGATGCACCTGTGCGCCCGCCCGCTCTGCGAGGTACAAGTAGTTCATGGTAGTGGTGTTCTTCGCCCCGTACGGGCAGCCGGTGAAGCACCGCGCGCAGTGCACGCAGCCGGTACGGTCGGGACCCGCGCCGCCGAAGTACGGGTCGCTCGCGGTGACTCCCTCCTCACCGAAGTACACCCCCACCTGGGTGGGATGGAAGGTATCGGCCACACCCAGCGACTCGGACACTTCGCGCAGCACCTCGTCGGCCGGGGTCATGCGTGGGTTGGTCGCCACCCCAAGCATCCGCTTGGCCTGGTCGAAATAGGGGGCAAGTTCGGACTTCCAGTCGGTGATGTGCGCCCAGGCGGGGTCAGTGTAGAACTGTTCGAGCGGCTCGTACAGGGTGTTGCCGTAGATCAGTGAGCCGCCGCCCACGCCTGCGGCGCTGAACAGCGCGCACTTGCCGAGCAGGCTGATGCGTTGGGGACCGGTGAGGCCGAGCTTCGGCGCCCAGATCGACTTGCGGATGTTCCAGTTGGTCCGCGGGTAATCCTCCGGGTTCCAACGCCTCCCGGACTCCAGCACGCCGACCCGATAACCCTTCTCGGTCAACCGCAGCGCCGACACGCTGCCGCCGAATCCGGACCCGATGACGAGCACGTCGTAGTCGAACGCGGACATCGACGCCCACCTGCCTTCCTCGCGGCGCACCGTACGCGCACTACCCGACGGTAGCCGGAGCATACCCGCGAAGCGTAAAGACCGGCGGCCGGTGGATCCATAGTTCCGGCCAAGCAGCGTCGGGGTGTGCGACTGCCCGGCACAGGGCGCCTGGCCGGCCCGGTGAGCGAGGGCCGGCCAGGCGCCTGTATATCGCTGGAGGACGACCGGTGGCCAGTTACGACTTGGGGTCGCCCTCGTGCGCATCGGCTTCGGCGTGCGCCACCTGGACATCGACGAACTGGTCGGTACCCGGCAGCGGCGTCTGGAGATCAACCGTCACCCGCACCGCGTTGGCCGCGATGCCCCCGGGAATGGTCTCGGTCTCGTGCAGCACGACGCGAACGCACAAGCTCCCGACCCCGTCCGGGGCCTCCAAGCACTCGTCGATGATCCCGGTGTCCGGATCCGGCTGGACCGCCAGCTCGTCACCCTCCCCGTCGATGTGCAACGAACCACCGACAATGGTCACCTCGCTATCGGTCGTGACCGAACCATCCGGCTGCAACGTGGCCGTGGCGATGGTCTCGACGGCCTGGGCAGTCAGCACCACGGGGACACCACCTGCATCACTGAGGTTGTTCAGGTCGAGCTCGAAGTCCTCATAGGTGATCCTGGTCGTGCACCCCTCTTCGGGTGTGCCACTGTTGTCCGCCTCCAAGGTCACCGCGGTGGCGACTGGTTCGGTGGCGCCGAGTACCGGCATGAACAGTGCCAGCTCGGACAGCGTCTCGTTGTCCGGGAAGACATCCTGCTGGGTCTTGATCGCGGGACCGGCGTAGCCGTCCACGATGCCCTCCGCGTCGACGCGCACATCGAACGCATGCCCGGTGCAGAAATCGGGCTCAGGCGGGGGCGGGGTCGGAGTCGGGTCCGGTTCCTTGTGCTCCTTGTAACAGAACGACGCGTGGCTGAGGCCAGCCTGCTCGCCGGACTTGGGATGGGTAGGCGCCCGAAGTCCGTCGTCGGAGGTTTCCCCGTCGGGCCGGTAGTCGTAGACATTGGTATCGGGACCGCCTTTCACTGCCACCACCTGCACGGGCAGGTTGGACTCCCAGTCGAATGTGGAGTTCGCACCGGAGATGGTGACCTCGAGGGTTCCGTCGGTATACGTACCGTCCTTGACCGGTTCGATCTTGAGCTCGTTGGATGCCGGCACGACGTCGCTGCACGACTGGTTGCCCGAGTGCCGTTCCGGCTGGACATGGCTCGCCGCCGCCCACGGAGCCGCGAGCAAGCCGGCCACCAGTACACCCGCAGCCGTAATGGGCACGATCGTCAGGATGTTTCGTTGTCTGCGCGTAGGTTTGGTCATCTGACACTCCCAGCCCCATCGTTACTAGCGAGTACGCAGCGTTATCTACTGCACATCCAGGGTCGTTTCGGAAAGACACTCCATTAGCGGCATCGAGGAGTTCCACGCGAAAAGACCAGTTACACAACGCGAGTTACGGCAACACGTTCCAGCACTCTGGACCTTTCACGCCCGGTGCAGTACCGTGCACCGAGCGCTCGCACCGACTGCCCTCCGGGTCCGTTGCGGCGCTGTCGAGCCAGCGATCCTGACTCGCGTGGGGTGATCACATGAGCCAACCAGCCACCATGGCGGGACACTGGGTGCGGCGTTACTTCCAGATCCCGCTGATCTGGAAGTTCGCGGTCGCGCTCGTGGCGGGCGCGATCGTCGGATTGATCGTCGGACCGCCGATCGCGGTGATCGAACCCCTTGGCGAGCTGTTCCTGCGACTGCTGCAGATGCTGGTCGTGCCGCTGGTCATCGTCACGCTCATCGCGGGCGCGTCCTCGATCTCACCGGTCCAGCTCGGCCGCTCCGGGGTCAAGATCTTCATTTACTACATCGTCACCTCGGCCGCCGCTATCTGCATCGGCATCGGGCTCGCCCTGCTCGTCACCCCCGGCGCCGGCCTCGACATGCCTGCGGCCGACGCGGAGGAACCGGAGGAAGCGCCGCCGATCATCGACACGCTGCTCGGCATCGTGCCCGAGAACCCGTTCACAGCCATGGTCGAGGGCAACATCCTGGGCATCATCTTCCTCGCGGTCATCGTCGGGATCGCGCTCGGCGTGCTGCGCCACAGCGAGAGCGAGCGGATGCGTGAGCTCGGCGAGCACGTCCGGCGGCTGACCGACGCGGGCGTGCAGATCATGTTCATGATCATCCGCGGCGTGCTGGAGTACGCTCCGATCGGCGTGTTCGCGCTGATCGCCGTGGTGCTCGGCGAGACGGGAACGGATGCGTTGGTGCCGCTCGCGAGCCTGACCGGTGTCGTCTACGGGGGCGTGGCGCTACAGATCGCGTTCTACACCGTGCTCCTGTTGCTCATCGGCGCGAGCGTGCGGCAGTTCTTCGGCGCGGCTCGCGAGCCGATGATGACCGCGTTCGTGACACGGTCCAGCAGCGGGACACTGCCCGTGACGACCCGTGCCGCCCAGAAGCTGGGAATCAAGGAAGGCGTGTACGGCTTCAGCCTGCCGTTCGGCGCCACCATCAATATGGACGGTACGGCGCTCTATGTCGGCGCCTCGACGATCTTCGTCAGCCAGGTGGCGGGAATCGACCTGTCGTTCGGCGAGATCCTCAGCGTGGTGCTGGTCGGCACGCTCGCCTCCATCGGCACCGCGGGCGTGCCGGGAGCCGGGCTCATCATGCTCTCGCTGGCCATCACCCAGGCAGGGCTGCCGTTCGCCGCGGTGGCACTGGTGGCGGGTATCGACGCGCTACTCGACATGGCGCGGACCATGTGCAACGTCACCGGCGATCTCACCGGTACCCGGATCGTCGCGAAGACCGAACCGGGGATGCTGGCCGAACCCGAGCAGCAAGAGACCTCGTGACCGACCCCTGCGGCCGATGAGTTTGCCACGTCCCGCGAGTCCACCCCTGTGGAACCCTGTCACGTCACCCGGCCTCCAGGAGGGCTCGCATGACCGCCAACCCCGCTACTTCCAGCACCGCCCACACGCTGCGCATACCCGGCGCCACCTTGCACTACGAGGTGCGCGGCGACGGCCCCCTGGTGGTGCTGGTCGGCGCCCCGATGGACGCCACGTCTTTCGAGCCACTCGCCGACCAGCTCGGCACCGACCACACGGTACTCACCACCGACCCGCGCGGGATCAACCGCAGCACGCTCGACGACCCCGAGCAGGACTCCACACCGCAGCTGCGCGCCGACGACCTCTCCCGGCTACTTGCGCACCTCGACGCCGGCCCAGCCGCAGTGTTGGGCTCCAGCGGCGGCGCTGTCAGCGCGCTGGCCCTGGCACAGGCCCACCCCGAGCAGGTTCATACAGTCGTGGCACACGAGCCCCCGCTGGACGACCTGCTGGAGGACAGCGAGCAGCTCCACGCGCAGACCGACGACATCATCGCCACCTACCTCGCGGGCGACGTCACGGGAGCGTGGGCGGCGTTCATGGAACAGGCAGGCATCGCCCTTCCGGCGGACGCGATCGAGGACATGTTCGGCGGGGAACGCGACCCGCAGCAGGTCACGGACGAGCGCTTCTGGTTCGCGCACGAGCTCCGCGCCACCACCCGGTGGCGTCCCGACCTCTCGGCGCTGCGCGCGGCGAGTACCCGCATCGTGGTTGGTATCGGTGAGGAATCGGCTGGGCAGCTGTGTGACCGCACGGCGCGTGCCCTCGCCGCGGAGCTCGACCTCGAACCAGAGATGTTTCCCGGGGGCCACATCGGGTTCGTCGAGCAGACGGAGCCGTTCGCTGCCCGGCTCCGTGCCGTGCTGCACGGGGGATGAACGGGCGAGGACGGTTGAAAGCACACCGGCACGGCGTCTACCAAGGAAGTAGCGTGTGCCGTCCAGCCTTCGTCATGTCCGTGACATCGCAGGAGGGGGCCGGGATGAACGTGCGGCTGTACAATCCGAAACGCGAGGTACAGGTGCGTGGCCCGCTGCGGGTCGAGGAGCTCTGCGAACAGCTGGGATTCCCGCGACAGTCGGTGCTGGTCATTAGGGAGGACGAGCTCGTCACCCGGGAGGCCACGCTGGAGGACACCGACACCGTGGAGATCCGTCCGGTGATGTCGGGAGGCGCGCGATGAAGTGCCGTCGCTGCCGCGCGGACGCGGTGATCGAGCTGCCGCAGCACCGCACCGCGTTCTGCGCCGAGTGTTTCCTGCACCACTGCCGCCAGCAGGTGCGCCGCACGATCGAGAAGTATTCGATGATCGGTGCCGGGGAGCGTCCGCTCATGGCGATCTCCGGGGGCAAGGACTCGCTGGCGGCGTGGGACCTGCTGCTGGACCTGGGCTACGACGCCGATGGTGTCTATCTCGGCCTCGGCATCGGCGGCTACAGCGACCGCTCCGGCGAGTACGCCCGCGCGTTCGCACACCAGCGGGGTGTCAAGCTGATCGAGCTGGACCTCGCGACCGACGTCGGCTTCACCATCCCGGAGGCCGCTGCCCAGCGGCGCACGCCCTGCTCGGCGTGTGGCCTGTCCAAGCGGCACCTGCTGAACACCGTCGCGCTGGAGCATGGCTACACCGTGTTGGTCACCGGACACAACCTGGACGACGAGGCAGCGGTGCTGTTCGGCAATGTCATGCGCTGGGACACGGAGTACCTGGCCCGCCAGCAGCCCGTGCTGCCAGGCGGCGATGGGTTCGCCCGACGGGTCAAGCCGCTCGTGCGGCTCGGCGAGCGGGAAACCGCGGCCTACTGCATCATCCGCCGGATCGACTACCAGGTCGAGGAATGCCCGATGGCCGAGGGGAACCGACACCTCGGGTACAAGGAACTGCTCAACCGGATGGAGGAACGCTCCCCCGGCACGAAGCTCGAGTTCTACAACGGCTTCCTACGGCGGATGCAACCGCTGCTCGACGGCGTCAGCTCCCAGGACAAGGGCGACCTCGGCTCCTGCGGCCGGTGCGGCTCGCCCACCACCGGCGAGCTGTGCGCGTTCTGCAGGCTGACCGACCAGGCGACCGACCCCCAGCACCGGTCCACACCGCGCGGGCGACGTGGTCGCAAGCGGCGGAATAACAGCCGCCGGCAGGTTGTTGGTGCCGGGTGAAGGCATCGGATGTCATCGGCGGTGCCTTCGATCACGTGAGAAGCTACGGCGACTTGCGTGAAAGGGGGTGATCGCGATGGCGCTGACGATGCCGAGGAGGTTGGACAAGATCAGATCGGTACCAACCTCGGCCCCGGCCTGACAGGCCGGGGCCTTCCCCATATCGGCGGGGACGCGGAGCGAACTCGCCCTCAGCGGATAGGGCGGGGTCGACATGCGCCGCGCTCGTGGCTCGTGTCGCAGAGCCGTTCCCGGATCTCCCACGTGAGGGAATGGCGCGCGTCGGTGCCGAGTGGACGTCGCACGTCGAGACCGGCCTCGTAACCGCTGTCCTCGCCGATCCAGTGCCGGTACTCCTGACGGGTCGCCCTGACATAGTGGCCGTAGAACGGCCGCGCCAGCGGAGTCGGGCCCCAGTCCGGGATGGTCCACGCGGCGTAGCCCTGGGCCCGCTCCGGATCGATATACCAGCAATCCCACTCCACCGGCGAGAAAGACCACCGGCAGGTGCGCCGCTGCATGCCACCGTGCCGCGTCACCGAGGGATCGCGGGAGATACCGTGCAGCGTGTCGCTGTCCGCGTCGTAGTGCTCGTGGTACCAATCGCCGCACCGATCATCGGTGTCGCGGCAGCCCACCCACGGCTGCCATGCCGCACGGCGGCGCTCGCGCTCGCTACCCTCGGCCGCGCAGTATCGCGCGCTCATCACGCGTGCCGCCTCGTTCGCCGCGTGCCAGCTGTCGATGCGGGCCCAGACCGGCATGTGGGCGCCCGAGCCCGCCGAGTCGAACTGCCACATCCCCACCCCGGGGTGCCAGAACGCTCGCCGCGCGGTCGTGGGATCGCCGAACGAATGCAGGCCGTGCTGGATATCCCACCGACCGAGCGTCATCGGCGATGGTGCCGTGTCGGGTGTGGCCCCGGTCTCGGGCCAGACCACCGCCAGCATCATCGCGGCCAGCCTGTCCCGGGACAGGCCGCAGTCGCGGTGCGCCTCGGCCCGGTCCAGTACGTCATCCAGCGGCTCGTCCCCGAAGACGTGCTCGGCGGAGACGGGCACGGGCACCGCGAGCAGGCCCAGTGCCAGCATCACCACCAGCACGGCGCGGCAGCCACGGCGCACGGCGGCGCGCATCACGACCCCACCACCCACAGCATGGGCATCACGCCACCGAACTCCGCGCCGGGATCCTCCGGTTCGGCATGCAGGAAATCGGCGAGATCGCCCGGTTCTTCCGCATCGAGTGCGGGCAGGCGATCCCCGGAGCCGGGTCGCACGACCGGCGTCTCCGCGACGTGTAACACCTCTCCCTCATCGCCAAGCCAGGCGATCACGACTGCCGGTTGCTCGATCGCCGTCCCGGCATGGTTACGCACCGACCCGTACAGCAGGTAAGGACGCTGCTCAGCGACAGCCTCGTCGAGCAGGTTGCCCACCGCGACATCGCGGCCCCCGCCATAGGAACGCAGCCAATGCACGATGATCTCGGCGTCCCGCCGGGACTCCGCTGCGGCATCGCCCGCATTGACCTGCCAGCGCACCTCGCCGACGGCGGCGGCGGGTACGTCGGCGGCCATCCGGAACGGGCCCGGCTCTCCCGCCCGTAGCGGATCGACAGGAACGGGGGCTGATGCCGAGCCCAGTGCGGTGCCCTCCTCGTCGAACAGCACCGCGTGCACTGTGACCCCGCCGACCGCTTCGCGGGTCTCGTTGCGCACCAGCCCCGTGGCCGTCCACTCGTCACTGCCGGTTGTGCGCACAGTGGACTCCAGCACCGTCAGGTCGTCGCGCACGAGCTCGGTGATGTAGTGCGGCCCGCGGAAACCGGCGAGGTTGCGGTGCGCTCGCTCGTCCACCGGACCCGCGTCCCCCGGCAGGGGCTCGGCGCCGCAGTCGGCCTCGCCCTGCTCGTCCGGCGGGACGCGGATACAGCCCTGCTCGTCGTAGAGCTCCGGGGCACGCTCGTGAAGCGGCGGGAGCTCGGGCAGCTCGACGGTGTCCCGGCCGATACCCGACCCCGCGTGACCGTTCACGCCGAGCAGCCACACCGGTGTCGAGGCCGGTACCAGCGCGATCGCCAGGGTGACCAGCAGCGCCCAGCCGGCGCGGCCAACCCCCGCGGCCGGTGAAGACCTCCTGGACATCGAGCCCACACCTCCGCCGACGCCGGCAACCACTTCGCCCGCTACTCGTTACGGGTGACCATCCGCTGGAGTGCACCGCTCCAACGAGCGTACTCGCAGGCCGTTGCCGGGACACGGTCGTGAACGAGGCGCCGGGGTTCGGCCGAGGCCTGCCGCGCCACCGTGCGCGACTCGCTGAGCGCGGCCGCCGCGCGCGGCCGGTAGGCGGGGCGGCTCACCGCGAGGAAGGCGCGGGTCCGGTCACTCCGGCCAGCGGCTACCGGATCTCGATCGACTCCAGCATCGCCTCGGCGTCCGGTCGCCACTCCTCGAAGGTGTCCGGCCTGGCGGTGTACGTGACGATCACCGCCTCACCGTCCGCCACCGTGTAGCGCGTCAGGAAGCGCATGTCCCCGTACTCGTGACCGCGGTCGCCCGCGTACTCGACCTCGTAGCCGACGCGCCCGTCGAGCTCGACCTCTCGCTCGGAACGTACGTCCGCGAGTTCGTCGAGCTCGGCAATGGACTGCGCGTGGAACTCGTCGGGGCTTGCGCCGCGCGCCGGGTCGACCAGCACGTTGAGGTTGTCGCAGAAGTTCGCCCCGCAGGCTTCCGGGTTGACGATGGTCGTGGCGCCCTCGAGCACGTCGGGGCCGAGCTGCCACCCCGGCAGCATCTCGACCAGCACATCGACCGGCCCCTGGTGCACAACCACGTCATCGTCGGCCACTGCCGGCTCGTCGTCGGCTGCCTCGGCCTGCCCTGAGACGTGCTCGGCACAGCCGGCCAGGAACGCAACTGCCGCGACGGTTGCCGCGGCCGTCGCCGCGCGAGCGGGATTCCCCATGAAGCTCAGCTTCGGGCCGGCGCGCGCCGCTGTCAACCGACGGCAACGGGGACCGGGCAGGCGGCGCAGCCGGTAGGCAGCCGGGACCGCGCCACACTACCCCTTCGTCACGGCGCGCGGGCGGCCCACGCGCCGGTTCGACTAGTGTGTGTCCATGCCGAGCAACCTGGGGTATTGCGCGGCATGCCGCACCTGGCAACCTGTCACCGACGGTCGGCTGGTGTGGCATGACCGCAAACCGTCCAGCCCGACCATCGTCCCGTCCCGACTGCGCTGCGCAGGTTCGGGCGATCCACCCGCGGCTCCGCCGGAGGACGACCCCGACGAGTGACGGGACCGGGCCGGAAACGACCGATCGGGTGCACAGGGTGGGAGCCGAGGGGATCCTCCGGTGCGTATCCGGTACCCGAGGAGCCCTTCGGCTCCCACCTGGCCGGTACGGCGTGCACGTGCCGGTGCAGGGGCGCGGTGTGGCTGACGTCATGGCGAGGTATCTGTGCCGGTCGTGGTGCTCATCGGCGCTGGTCGGCGCTGGTCGGCACCGGGCCAACGAGGTTCCGCGACGTGTCCCCGCTGCGACGGAATAGTTGACAGTTCATCTATGTTGCACGCACCGTATAGATGAAGTTTCAACAACCATTCCGGTTACGGAAACCGCAGGAGGAGACGTCCCCATGGGTCAGCCCGTCAAGATCAGCATCATCTACTACTCCGCCACCGGCACCATCGCCGAGATCGCCTCGACGCTGGGCAAGGTGGCCGAAGCCGAGGGCGCTGAGGTACGCATCCGCCGCGCGCCCGAGCTGGCACCCGACTCGGCGATCGACGCCAACCCCGCGTGGCGTGCGCACGTCGACGCGACCCGGCACATCCCGGAAGCCACTGCCGACGACGTGGTGTGGGCCGACGGGGTGATCTTCGGCTCCCCGACCCGTTTCGGCAACATCGCCGCCCAGCTCAAACAGTTCCTCGACACCCTTGGCGGGCAGTGGCAGCAGGGCCAGCTGGCCGACAAGGTCTACAGCGGGTTCGCCTCCAGCGCCACCCGACACGGCGGCCAGGAATCCACCCTGCTCGCGCTGTACAACACCATCCACCACTTCGGCGGCGTCATCGTCAGCCCCGGTTACACCGACCCGGCGAAGTTCGTCGACGGCAACCCCTACGGCACCAGCCACGTCGATGCCCAGGGGCAGCTGCCCGTAGACGATGACACCCGCACCGCCGCGACGGTGCAGGCCAAGCGGGTGGTCGCGCTCGCCCGCACGCTCGCCGAGTCCGAGGCAGCCTGAGATGCCCGGTGGCGTGCCCCGGATCCCCGCGGAGCACGCCACCGGCGGGATCGGCCGGGCTCACCGGGTGCGTACTACCCGGCTGACGAGGCCACGTTCGTGAGGTTCTCCATCACCCGGGCCGCGTGCAGATCGTTCGCGGTGATACCACCGGCGGAATGCGTCGTCAACGTGACCGTCAGTTTGTTATAGCCGTGGATGAACAGGTCCGGGTGGTGGTTGAGCTCGTTCGCGGCGAACGCGATCGCGTTGGCCAGGTTGACCACCCCGAGGAAACCCTTGCGTTCCCACGTCTTGCTAATAGCAGAGCCGTCCTGCGTCCAGCCCGGTAGCGTCGCGAGACCGTCAGCGATCTCGGTATCCGACAGGAGTTCCGGCATATCCGCCCCCTTTCTCCGCGGTCGCTGGCGGCGCGACCGGCGATCGCTGTCCCTGGCTCAGTGCCAGTGTGCGGGATCGCGCGTGGCCCGGATCGAACCCACCGGGATGTACCGGGCCCGCTCGCCCCGTACATGAGTCAACCACCGCAACCGCAGTGTCACAACGCGGTACCCGCCTGTCGAACGCGGCAAGCACGGCCGAGGTCACACCGCAGGCGGCAGCCGGTCCGGACCGCCCGCTCACGCAGCTCGGCCGGGCACCTCTTCGACGTTCTCCCTGACATGACTCCATCCGTCCCAAAGAATGGAGTCTCCGAACTCGACGGAGCGGTTCAGAGGGAGAGTTGCCCGCTCAGAGGTCAAGCTCGTGCGCTGTGAGGGACGGCGGTTCGAGGTTTGTTCATGTTGCTGGCACTTGAATGGCGTTCTCAGGGAGGCCCGATCCGCTGGTGTGGATGGTGAGATGATTGGTTCCCTTGGGCATGCCGGGTTGGAAGTACAACTCGTCCCGCAACTCGGTGCCAGTACCTCCGGTGCGGCGGGTCATCATCCGATAGGACGTGCCGTGCTCGTCGGTGATACCGATGTTGATGCGGTTCAGGATAAGGGGTCCGGGTTCCTCGGGCGGGGCCTCGGATGTGTCGTTCGGGCTTTGTTGCCGCCGTTCTGCCCATGCCGTCATATCGTGTTCGTGCTCATCGAGCATTCGTTGAGTAGCTTCGTTCGGGAGTCCGGCTAGTCGCAGGACAATTCCGTCGTCCCACAGCTCCACCGTCAGGAGCGCGACGGCAATTCCGTCGACGTCCGTGAGTTGAGTTCGAGGCACCAGTATCCGTGGTAAAGCAGTCACATATTCAGCGTAGGCGAACACGGGGACTACGTCCTCCGTGTCACCTTCACCTTTGCGTGTGCGTAGCTTCGGCAGGATCAAGGGTGCGCGGAGCGCATCGCGTAGCGACGCCGTAGACGCCCTTGATGCCACCGGCGCGACGTTCGATCCGGTTCCGGCATGGGTCCTGCTGGTCCTGCAACTCGCGCAGAAGTCGACGGTGCTGGTCGTCGTAGCCGCTGCCTACAGCGAGTCGTTGGCGATACTTCGTGCGGGCCTCGAGGTCGGGCCGATCCATGCGCTCGTCGGTGATGATCTCGCCGGGAACGATAGCGAGGCTGCCGCCGAGCACGAGCAGGTCGCGATACTCGCCGGTCTCGTGCGCGATGGTGACGGTGCTGGATGGTGATTCGCCGGTCGCAAGGTCGAAGTGGTCGGCCGTTTCGCGGATGGTCTCGGCCAGCGTGGCTGTGAGGTCGGCATCCAGGACCCTGGTCAGCGAGAGGCGCAGGCGCTCGGCACTGGACACGAACGTGCCTGGCGAACCGGAGTGACGCTTGACACTTGATCGGTAACAGGGTTGCCAAATACTAACTCCCAGGTCTGTGACCTGGGAGTTTGGCGCGCCCGTAGGGATTCGAACCCCAAACCTTCTGATCCGTAGTCAGATGCTCTATCCGTTGAGCTACGGGCGCCTGTTCGGTTGTCCGGTCGACTAGGCTAGCCGACCGCCCGATCGCTACTGCAACCGGGTGGCGGAGGCTGCGGGATTCGAACCCGCGAGGGGCGTAAACCCCAACCGCATTAGCAGTGCGGCGCCATAGACCAACTAGGCGAAGCCTCCCAGGGGCCATCAGGCCACTGCCTTAACAGGCTACAGGCCTGCCTGCGCGGCCGTCACAGCGGCCCCGGCACCCTGCCGGGGCCGCTCAGCCCTGCCCGGCGCGCTCCAGAAACGGACGTAGCGCGTCGGGGTTGGCCAGGGCATCGGCGCTGACCGCCCGCTCCGGCGCGGCGCCAGCCAGGATCTTCTTCACCGGCACCTCGCACTTCTTGCCGTTCAGCGTGCGCGGCACGTCGTCGACCGCGACAAACTCGTCGGGCACGTGCCGTGGCGACAGCTCGACTCGCAACTCGGTACGCAGCCGCTGCCGCACCTCCTCCAGGTCGGCACCCTCGGCGAGCACCAGGAAGCACAGCAGCTTGCCCTCGTCCTCGCCCGCGCGTGTGGTGTCGATCACCAGCGAGTCGAGCACCTGGTCGTCGCCTTCCACCACGCGGTAGAACTCGGCGGTGCCCATCCGGATCCCGCCGCGGTTGAGGGTCGAGTCGCTACGACCGTAGATCACAGCCGAGCCACGCGGGGTGATCCGCACCCAGTCGCCGTGCCGCCACACGCCGGGGAAGTCCTCGAAGTACGCGGCGCGCAGGCGCGAGCCGTCGGGATCGTTCCAGAAGAACACCGGCATCGACGGCATCGGCTTGGTGAGCACCAGCTCGCCGACCTCGTCGATCACCTCGTTGCCCTCGTCGTCGTAGGCGGCCACAGCCGCGCCGAGCGCGCGGCAGGACAGCTCTCCCTGCCACACCGGCACGTCCGGCGAGGCCCCGAGGAACGCGGTGCACACGTCGGTGCCGCCGGACACCGAGCAGATCTGTACCGGGCGTCCCTTCGCGTCGCGCCCGAGCTCGTCCACGATCCAGCGGAACCCGTCGGAGCTCAGCGGCGCACCGGTGGTGCCGACGGCACGCAGCGCCGAGAGGTCGTGCTCGACCGCCGGGCGCACCTGGCGTTTCAGGCAGGTTTGCACGTACGGCGCCGAGGTGCCGAAATAGGTGATGCGGTGCTGCTCGGCCAGCCGCCACAGCGCCCCCAGATCGGGATGCCCGGGACTGCCGTCGTAGAGCACCACGGCTGCGCCGACCAGCAAGCCGGAGATGACGAAGTTCCACATCATCCAGCCGGTGGTGGTGTACCAGAAGAAGCGTTCGCCCGGCCCCAGGTCCAGGTGCAGCGCCAACGACTTCAGGTGCTCCAGCGTGATCCCACCGTGCCCCTGCACGATCCCCTTCGGCAGGCCCGTGGTGCCGGAGGAATACAGCACCCACAGCGGATGTTCGAACGGCACCGGTTCGAACTCCAGGTCGGCACCTTCGTGCCGCGCCAGCAGCTCGGTCCAGTCCCGCGCCCCCTCGACCTGGCCGGTCCCGGCGTAGTCGATCGCCACGACCTCCCTGAGCGACGGGATCTCGTCGGTGAGCGTGGCCACGGTGGCGCGCACGTCGAAGGTCTTGCCGCCGTAGCAGTAACCGTTCACGGTCACCAGGACCGCCGGTTCGATCTGGGTGAACCGGTCCGCGATCGCCCGGACCCCGAAGTCCGGGGAGCACGACGACCAGACCGCGCCCAGGCTGGCTGCTGCGAGGAACGCCACCAGCGTCTCGGGGCAGTTCGGTGCGAGCGCCACCACCCGATCGCCGCGCCCGATCCCTAGCTCACGCAGCGCCGACCGCGCGGCGGCGACCTGCGCGCGCAACTGCCCGTAGGTGAGCTCGCTGGCCAGCCCGTCCTCCCGGTGGAAGATCACCGCGAGCTCGTCGTCGCCCTTTGTCGTGCCAGCCACGCCGGGGGCCAGCGCGTGCTCCGCGTAGTTCAGTGTGGCGCCGGGGAACCACCGCACCTCGGGCATACGGTCCCCGTCGCGCACCCGCTCGGCCTCGGCGTGCCAACGCACCCCGAGATACTGGGCACACGCCGCCCAGAAGTCGTCGAGCTCAGCGACCGACCACTCCCACAGCTGCGTGTAATCACCGGTATCCACGCCCTTCTCGGCACGCAACCAGTCGCGGAACCGCGCGATACGGGTGTCGGCCACCTCCTCCGGATCCGGACGCCACAGCACCTCGGGAATGTCGGTCGACGCTCGCAACTCGGTGGTCATGTGCCCTTCCTATCGGAAGCCCGGTTCGGTTCGCCAGGGTCCGAAGCCGGCAGTATCGCGGCACACCTCGAACCGGGCCACCTCACCAGGCGGCGCTGTCCGCGGTTCAGGAGCTGGTTCTCACCCGGTGAGCGAGCCGAGCATGTCCTCGGCCATGCCGAGCAGCCGCGCGTGGTCTGCCGGGGTCACGGTGAGCCATTCGCCCTGCTTGCGCAGCGCGAACCGGCCGTCGGCGGTGTCGACCCAGTTCAGGGTCTCCGGCAGCCACCTCCAACGGGCACCGCCGTCGCGCGACCGCGCCTCCAACCTGCCACCGGCGGCCCTGCCCCCGATAGCACGCGCGATCACACCGACCTCGGCGCCACGCACTCCACCATCACGCAAGGCTTCCTTGAACCCCTCGACACCTTCGCGCTCGCCCACCCGGCAGGCGCGGGTGAACACGTCGACGGCGACGTTGGCTGGTGCACCGGGACCGGCGCCCGCAGGCGGCACGACATCCAACATCGTCGCGGCCATCCTCGTCTCCCGGACCGGGCCGAGCCTGATCTCCGTGCCCGCGCTCGCGACGATGACGCATTCCCGCCCCGGCACGCCGACCGCGCGCAGCGCTGCGTCGGCGGTATCGATGTGCAGTTCACACGCGCGGTTGCCACCTGCCAGCGCCTCCAGGTAGCGCCGCAGATCCGGTGCGGGTCGCTCGACGGTGCCGAGGTCGCGCTCGGCCAACGCCGCCCCAGCCGCTTCGGCGAACCTCGCCCTGGCCGGTGGTGTGCGCCCGATGTGCGGCACACCCAGCACAGCGGGCAGCTCCCCCAGCTCGAGGGCCGACCACAGCAGGAAGAACTCGCCGTGGTGCAGCTGGATCCAACCGGTGTCGGGGTCACGCATCGTCGGGCTCCCGGCTGTCGCCGAGATCGACCGGCGCGCCCTTCTCGTCAGGTGCGAATACGTCCGGGTCACCTTCCAGGTAGTCGGGGCGCTTGCGCTCGCTGCCCTCGCCCTGGCGCCCCGCCCCACCCATCGGCATCCCGGCCATGCCCATGCCACCCCGGGGTGCCGCGCCGGAGGCAGTCGAACCGGAGCCGCCGGGCACGGCAGCCCCCGGACTACCCGCGGTCCCCGCGGCCGTGCCTGGCGCGGCCCCGCTTCCCGGTGCCGGAGCCATGCTGCCGGGCTGCGCTCCCCCTGCAGCAGCGCCGATCCCGCCTACCGCGCCGGAGCCCGCGGTGGACGCCGACGTGCGCTGCTCGTCCGTACCGCTGTCACGGTCCCGGTCACCGGAGGCCCCGTCGCCGTCGCTGTCCTCGCCGTCGAGGTCCGACCGCTGTGCAGGCGGGATGAAGCTGGGCACCGAGCCGTGCACCTCGGCCGATTCGCGCTGCATCCGGCGCATCACCTCGGCTGCCTGGCGGTGACGCTCCCTGAGTTCCTCCTGGTCCGGCCCTACCGGCCCCAGCACATTGGGTGCGGTCTCGAAGCTCCCTCCGGTGAACGGGCTGGCCGACATCGGTGTGGTCGCCCCGGAAGGGCCACCGCCATCGACGATCACCTTCGGTGGTCCCGGCCGCTCATGACGGAAGTCGATCACGTCGAGGGAGTACTCGTGCGGAGGCGGCTCCGGCATGGCGTTCCGTGCCCGCTCCGCGATGTCGGCCTGCCTGCTCACGCAGCCACCCGCCTCGGCTGCCCGAGCGCTCGAATCCCGTGCCCATTCGGTCAGCCGTTCGGCTGTCTCCCTGGCACGCTCCGCGGCCGCACCGCGCCACCCGGCCGCCGCGACCGTCACGACCTCACTCAGCTCGTCGGCGATCGCGTCGAGCTCCTCGGCGAGCTTGGCCCACTCGGCCGCGACGGAGTTCGCCCCCGGCAGGTCGAGGAAGTGACGCACCATCATGTACAGGTGCGCATGCGGGTAGGTCATCCAGTCCAGCGGCTGAGCGAGGTCCTCCTCGCCGGGATCCGGTTCCTCGGGGGGCCACTGCTCCGGCGGCCACGGAACGGGCAGGATCCGCTTGGTCATCGCACACCCCCCTGGTCATCCACACCGGAACCGATGGCATCCAGCTCCGCCGCCGCGTCCTCATCCGTGAGGCGATAGCCGGTCACGGCTTCGCGCACGATCCGCTCGAAGTCGGTGATCAGCTCGTCGAAGGCCGCCAACACCGGGATGGCCGAGGTGTCCTCGCCCGAGGCGGCGCCGTGCAGCCGTCGGGACATCACCCCCGCCACCCAGTTGTTCCCCAGCTGCAACGGGGCATCGAGGCCGGGGGCTTCGGATACGACCCTGGCCACGTGGCAGCGCACGCCGTCCAGCATGGCGAGCACGCGCTCGGCGGTATCCTCGTCCAGCTCCAGATCCCCTTCGGCGACCGCCTCCCGCATCGCGGTCACCCGGCGCGCGGTCTCGTCCAGCTGCGCCGACCCCACCACGGCGAAACCGGCACGCGGGTCCGCCGCCTGCACGGTGGACTCGGTGTCGTCCTGGCTGTCCTTACTGTGCTGCCACGACGAATCGGTCATGTGCCCCTCCCGGAACCGCCCAGTACCACCCAGGTCCCCGACGCGCCCGAACGGCCGGGCGCGCGGAACCTCACGCTAGCAAGAACGCGTGCACCACACCGGCGATTCGACGAAATCGAACGGACCGGTGATCGGCGTGCTAGTGCGGGCGATGGGCGGCTAGTGTCTGGGGCACACCATGCCGACGCGTGTAGAGGTAGGAGCCAACCATGCCCGCATCGCCCCGCGCCGATCTCGACTCGCTGCCCGCCTACGTACCCGGGCAGTCCGTGCCGGGAGCCATCAAGCTCGCCAGCAACGAAACCCCGCTCAGCCCGTTGCCGAGCGTGACCGACGCGATCGCCCGCGCAAGCAGCACCATCAACCGTTACCCGGACATGGGTGCGTTCGCGGTGGTGGAGCGGCTGGCCGCGGAGCTCGGTGTCGAGCAGGACCGGATCGCCGTTGGCTGCGGTTCGGTCTCGCTGTGCCAGCAACTCATCCAAGCGATGTGCACTCCGGCCGACGAGGTGTTGTTCGGGTGGCGATCCTTCGAGGCCTACCCGATACTGACGCAAGTCGTGGGCGCGCAGCAGCGCACCGTGCCGCTCGACGCCAACCACGTCCACGACTTGGACGCGATGTCGCAGGCGCTCACGCCCGCGACCCGGGTGGTGTTCGTGTGCAACCCGAACAACCCCACCGGCACCGTGGTACGCAGCGCGGAACTGGAACGCTTCCTCGACGCCGTACCGGACGACGTGCTGGTGGTGTTGGACGAGGCCTACCGGGAGTTCGTCAGCGATCCGGACGTACCCGATGGGTTGGGCTTCCTCGGCGAGCGCGACAACGTGGTGGTGCTGCGGACGTTCTCGAAGGCCTACGGGTTGGCGGGGTTACGCGTCGGCTACCTGGTGGCCGAGCCGCGCATCACCGAGGCGGTACGCAAGACCTTCATCCCGTTCAGCGTGAACGCGCTCGCCCAGGCCGCGGCGCTGGCCTCGCTGGATGCCGCCGACGAGCTGCTGGCCCGGTGCTCACACATCGCTGCCGAGCGCGACCGCGTCCGGTCGGCGCTGCTCGACCAGGGGTACGAGGTTCCGGAATCGCACGCCAACTTCGTCTGGTTGCCGCTGGGCGAGCGGACCACCGAGTTCGCCGAGCACGCGCTGTCCCGCAAGGTCGTCGTCCGCCCCTTCGCGGGTGAGGGTGCCAGGGTGACCGTCGGCACGTCCGAGGAGAACGACACGCTCCTCGAGGTGACGCGCACCTTCTGAACGTCGCCACCGTGTCCGGGGCTTCGACACCTCGTGTCCGGGCCTGTGGCACATCGTGTTGGGGCCTACGGCACGCCGTGTTGGGTGCTGTCATGATGCTTCGCCCAACACGGGGTGCCGCATCGCCGGACACGGGGTGCTTGGCAGGTGTGTGCCGCTAGGCCCAGAGAAAGTTGACGATGGCGGCCAGCCCGATCACCACGATGGTGGCGCGCAGCACCGCGGGGGGAAGCCGCCTGCCGACGACGGCGCCGAGGTATCCGCCCAGCATGGAGCTCACCGCCAGTAAGCCGATCACCGGCCAGCTCACCGGGGCGTAGAAGGCGTAGACCAGCCCCGCCACCACGTTCACCACGGCGGTGAGCACGTTCTTCACCGCGTTGAGCCGTTGCAGCGAGTCGTGGACCAGGATGCCGAGCACGCCCATCAGCAGCACCCCCTGTGCGGCGGTGAAGTAGCCACCGTAAACGCCGATGAGCAGGATCAACGCCACGGCCATCAGGCCGCCGTGCGAGGCGCGACCACCCCCGCTGCGCAGCACCCAGCCACTCACCTTCGGCTGGATGATCACCAGGATCACGGCAAGGCCGATGAGCCAGGGCACGATCGTCTCGAATGCCGCCTCCGGCAGCGCGAGCAGCAGAACCGTACCCCCTACGGCGCCTGCGGCCGAGAAACCTGCGAACCGCAGCACCCGGTCCCGTTGCCCGGCCAGCTCCCTGCGGTAGCCGATGACCCCGCTGATCGTGCCCGGAGCCAGCCCGATGGCGTTCGAGGTCGTCGCCGTCACCGGCGGGTACCCGAGAGCCACGAGCACGGGAAAGGTGACGAGCGTGCCGGATCCAACCACGGTGTTGATCGTGCCCGCCCAGGCCCCCGCCAGCAGGATCACGACGACTTCCCACCACGTCATGCGCGCATCACGCGAGCAGACTATGCCCCGGTGACGCACGGTCGCGATATGGGCGGGACGCGAGGGTGACCAAGCGAACAGTCGGTGACGCAGCTCACCGTGACTACAGGGGGAACAGAGGGTTGTATTTACCCGCCCCGTTTGGTTAGCCTAGCCTTACGAGCTTCACCTGTAGGAGTGATCATGTACGCCTGTATCTGCGCTGCGGCCACCACCCAGCACGTGCGTGCCGCCATCCTGGCGGGCGCGTGCACGGTGGAGGACATCGGTGACCGCTGCGGCGCGGGCACTGGCTGCGGCAGCTGCGTCGAGCGGCTGGAATGCCTGCTTGGACAGCGTTCCGCGCAACCGGCCGAGTTGGAGGATCTGCCCCGCATCGCCTGACGTGACGCTTGACGATCTCGCCCGGGCACAGCTGGCCTGACGAGCCGCGTGCCCGAGTTGAGTGTGCCTCGCGCCGGGGATATGTTCCATATCACCCGACCGTTTGGAGGCATCAGGCAATGCGCGGCGACGATGAGGTCCTCTCGCTCCTCAACGAGCAACTGACCAGCGAGCTCACAGCCATCAACCAGTACTTCCTGCACTCCAAGATGCAGGCCGACTGGGGGTTCACGAAGCTGGCCGAGAAATCCAGGGAAGAATCCATCGAAGAGATGCACCACGCGGAGTGGATCACCGACCGGATCCTGTTCCTCGGCGGGCTACCCAACTACCAGCGCCTGTTCACGCTCCGCGTCGGCCAGACGGTCCGGGAGCAGTTCAGCTCGGACCTGGCGATCGAGGAGGAGGTACTGGAGCGAATCCGCCCCGGCATCGCCATGTGCCGGGAGAAGGGCGACATCACCACCGCAAACCTCTTCGAGCGGATCCTCCAGGACGAGGAGCATCACATCGACTACCTCGAGACCCAGCTCGAACTCATGGACAAGCTGGGCGAGCAGCTCTACCTCAGCCAGCTCGTCGAGCGCCCGCCCAACGGCTGACCCGAGGTGTGCGGCGTGCGGGATCGCGGTGGCATCACCGTCACAGCCCGTAGGTCCTGGCGATGATGTCGCGCTGGATTTCGCTCGTCCCGCCGTAGACCGTGGACACCACGGTCGCGCGAAGGTGACTTTCCATGTCGTACTCGGTGGAGTAGCCGTACCCGCCCATCATCTGCATACCTTCCAGCGCCACTCGCTTGGCCGTTTCGGTGGCCTTCAGCTTGGCCATCGAGGCCTGCCTCGGTAGCAGCCGCTCGGGGTCCGCGTCGACCGCCTGCGCCACCGAATACACCAGCAGCTCAGCGCACTCGAGCTCGGTGGCCAGGTCGGCCACGCGGTGCGACAGCGCCTGGAAGGACCCGATGGGCCTGCCGAACTGATGACGCTCGCCGATGTAGAACACGGTGTCGTCGAAGGCGCGCTTGGCGCGCCCCAGCATGGCTGAAGCCAGGTACAGGCGCTCGCCGTTGAGCCCGGCCATCAGCTGGGGCCAGCCCCGATCCACCTGCCCGATCACGGCGGTCGAGGGCACGAAGCAGTCGGTGAAGTAGAGCTCGCTGACCTCGTCGGCACCCATGGTGGGTATGCGGCGGACCTCCAAGCCGACCGCGTCGGCCGGGACCTCCAGCATGGTCAGCCCCTCGTGCTTGGCGCCCGCGGTATCGGTGCGCGCCACGAGCAGGATGGTGTCGGCGATGTGCGCGTTGGAACACCAGGTCTTCTGCCCGTTGATGCGAAAGCCGCCGTCGACGGGTTCGGCGCGGCACGACAGCGCGCCGACGTCGGAGCCGGCCTCCGGTTCCGACATCGAGATCGCGTGTACCCTGCCCGCGCTGATCGAGGAGACCATGCGCCGTCGCTGCTCCTCGGTGCCGAACGCCAGGTACGGACCGGCGACGACGCTGGTGGTCACGTACCCGCCGACCGGGGCGAGACCGTAGCCGGTCCGTTCCAGCAGGATGCATTGCTCGGTGATACCGCCCCCGGAACCGCCGTCGGCTTCGGGCAGGCCGACTCCGAGCCAACCCAGCTCGGCGAGCCCTGCGTAGAACTCCGCGTTGTGGTGCTCGCGGCCGCCTGAGGTCAGCGCGTCACGTTGCTGCCTGGTGCCGCACTCCTTGCGGCACAGCTCGTCGATGGCCGCGGCGAACGCCCGCTGCTCCTCGGTCCATGTCGCAGGCATGGCACCTCCCTCACGCCGGGGATGAGACCCCGGCCGGTGCGCGGGATCGTTCACCCCAGCGAAGCAGCTCTATTGGCATTATGTCAACAACCGGTTCGGTGAGCTTGCCGAGCTGGTGTCCCCGTTGACCCGACTACCCGAGGCCGACATGCTCACCACATGGTTGATCAACGTAGCCGGGTCTGTGACGTGGCCGTGGTCGGTGCGGGCTTCGCTGGCCTCGCCGCGGCACGAGCGCTCACCGCTCACGGGCACGCCACCACCGTGATTGAGGCGCGCGATCGCGTCGGCGGCCGTGTCCACAACGAACACCTGCCCTGCGGTACCGCGCTCGAGGTGGGAGGCCAATGGCTAGGCCCGACCCAGGATGCCGTGCTTGAGCTGCTTGGCGAGCTCGGCCTGGCCACCTACGACACCTACGACGAGGGCGTGAAGCTGTTCGAGTTCCATGGCCAGATCCACCGCTACCGCGGGACAATCCCCCGACTCAACCCGCTGACCCTCGCCGATATCGCCCAGACACAGCTCCGCCTTGACCGCATGGCGCGGCGGATACCGCTCGACGCGCCCTGGAACGCACCCCGTGCGCACAGGTGGGATAGCGAGACCTTCGCCTCCTGGATACGGCGCAACGTGCGCACCGCGGGGGGCCGCGCCTACTTCACGCTGATCTGCGAGGCCGTGTGGGCCGTCGCCCCCTCCGACCTGTCGCTGCTGCACCTGCTGTTCTACATCCATTCCGGCGGCGGGATTGACCGGCTGATCTCCACAAGCGACGGTGCGCAGCGATGGCGGGTCACCGGCGGTACCCAGCGCATCGCCGAGCGGATGGCGGCCGAGCTCGGCGACGCCGTCGAGCTCGGCAGACCGGTACGCCGGATCGCGCAACACCACAACGGGGTCACCGTGGACGCCGACGGACTCCAGGTGCAGGCGAACCGAGTCATCGTCGCCGTGCCACCCGCACTAAGCGTGCGGATCGCCTATGACCCGCCACTACCCGGCTACCGGGACCAGCTCTGCCAACGCTACGCGCAGGGCTCGGTGATCAAGTGCATGGCGGTCTACCCGGAGCCGTTCTGGCGCGACGACGGTCTCGCCGGGCAGATCACCAGTGACAACGGGCCGGTCAAGGTGGGTTTCGACAACTCGCCTCCCGACGGGAAACCGGGCGTGCTGCTCGGCTTCCTGGAAGGCAACCAGGCGCGTGAGCTGGCAAGACTCGACACGGCCATGCGCCGCACGATCGTGCTCGACTGCTTCAGCCGCTTCTTCGGGCCCCGTGCCAGCAACCCCGAGCACTACGTGGAGCGAAGCTGGGCAGACGAGGAATGGTCGCGGGGCTGCTACGGCGGGTTCCTCCCGCCCGGTGGGTGGACCGCGCATGGTCCCGCGCTGCGCGAGCCAGCCGGGCGTATCCACTGGGCGGGCACCGAAACCGCCACCCGCTGGAACGGCTATATGGAGGGCGCCGTGCGCTCCGGGTACCGGGCGGCCAGCGAAGCAGCGGCAGCGCGGTCCGGGATCCAGCATCCCGGCAGGTGACCAGGTCGCCTCCGGTCAGGCGCCGGTGCTCACCGCGCTCCACCGGTTGCCGGTGATGCGCTCGTAGGCCTCGATGTAGCGTTCGCGGGTGGCTGCCACGACATCGGCCGGGATCTCGGGCCCCGGTTCGGTCTTGTCCCACCCGGTCGACAGCGCCCAGTCGCGCACGAACTGCTTGTCGAAGGCGTTCTGCGAGCCGCCGGGTTCCCACTCGTCGGCCCGCCAGAACCGAGACGAATCCGAGGTCAGCACCTCGTCGCCCAACGTCAGCGTGTCGCCGTCCCAGCCGAACTCCAGCTTCGTGTCAGCGATGATCACGCCGTTCTCGGCCGCCCGTGCCGCACCCTTGGCATAGATCTCCACGGTCAGCTCGCGCAGCCGCTCGGCGACCTCCTTGCCTTCCTGGGCGACCACGTCGTCGAAGGTGATGAACTCGTCGTGCCCGGTATCGGAGTACTTCGTGGTGGGGGTGAAGATCGGCTCCGGCAGCTTGTCGCCCTCCCGCAGCCCCGGCGGCACGGGCACGCCGGAGATGGTGCCGTGACGCTGGTACTCCCGCAGCCCCAGACCTGCCAGGTAACCGCGAGCGATGCACTCCACGTGGATCATGTCCAGCGGCTTGCACCGTATGCCACGTCCCGCGAACTCCGGCGGCACGTCGGTCGCCGAGATCAGGTGGTTCGGCACGACGTCGGCGAGCTGTTCGAACCACCACACCGACAGCTGGGTGAGCAACACACCCTTGTCCGGGATCGGCGTGGGAAGCGAGACGTCGTAGACCGATACGTGGTCCGTGGCCACCAGCAGCAGGTCGTCGCCGTCTTCGTACAGGTCACGTACCTTGCCGGAGTGAATGTGCTTCATTCCCCGCCTTTCCTTGCTCGGGCAACGAGCCGAAGGCCTCCCTGGGTACCGCACAGGTACCGTAGAGGCCCTTCGGCTCGGCCTCACGCCGAGCGGAGGCGGAGGGATTCGAACCCCCGGACCCTTGCGGGTCGCTCGCTTTCAAGGCGAGTGCATTCGGCCGCTCTGCCACGCCTCCACGGCAGCGCGCACGCTGCTCCCCCAGCGTATCCGGTCGGCCGAAGCGAGCCGTCGCGGCGTTGGGTGTGCTGCGGGACGCCCCGTCACAGCAGGACGGAAGCGCCCCGCAGCCCGGCGACCGGCGTCAGGACGCTTGGTGATGCCCCTGTGAGGCCGCACCGGCATGCATAAGCTGTTGCCCGGCACGCTCGGCCGCCCGCTGCTGCATCGAAACCATGTCGCCCGGGCCGACACCGTTGACGTCCTCGGTGCTCAGCCCGTACGAGCCGATCACGTAGGCCGCCGCCTTGGCGTTGTCCAGCAGCATCTGCCGGTCGAGGTTGCCCAGGTGGTCGCAGGCCTGGTGGTAGCACGGGTCGTAGGCTTGACCTGCCGTGCCGCCCCACTTGGCGGCCTGCTCCTCGGTCTTGACGCCTTCCGCGCCGGTGAACAGGCCACCGATGGGGATGCCCTGATTCATGAACTCGGCGTAGTCCGAACGCATGCTCAGCTCGGACGGTTCGGTTTCCACGCCCTGCTCACCGAGCCGCTCGACGAAGGCGCCCTCGATCGCGGCCGAGCCGTGCGGGCCCGGGACACCGAACTCCTCGCCGTCCCCGTCATAGACGAAGTAACCACCGTTCGGGGAACCGATCATGTCGAAGTTCAGGTACATGGCGATGTCGAGCTGCTCCTCGAAGTCCAGTTCCTGCACATAGTGGGTGGAGCCGACGAGACCGACCTCCTCTGCGCCCCACCAAGCGAACCGCACCGCGTTGTTGACCTCGGGCTCGGGACCCATCTCTACCGCGGCCTGCAACAGCGCGGCCGAGCCGCTGCCGTTGTCGTTGATACCTGGCCCCTCCAGCACCGAGTCCAGGTGCGCACCGGCCATCACCACGTTGTCGGTGGCGCCGGTGGCGGTCTCGGCGAGCACGTTATCGGTGGTGCGCTCCTCGCTAATCGCCCGCAACTCCAGCGTGGCTTCCTCACCCGCGGCGTAGACCAGGTCCGCGCCGGTGGTGTCGCTGACCCCACCGGTCGGGATACGAGCGTCCTCGGGGTCACCGAGCGTGCCGTGCAGCGGACCCTCCACGTTGTTGTAGATCAGCGCGGCCACGGCACCCTCGTCGGCGGCGACCTGCTGCTTCTGCGCGAACGTGCAGGCACCCCGCTGGATCAGCGCGATCGCGCCGTCGACGTCGATGCCCTCGTAGTCACCGGCGTCGCAGCCGGGCTCGTCGCTTTCCGGCACGACGACGGTCGGGGCCGTCAGTCCACCTTCGGGGGTCGCCGGGCTGTGCCGCATGAGGTGGACCTCGTGCTGCTGATTGCCACTTTCCAGCCGTTCCTCGAGCACCTCGAAGTAGGTGAACTCGAACTTCTGGCGTGTTACGTCGAATCCGGCGCGCTCCAGCACGCCCTCGACGTAGTCGGCCGACCGGTCGTAGCCCGGCGTGCCGGAAGCGCGGTGCCCGTCGTGCTGCCAGGCGATGCGCTGGAACGCCGTCAGATGCCGGTTGATGTCGCCGACTGTGAGCGATTCCGCCACTCGTTCGGGTAGCTCCGAGGTGGTATCCGGCTGTTCGGCGAGCGCGGCGGGACCGCTGGTGACGGCAAGCGCCGCGCTCGCCACGATCGCCGTGGGTAAAGCGATCTTCCTGCGTATAGCTGACATGGTGAGAACTCCCCTAGTTCGTGCGACCAGTACGACCACGCTCACGGAACGCTGAGCCCGCGAACGCGGCCGGTAACCGCACAGCTTTGTGGTAGATCACCACACGGTCAAGGGGCCGTCCGTCGGATCATCCCACCGACTCCGTGAGGTGGTCCTCCGCGCGAGGGTCGTAGCCGCTGATCCGTCTCTTCTCGCGCGCGGTCCGATACGCTGGCGGATCATGCATGCGATCACGATCACCGAACCCGGCGAGCCCGACGTCTTGCGGTGGACCGAGGTGCCGGACCCCGAGCCCGGTCCCGGCGAGGTCGTCGTGGACGTGGCGGCGAGTGCGGTCAACCGTGCGGACCTGCTGCAGCGGCAGGGCTACTACGCGCCCCCTGAGGGGGCAAGCGAGTACCCGGGGCTCGAATGCTCGGGAACGATCGCCGAGCTCGGCGAGGGCGTCGAGGGGTGGCAAGTCGGCGACGAGGTGTGCGCGCTGCTGGCAGGCGGCGGCTACGCGGAGAAGGTCGCCGTCCCCGCCGCGCAGCTCCTCCCCGTGCCGGGGGAGGTGGAGCTGCTGGCTGCCGCGGCGCTACCGGAGGTGGCCTGCACCGTGTGGTCGAACGTGGTGATGGTGGCCGCGCTCTCCCACGGCGAGGTGATCCTGATCCACGGCGGGGCGGGCGGCATCGGCACCCACGCGATCCAGGTGGCCAAGGCCCTTGGCGCCACCGTGGCGGTGACCGCGGGGGACGACCAGCGCCTCGAACGCTGCAGACAGCTCGGGGCCGACATCACCATCAACTACCGCGAACAGGACTTCGTCGCGGAGATCCGCGAGGCCACCGGTGGGGCGGACGTCATCCTCGACGTGATGGGCGCCAAGTACCTGGACTCCAACGTCAAGGCGCTGGCCACCGGCGGCAGGATCGCCGTCATCGGCATGCAGGGCGGCACGAAGGGCGAACTCAACCTCGGCAGGCTGATCGGCAAGCGGGGCAGCATCTCGGCGACGACGCTGCGCGCCCGCCCCGTCGAGGAGAAAGGGCGCATCGTGGCCGAGGTGCGCCGGCACCTGTGGCCGCTGGTCGAGCAGGGCACGGTGCTGCCCGTGATTCACGAGGCGTTCCCGCTCACCGAAGCCGCCGCGGCACACCGAGCGATGGACGAGGGCGGCGTGTTCGGCAAGATCCTGCTCACCGCGCATCCGTGACGCCTCCCCGCACCCAGGACCAGGCCCGGCCGCAGGCCCGAGGGTGACGTGGTTCTCCGTGGTGCATACCCGGCGCCGTGGCGGGCTACCCTACAAGGGAGCACCCTGCCACGAGACGACGCGACACAGGATGGAAGCAGATGACTGAGCCGCAATCCTCGCACCAGCCCTCGCGGAACCCCGACGACGGTGAGCGGTCGCAACGCGTGGTGGTCGTCGGCCCGGACGGCTCCCCCGTCGGCGCGGCGAACGTCCCGCAGCAGGCCGAAGGCGAGGACCAGCAAGGGCCAGGCGACCTCGTCGAGGAGCCGGGCAAGGTCATGCGGATCGGCACCATGATCAAGCAGCTCCTCGAGGAAGTGCGCGCCGCCCCGCTCGACGACGCCAGCAGGAACCGGCTCCGCGAGATCCACGAGACGTCGATCAAGGAGCTGGAGCAGGCGCTCGCGCCCGAGCTGCGCGACGAGCTGGAACGGCTGGTCGCACCGTTCACGGCGGACACCACGCCCTCCGACGCCGAGCTCCGGGTGTCGCAGGCGCAGCTCGTCGGCTGGCTCGAAGGGCTGTTCCACGGCATCCAGACGGCGCTGTTCGCCCAGCAGATGGCCGCCAGGGTGCAGCTAGAGCAGATGCGCAAGGGACTACCGGCGGGCAGCCACGACCAGCAGGGCGGCGAGGGACCGCATCACGGCGTCACCGGCACCGGCCAGTACCTCTGAGGGTGGCGAGCCGAAGGGACCGTTCGGTACATATCCGGTACCCGAGGAGTCCTTCGGCTCGCCACCCTCAGCGCAGTTTCGGCCCGTAGCCGCCGTGGTTGTAGGCGGCGCGGGCGATGGAGTGGATCTGCTCGTCGTCGTTGTCCTCGATGAGGTTCAGCTGGCCGTGAACTCGCCTCGCGGCGCGGTTGCAGAACGAGTCGGCGATGAATCGCTCCTGCCCCGAGGCCTCCACCCCCTGGTCGGCGAGCAGGTCCGTGGTCCGCGAGATCGTCGCCACCTGCGCGAAGATATCGGTACTGGCATCGGCTAGCCGCTTCTGGTGCCGCTGTCGCAGCTTGATGTCCTTGCCGTGCGAGCGCAGCAGCTTCTCCACCGTGCCCCGCAGCCGCTTGGTCTGCTCGGCAACCGCCTCGGAGTGGCCACGCAGCTCGGGATGAGCGCTCTCCAGCTGTGCAGGCCGCAGGGTGCGGGACACCCGGCCTCGCACGAAGTCCGCGATGGTCCCGATCGTCCTGATCGGATCGCTCAGCTCGATCTTACGCAGGTCCTCAAACTCGTCGGCGATCACCTTCATGCCGGACAGCGCGATGAACGCGCGCAGCACGTCGTTGGCGCCTTCGAAGATCGGGAAGATCCGGGTGTCCCGCAGCGTCTTCGCGATCGGCGAATCGGCCATGTACGCACTGCCACCCATCAGCTGGAACACGCGGTTGACCGCGTACCACATGAACTCCGTCGAGGCGACCTTCGACATCGCCGACTCCACGGAGTAGTCCTCGACCCCGGCGTCCACCAACCCGGTCGTCAGGTAGGCCAGTGACTCCAGGCCGTACAGATAGGACACCATCCAGCCGATCTTGTCCTGCACCAGCTCGAAATCCGACAGCGGCATGCCGAACTGCTCGCGGTTGCTGGTGTAGTCGATCGCCTGCCGGATCAATGCCTTGGTCCCGCCGACGACACCGGTGCCCAGCGACATCCGCCCGTTGTTCAATGTGGCCATCGCGATACGGAACCCGTCACCCGGCTCACCGAGTACGTTCTCCTTCGGAACCTTCACGTGGTTGAACGTCAGCTTGCGCAGGTCGTTGCCAACCAGCCCGAGGGTGTCGAAGCGATGGGGCGCTTCGAACCCGTCCATCCCCCGCTCGACGATCAGCGCGACGTGCCCCTTGCGCCCGCCGGTGTCGCACCGCGCGAACACCACGACCACGTCCTTCGACCCGTTACCGATCCATCGCTTCTCGCCGTTGAGCACGAACGAGCCATCGGCCTGCTGCTCAGCGTAGGTCTGCACGTTGTAGGCATCAGACCCCGCCGAGGGCTCCGTCAGGCCGAATGCCGCCAGCTTGCGGCCTGCTGCCAGGTCGGGAAGGAAACGTTCACGCTGTTCGGCCGTGCCGAACATGTGAATGGGCTTCATCCCAATGGACTGGTGCACGCCCATGACCACCGACAGCGTGGCGTCGTATCCGCCGAACTCCTCCATCACCCGGCAGTAACCGGTCTGCGACAAACCCGCCCCGCCGTACTCGGGAGAGACGTACAACCCCAGCAGGCCGCGCTCGCCGAGCCCGCGGATGATCTCGTCACCGACCCAGCGCTCGCGCTCGACCACCTGGGGGTCGTAGTGCTCGTCCAGGAACTCGTGCGCCGAGGCCAGCAGCTCCCGCACAGTACGGGACTCCTCACGCCCCAGCCGCGGATACGGGAACACCATCTCGTCCGGCAATGCCCCGGCGAACAGCGACTTGGCGAACGAGGAGGGCTGCCCTCCGGCCCCTTCCGGTGTAGTCATGCGCGTTCTCCCCTCTTCGCGTGGGCCTCGCTCCCGATCCTTCCGGACTGTCGCGCTGCTCGCATCAGCAGCCGTAGACACGTTTGGCGAGGTCGAGCTTGGCCTGCCGCAACCGTGCCACATCCTCGGTGGCGAAACCGGCACCCGACGGTCGTTCGACGACCCCACCGGATCCGTCGAGGATGTGCCAGCCCGAGCCCAGCTCGACCAGCGACCGGTGCTTGACGGTGTAGTAACCGGGTTTGACCGGCACAGCCACCCCCGCGGCACCCGCGGCCGCCGCCATCAGGTGCACGTGGAAACGGGTGGAGATCCAGGTCTGACCGGGGGCGGCAGGCAGGCCGGAGTCCCAGACATCGGCGAACGGGTAGAAGCGCGCGCCCGGGAGCTCGCGCTCCAGTAGCGCGAACACCTCGCGGTCGGTGCCGGGTATCCCCTCGACGAAGCACACCCGTTCCGGAGCCACCCGCCAGCCCTGCAGCAGCTCCCACACCCTGCCAGCGAGCGCGTTCACCCCCTCGTCGACCAGGTCACCCTGTACGCACAGGAACACGTCGGGGGCATCCCCGTCTGGCCAGGTGGCGGCCACGTCGGCAACGCCCAACCTGCCGATGGCCAGGAAGGCATCGTCGACCCCCTGCTCGATGCCCAGCATGCCCGCCGACTCCGCGTCCCGCGCCTCGGCGATGTCGAATCGCCCAGCTAGCGAGGTCAGCAGCGAAGCCCCGTCCTCGACGACGGGCAGTAGCCCGTGGCCGGTCATCGCCGCCCGACCGCCGGACCGCCGTACCGCGGCCGCGACCCCGGCGAGCAGCCCGATGTGCCGCGGCCACAGCGCGTTGATGTAGCCGCCGCCGAGCACGTGCACCACCTCGGCGCGCCACAGCAGCATGATGCCGTGGTGCAGGCGAGGCACCATACCGGGATTCTCGACGGCGGCCTGCACCCAGCTGCCGAGCTGCCAAGCCTGTGACGAGGGGGCCGCGGCACTCAGCTGCCACAACGTGTCGGTGACCCGAAGCCCGGGATGGAGCCCGTCCAGCAGCACCCGGGCCTGCCCAGGGGAGTGGGTGTCGAGCCAGACCTCGGCGTGCGGGGCGTGCTCAGCGAGATACTCCAACCACGCGGCGGCGATCAGGTCATCACCGAAATTGGGGAATCCTGCGGGGGTTACCAGGTAGTACAGGGACTGCGCGGGGGATTCCGGGTTATCGTGCCGGAACGAGCTGAGTGGCATCGGCCCATGATAGGCCCGCACCCGCGCCAGGCAGGTGATCGCGCCACAAGCCCCAGCTCGACCACCATCCCGTTGCGGCCGCGTGCCGCCAGATCCACACAGGGGCCCCCATGCAGCGACGGCTACGTCGAGCGGTTCGATCCCGGCTGTCCGGTGCCGCACACCGCCTCGCCGACCTGATGGCCGAGCGGGTGACCGAGCGGATGTACGCCGAGCAGCGCGCCGAGAACGAGCGGTTGCGCAACGAGGTGTCGGTGCTGCGCGAACTGACCGAACAGCGGCTGGACAAGCTACAGGTCGACCTCGTCGCCGAGCACGAACGGCAGGTCGACCGCGCCATCGATCGGGTCGGACAGTTCGAGTGGCGCAGCCGCCACGACATGGTCTTCGCGGGGGATCGCGAGGCGGCGAGCGAAAGCAGCAGGTTCACCTACGAACACTTCACGGGCCGCCCACATTTCACCCGACCGTGGGAAACCCTGCAGTACGGCCTGTCGCTCGCACCGCAGGGTGGCCTTGCGCTGGAGTTCGGCGTGGCCACCGGCAACACGCTGCGTCAGATCGCCGAGCGGCGCGGCGACGGGCGGGTCTACGGGTTCGATTCCTTCCAGGGGCTACCCGAGGCCTGGCTACCCGGTATCGGCGCGGGTAGCTTCGCCAGCGAGCAGCTCCCCGAGGTAGCAGGCGCCGAGCTGGTGGTCGGCTGGTTCGCCGACACCGTGCCGGAGTTCCTCGCGGCGCACCCCGAGCCGGTGGATTTCGTACACATCGACAGCGACATCTACAGCGCGGCGGTGACCGTGCTCGACCATGTCGGCCCGCGGCTGCGGCCGGGCAGTGTGCTGGTGTTCGACGAGTTCCTCAACTACCCGGGGTGGCAGCAGCACGAGTACCGGGCGTGGTGCGAGTTCGTCGAGCGCACCGGGGTCGCTTTCCGCTACGAGGCCTACACCTACCAGGATCGTCAGGTCGTCGTCCGCTTGTGCTGAACCAGGGACTCCGGCTCCGGCAACAAGGCCGAGGGGGGCAAACGGTACCCTCATCATTCGTGCATACCGTCAGCACGACGCGATCGGGACCACCCCGGGGGGTGGGTGAGCCCGACACCGAGCGCATCCCGCCCGCCAGGAGTTTCCAGCGCGCGTTTGACGACCTGCGCGACGGCCTTGCGATGCGTGAGCTGTGGAGCCACCTCGGCTGGCAGGACATCAAGCAACGTTACCGCCGGTCGGTGCTGGGTCCGCTGTGGATCACCGCGAGCATGGCGATCACCGCGGTGGCGCTCGGCCTGCTCTACTCGCAGCTGTTCGGCGCCGAGATCGGCACGTTCCTGCCCTACATCACCGTCGGCCTGATCCTGTGGCACTTCATCATGGGCTGCCTGCAGGAAGGCGCCAACACCTTCATCGACAACGACGACATGATCAAGCACATGCCTGCGCCGTTGATGGTGTACGCGCTGCGCACGGTGTGGCGGCTGACGATCATGTTCGCGCACAACCTGATCGTGTACGCGGCGATCCTCGCGGCCTTCTTCCCCTGGCTGCGCGAACCCGGGTACACGATCATCGAGAACGGCATCCCGCAGATCGGTCTCGGCTGGTGGTCACTGATGGCGGTGCCCGCGTTCGGCGCGCTCGTGCTCAACGGGGTCTGGGTCGTACTGCTGTTCGGTATCTGCAGCACCCGCTTCCGCGATATCCCGCAGGTGATCACGGCCATCAGCAGCCTGCTCTTCTTCCTGACCCCGATCGTGTGGTCCATCGACATTCTCATCGCCCGATTCGGTGAAGCCGGAGCCGGTTGGCGGGAGTTCCTCTACGAGTTCAACCCGCTGTACCACTTCATCGAGATCATCCGCGCTCCGATGCTCGGCCACACGCAGTCCCTCCATCACTGGTACGTGGTCGGCGCCATCACGGCGATCGGCTGGCTGCTGACCGTGATGATCATGCGCAACTACCGTGCTCGCGTCTCCTACTGGGTGTGAACGATGGTCAGCATTGACGTACGCAACGCCTACGTGGACTTCCCGATCTTCGATGCCAAGACCCGGTCACTGAAGAAGCGCGTGCTCGGCAAGGTCGGCGGCAGGATCGGAACCGAAAGCAAGGTTCCCATCATCGAAGCCCTGCACGACATCACGATGTCCATCCGTGAAGGAGACAGAGTCGGGCTGGTCGGCCACAACGGATCCGGCAAGTCGACCCTGCTGCGCCTGCTGTCCGGCATCTACGAGCCCACCCGCGGGACATCCCGCATCGTCGGCCGGGTCGCTCCCGTGTTCGATCTCGGAATCGGCATGGACAACGAGATCTCCGGCTACGAGAACATCATGATCCGCGGGCTGTACCTGGGGATGACCCGCAAGCAGATGCAGCGACGGGTGGACGACATCGCGGAGTTCACCGAGCTCGGGGACTACTTGCAGATGCCGCTGCGCACCTACTCCACGGGTATGCGAGTACGGCTGGCGCTGGGTGTCGTCACCTCCATCAACCCGGAGATCCTGCTGCTGGACGAGGGAATCGGCGCAGTGGATGACGCGTTCATGACCAAGGCACGTAACCGATTGGTGGATCTGGTCCGCCGCTCCGGCGTGCTGGTCTTCGCCTCGCATCAGGACGCGTTACTGTTGGAGCTGTGCACCTCGGCGGTGTGGTTGGACGAGGGCAACATCCGCGCCAGCGGCTCACTCCGTGACGTCATCACCGCTTACAAGGGCAAGGACCCCTACGAGAGCATCGACGCCGAGACCGCGGCGCGTCTCGGCATTAGCAGGCAGATCATCACAGGAAACGGCGAACCATCGTGAGCAGGGCAGTACCGTGAACGGCACGGGGCACACCGACCCCGACCTCCCGGCATCACCTCCGGGCGAGGCCACGGTCGCCGTCGTCGTCACAAGGGACCGTCGCGAGTTGCTCGCGCACTCGCTGAAGCTCATCGCCGCACAGACTCACCCCGTAAGTCACCTGATCGTGGTAGACAACGCACCCGCGATGCCCGCACGCGACGTGGTGGATAACTGCCCACTACCGCACACCTACCTGCACTCCCACCACAACCTCGGCGGCGCGGGCGGCTTCGCGCTCGGCATGCTGCACGCCCTGACACTCGGCGCGAGTTGGATATGGCTGGCCGATGACGACGGCTGCCCCGCCGACGAGGACGTGCTCGCCATACTGCACCAGGAAGCGCGTGTGCGCGGGCTGGACGAGGTCTCCCCCGTCGTCGTCGACATCGACCGGCCGGACCGGCTCGCCTTCCCGCTACGCAGGGGCCTGCGGTGGAAGCGGTCGCGCGCCGCGATCGGCGAGGAGTTCCTGCCAGGCATCGCATCGCTGTTCAACGGAGCGCTGTTCCGCTCGAGCACGCTGGACGTGGTGGGGGTACCCGACCTCCGGCTGTTCATGCGGGGTGACGAGGTCGAGCTGCACCGCAGGCTGCGACGGTCGGGGCTGACGTTCGGCACCACGCCGAGAGCGGCCTACCTGCATCCGGACGGCAGCGGGGAGTTCAAGCCCATGCTGGGTGGCCGGCTGCACGCCCAGGACCCAGAATGCGAGACGAAACGCTACTACACCTACCGCAACCGCGGTTACCTGCTCTCCCAGCCAGGGATGCGCAAGATCGGCGCGCTCGAGATCATCCGCTTCGGCCTGTACTTCATCGCCGTCAAGCGCAGCCCGAGAGAGTTCACCCGCTGGCTCCGTCTCGCCAGCCAGGGCAGGAAGGAACGCTTCTTCCGCTGCTAGGAGCAGCGGGGGCAGGCGGGCGGGGTGAGCGGATCCGGAGTGCGGGCCGCTGCCGTTACCGCCGTCCCGCTCCCACTCGCTCGTCGACGCCGTACAGCCGGGCCCAGTTCGCCCTGCTGGTCAGCTCCGGGAGCGCGCGGCGGTACGCGGCCGCCGCTGCGGGACCGTCCTTGCGCAGCCGGTTCAGCGCCGTCGCGGCACGCTTGGCCATCTCGATCATGCGTGCCCTGTCGTAGCTGCGGACCCGCACCCCCTGCTGCGAGGCGTCGGTGACCACCGCGGTGCCGAACAGCGAGACATGCCACCAGTGCGCTTCATCGGCGGGAATCGAACCGGATTCGTGGACGTGCTTGCCCAGGATCCGCCACAGGATCCGCTTGATCAGCACCGCGCGCTCCATACTCGGCCGCGGCCCCGCGTTGACGATGCGCAGCTCGATCGGATCGAGACCGGTCTCGGCAGGTTCCTTCCGCTGGGTTTCCGGGTACTGCTCGCGGATCCTGCGGATCTCGGCCATCGCGGCCACCCCGCCGTCGTGCAGCACCCGCGGGCCTGCGAGGAAGTCCTCGATCGCCTTGATCAGTGTGGCCGCCAACCCGTACTGCATACCGAGCAGGTACCGCACGAACTGCGCGACAAGCACGCGCATCAGCACCGTCATGTCGAACGAGCTGTGCAGCGCGGCGGTGATCATCGAGTTGCGCAGGTTGAAGTACCGGTGCCACTCGTCCCAGTCCTTCCACCCGAAATCGACGTGCCACACCCCCGCTCCCGGCAGGGTGACCGTGGCAATGCCGCGCGAGGCCGCCCGGTACGAGTACTCCGCGTCGTCCCACTGGAAGAAGAACGGCATCGGGTAGCCGACCGTGTCGACGACCTCGGCCGGGATCAGGCACGACCACCAGCCGTTGTAGCCCGCATCGACCCGCCGATCCTGCCGATCCGGCCGGTCCATGCCGCGGCGCAGGCCGAGCAGGTCGGCTGTGGTATGACCGTGCGTGGCGGGAATCCCGGGCTCGAGCGTGTTCAGGCTGGCCCACTCGGCACCGACGTGCAGCTGGTGCGGGTGCAGCAGGTTGAGCATCTGGCCACCGACGATGGTCGGTTCGACGGTGTGATTGGCGAACGCCGTCAACCGCACCACCATGTCGGGCTCGAGCACGATGTCGTCGTCCATGAACAGCACGCTGGTGCGCCGATCCTCGTCCTGGCCAGCCACCTCGTACAGGCCGCGGGTGAACCCGCCCGAGCCGCCGAGGTTGGGTTGTTTGATGTAGCGCAACATGCCACCGAGATCCTTGCCGACTTGCTCGAAACCCTCCCGGCTGTCCACCGTGTCGGTTCCCTGGTCGGCGACGTAGACGGCGGTGATCGTCTCCAACGCTTCTAGATCGCGAGCCAGCGACTCCAGCGTCGCCAGGCAGTCGTCGGCGCGGTTCATGGTGCAGATGGTGATCGCGGTGGGGCGCAGCGTCTCGGGTGCGTCGACCAACCACCGCACGCGCTCGACCGTCAGCTCCTGACCCACCTCGGTCTCGCATCGCAGCCACAGCGCGCCACCGTCGTAGTGGCGATCGATCGGCACGGTGAGCGCCACGTGCTCGGCGACCGAGCCCTCCACCGCTCGCGCGAGTACCGTCCGCGGCTCACCGACGAAGTCGCAAGCCTCCACGAAGATCCGGCCGCTACCGGTGGCGACCAGCTCCAACCGGACCTCGCGCACCGGCGTCCATCGCTGCCAGTAGGTGGTGGGGAAGCGTCCGAAGTAACTGTTTCCGGAAACCTCAGTCGCTGGCTGCAACGTGACGCTGTCCCGCCGCCGGACTGCCTTCCCGGTGGTGACCTCGGAATAGAGGTCACGGCTGACCACATCAGATGGACCGGCAAACAGCCCACGCTGCGCGAGAAGCCTGCCGTGCTCGAGATACGTCGCTGTCACGATCTCCTCCGGACATGCCGCGGGTGTGATGCCGATAACGTACATCGGACGCATCTGTGATCTTCAGGGGGATCACGCATCGCATAGCGTGATCACTTTCTGTGACCACGATGGTCCGCGTTCCGTAGTTCTCATGCACAAGTCGGGGCGATCACGCGACAGATTGCCGGTCGGACTCCCGGAAGACCACCAGTTTGAGCATCACGAAGTTGATCGCGCTGGCCATTGCCTGCGAGATCAACCAGGCGAGGCTGCTCTGCCACGGAGTGACGGGCAGCACCTGCAGCATCCATCGGTTCACCCCCACCGCCACGAAGAACACCGTGCCGTACAGCAGCATGAAGCTACTGAGCTGCTTGAGGCCACCCGTCGCGGCGAAAGTGAACCGCTTGTTGGCCAGGTACGCCGTGGTGGTCCCGATGACAAAGCTGATCGCCCTTGCGAGGTCGATCAGGATCCCGGTATCCATACCCAGCGCGCGCAACCCGTGATACGTCGCGAAGTCCAGGATCGCGCAGCAAACCCCGATCGTCCCGAAACGCCAGAGCTGTCCGACCACCCGGGGCCGCGGTCTGACACGGCGCAACCACGAACGTGCCATGAGCCTCCGACGGTTGTGCGGTTACCCCCGATTGTCCTCGCAGGCGCGCGCGGCCGACATCGCGGCCCGCCGGGAAGGGTCGCCGCCGCGGTGTGGCTACCCTTGACAGGCGTGGCAGCTTCGGCACAACCCCGGATCGGGCACCGCCGCGTCCTGCACGGCTGGGGGCGGACCGCCCCGACGGTGGCAGACGTCGTGCCGGTGACCGGTACCGCGGCTGCCTGCGCGGCGGTGGCCGAGGCAGGGCCGCGCGGCGTGATCGCCAGGGGCCTCGGTCGTTCTTACGGGGATCCCGCGCAGAACGCGGGCGGGCTCGTGCTCGACACCACGGGGCTGGACCGCATCCACCGCATCGACGCCGCGACCGGTCTCGCCGAGGTCGACGCGGGCGTCAGCCTGGATCGGCTGATGCGGGCGGCGTTGCCGTTCGGGTTGTGGGTACCCGTGCTGCCCGGCACCCGCCAGGTCACCGTGGGTGGCGCCATCGGAGCCGACATCCACGGCAAGAACCACCACTCGGCAGGCAGCTTCGGCGCCCACGTCCGCTCGATCGAGCTACTCACCGGCGACGGGGATATCCACCACCTCACCCCTGACGGCGAGCGCGCGCCGCTGTTCTGGGCCACCGTGGGCGGGATGGGACTCACCGGGGTCGTGCTGCGCGCCACGGTGGCGCTGCGACCGACCGAGTCCGCCTACTTCGTGGCCGACACCGACCGGACTGCCGACCTCGACGAGACGCTCGCGCTGCTGTCCGAGGATGCCGATACCGCCTACGACTACTCGATGGCCTGGTTCGACGCGCTGTCCACCGGAGGCGACCTCGGCAGGGCGGTGTTGTCCAGGGGGAGGCTGGCCACCCGCGACGAGCTGCCACCCGCGCTGCGTGCCGACCCCCTCCGGTTCGACGCCCCGCGACTGTTGCGGCTGCCCGACGCCTTCCCGTCCGGGCTGGCGAACCGGTTCACCTTCGCAGCGCTGAGCAGCCTGTGGTACCGCAAGTCGCCGAAACGCGCGCGTGGCCAGGTGCAGAACCTGACCGAGTTCTACCACCCGCTCGACGCGATCACCGACTGGAACCGCGCGTACGGGCCGCGTGGTTTCCTGCAGTACCAGTTCCTCGTGCCGCTGTCCGAGGAGCGCACGCTGCGCAGGATCGTGCAGCGGATCGCGAGCTCGCCCCACCCGTCCTTCCTAAACGTCCTCAAGCGGATGGGCGAGGCAAACCCGGCCCCGCTGTCGTTCTCGAAACCGGGGTGGACGGTGACAGTGGACTTCCCGGTAGCCGATGGCCTGCACCGCTTCTGCTCCTGGCTCGACGAGTTGGTGCTCTCCGCGGGAGGCAGGCTGTACCTGGCTAAGGATTCCCGCACCTGCCCGCGGTCCTTCGCAGCCATGTACCCGCGCCTTGACGAGTGGCGGTCCGTTCGCGACGGTGCCGACCCGCACGGGGTCTTCACATCGGATATGGCCCGCCGCCTCCACCTGCTGTAACCAACGGGAGCTGCCGTGATCGATGCCGTAGGGAACCCGCAATCGGTGCTGCTGCTCGGCGGTACCTCCGAGATCGCACTGGCGATCGCCCGCCGCTATGCCGCGGCGCGGACACTGCACGTGGTGCTGGCGGCCCGCCCTTCGCAACGCCGCAAGGACGCGGCCGACCAGCTACGAGCCGCGGGCAACGACGTCACGGAGCTGGACTTCGATGCCACCGACACCGCGAGCCATCCCGATGTCATCGACGCCGCCTTCGCCACCGGCGACATCGACGTCACCGTGGTGGCCTTCGGCGTGCTCGGCGACCCCGAACAGGCCTGGCGGGATCACCGCACCGCGGTGGAGCTGGCGCAGGTGAACTACACCGCGGCCGTGTCGGTCGGTGTACCGCTGGCCTCCAGGCTGGCCGGGCAGGGACACGGTTCGGTGATCGCGCTGTCCTCGGTGGCCGGGGAGCGGGTGCGCAGGGCGAACTTCGTGTACGGCTCCACCAAGGCAGGCTTCGACGGCTTCTACCTCGGGGTCGGCGAGGCGCTCGCGCCGTACGGGGCACGAGTGACGGTGGTGCGGCCCGGTTTCGTCCACACCAGGATGACCGAGGGCGCATCGCCCGCACCGCTGTCGCAGACTCCGGAGCAGGTCGCCGAGATCGCGGTGCGCGCGGCGCAACGGGGCAAGGAACTCGCCTGGGCACCTCCCGCGCTGCGGCTGGTGATGTCGGCGCTGCGGCACGTGCCGAGGGCACTGTTCCGGCGGCTGCCCGTATAGCGCTTACAGGTACACCGACAGCGCGAGGGCACCGACCCAGGCGAGCCCGAGCACCTGCAGCACGCGGTCACGGAGTGCGATCTCCTCCGGCTCGCCCGCGTTACCGCCGTCGACGTCGACGGCATAGCGCAGCACCGCCACCACGAACGGCACCATCGAGATCACCGCCCAGATGTCACCGCCGGAACCGCCGCGGATCTCGAACGCCCACAGGCAGTAAGACATGATCGCGATCGCCGCAGAGGTGGCCCACACGAAACGCAGGTAGCTCGTCGAGTACTTGGCCAGCGCATCGCGGATCCGCGCGCCGGTGCGCTCGTACAGCACCATTTCGGCGAACCGCTTGCCCGCCACCATGAACAGCGATCCGAATGCCGTGACCAGCAGGAACCACTGGGACAACGCGATACCGGCCGCGACGCCGCCCGCGATCGCTCGCAGCAGGAACCCGGAAGCGACGATGCACAGGTCGATCACCGGCTGGTGCTTCCACCCGAGGCAGTAGCCCAGTTGCAGCCCGCAGTACGCACCGAGCACGAGCAGCAGCTGCCAGCCGGCCAACGCCCCGATCGCGGTACCCGCCGCCAGCAGTATCGCCGAGGCGGCGTACGCCACCGGGACCGACACGACCCCGGAGGCGACGGGGCGTTCGCACTTCGTCGGGTGGGCGCGGTCGGCGGCCGCGTCCAGCGCGTCGTTGAACAGGTACACCGCCGAGGCGACGAGCGAGAAAGCCACGAACGCCAGCACTGTCGCCAGCAGCACCGCGGTATCGGCGAGCTGGCCGGACACGAACGGCGCCGCCAGCACCAGCACGCTTTTGACCCACTGTTTCGGCCGCGCGCTGCGGAACACCCCGAGCGCCACACCGCGGGCACCGCCGTCGATGTGCCGCCGGAGAGATCGCTGCGCCGTCATGCTCATGGCTGCGCCTCCCCGGTGCGTGCCGCCTGGAACGCCGAATGGGCAACGGTACCAGGATATGACCACCCGGCGCCCGGTTCGCTCGCCTGCGGGGGCGGGCAGGCAGAGGCCGGTCATGGGCCGGTCAAGCCAGCGGTGCCCCGGAGCTCAGGTGGGGAGCGATCTTGTTGTCGTAGGCCGACAATGCGGCACCGATCGCCATGTGCATGTCCAAGTACTGGTAGGTCCCCAGCCGTCCGCCGAACAGCACGCGACGCTCCCGCGCTTCCCGCTGGGCCAGCTCCCGGTACGCGGCCAGCCTCTCCCGGTCCTCGGCGGTGTTGATCGGGTAGTACGGCTCGTCGCCCTCGCAGGCGAAGCGGGAGTACTCGCGCACGATCACGGTCCTGTCCCTCGGATGCCGGTCCTCACGCTCCGGGTGGAAGTGGCGGAACTCGTGGATACGGGTGTAGGGAATCTCCTCGTCGCTGTAGTTCATCACCGGGGTGCCCTGGAAATCGCCGGTGGGCACGACCTCGCGCTCGAAATCGAGGGTGCGCCAGCCAAGGTGGCCCGCGGCGTAGCCGAAGTAGTGGTCGATCGGCCCGGTGTAGACCGTGGGCGTGCCCGCCGGGATACGGTCACGGATCGCGAAGTAGTCGATGCCCGTGCGCACCGTGATGTGCGGGTGCGCCGCCATCCGCTCCAACCAAGCCGTGTAACCGTCGACCGGCAGCCCCTCGTAGGTATCGGTGAAGTAGCGGTTGTCGAAGGTGTAGCGCACCGGAAGCCTGGTAATGATCGACGGGGACAGCTCCTTCGGATCCGTCTGCCACTGCTTGGCCGTGTACCCCTTGACGAACGCCTCGTACAGCGGGCGCCCGATCAGCGAGATGGCCTTCTCCTCGAGGTTCTCGGCCTTGTCCGTGTCGATCTCCGAGGCCTGCTCGGCGATGAGCGCCCTCGCCTCGTCGGGGCTGTACGCCCGGCCGAAGAACTGGCTGATCAGGCCCAGGTTCAGCGGGAAGCTGTAGACCTGGCCACGGTAGGTGCAGAACACCCGGTGCTGGTAGCCGGTGAAGTCAGTGAACCGGTTGACGTAATCCCACACTCGCTGGTTGGAGGTGTGGAACAGGTGCGCCCCGTAGGCGTGAACCTCGATACCGGTGTCCGGGTCGGGCTCGGAGTAGGCGTTGCCGCCGATGTGGGCGCGGCGTTCCACCACGAGAACCCGCCTGCCCAGCTCGCTGGCCACGCGCTCGGCGACCGTCAAACCGAACAATCCCGACCCGACCACGATCAGGTCGGCACCAGCCAGGTCGTCGTCGGTAATCTGGGGGGCCATGGTGCGCGAGCTCACGGCAGGTCAGGGTACCGGCGAGCCGTGACCACGAACGGGCGACCCGACCGGCCGGTTACACCGCTCGCGCCCGCCTCGTGCCCGCGAGTCGGGCACGACCAGCCAACCACCCCACCCGCGAGCGAGGACCGATAGGACGCCGTGCCACCTGCTGATTCGGGACCGCTGCAGCTACTGGCGCTTGGCACGTTCCTGCTCGTATTGGTGGCCCCGGGGTTGCTGATCGGGTGGGCCGCAGGCGCGCGCGGCTGGGCGCTGGCCGGGCTCGCCCCGGCGTTGAGCTTCGCCGCCTTCGGGCTCGCCGGGCCGTGGCTGGATCTGGCTGGCCTGCACTACACACTGGTCACCGCCGCGCTCGCCGTCGTGGTTCTGGCCGCTGCCGCCTACACCGCCCGCTGCGTCGTCACGCGGGTGCGGGCGCGTCGCGACCCCGTCACCCTGCCAGTGGCGGATCCCCCGCCGTGGCGGCCACGTGCGCATCTCGCCGTGGCGGCGTGCGTGGCGTTCGCGGCGGCGGTATCGATGGTCGTGGTTCTCAGTGCCTCCGGCGGCGTGCTGGATACCGTGATCCAGCGCTGGGACACCGTGTTTCACGCCAACGGCTTGCGCTACATCAGCGAGACCGGCGACGGCGGACTGTACGGCATCAGCAGTGTCAACCGGTACGAACCGGGCGAGGCGCTGTTCTACCCGAACGCCTACCACCTCGTGGGCTCGCTGGTGCACATGATCACCGGGGCGTCGATACCGACGGTGCTCAACGCGAGCATCCTCCCTGCCGCGGGCATCCTCGCGCTGTCGCTGGCGGCGTTGGTGCGCGAGTGCGGAGGCAGGCCCATGTTCGCGGCGAGCGCGGCGATCATCGCGGCGATCGCCACCAACGCCGTCTACGAGTCCATCGCCAACGGCCTGGTGCCGTTCGCGGTGAGCGTGGCGTTGCTGCCGCTCGGGGCCCTCGCGCTGCAGCGGTACCTCACCTGTCCGTGTGTGGAGACTGGCGTCGTGCTCACGCTCACCGCGGCCGGACTGCTCGCGGTGCACTCCAGCGCCCTGTTCGCCGCGATCCTGTTCGCGTTGCCGTTGCTGGTGCGGCGCTGGACTCCCGGGCGTTTCGGCGGTCGCGGCTCCAGCACCGTCGCGCTGGTGGATCTACGGAGGCTGGCGCCCGTGGCCGGGGCGGGCGCGGCGCTGACCGCTCCCCACCTGATCGGCGCGGTGCTGTTCGCGGGAGGGGACTCGTTCGTGTACCGGCCGTGGGCTTCGCAGCTGCCGCTGCTCGAGTCGCTGCGCACCCTGGTGGTGCTGCCGGACTCGATCACCGACCCGCAGCCGCTGCTGACCATGCTGCTGCTCGTCGGGCTGCTCACGATCGCCCGGCTACGGCCGATGCGGTGGGTCGTGGTCTCCGCCGCAGTCTTCGCCACGCTGTTCGTGCTGGTCGCCAGCTACGGCGACAACCCCGTCGTGATCGCGCTGTCACGTCCGTGGTGGAACGACCAGCACCGGCTGCTCGCGCTGACGCTGGTCCCGCTGTGCCTGGTGATGGCGCATGGACTCGCCGAGCTTCAGCGGTGGCTGGCACGAGGGTTGACGCGAGGCATGGCCCGGTCCGGCCGAGGCAGGGCCGCCGGGGTGAGCGCGGCCGCCGCGGTGCTCACCGGGCTGGGTGTAGCCACCAACGGCTTCTACGTTCCCGCTAACGCGCAGGTGGTGGCCTACGCCTACCACAACGCTGCCGAGCACCAGCGAGACGACCAGCCGATGCCGGTGAGTCCGCTCCAGGTGGCGGCGATGCGCGTGATGGCCGACCTGGCCGAACCGGGCGAGAAGGTGCTCAACGACCGCTCGGACGGCTCGGTGTGGCTGTACGCCATCTCGGGGGTGCGCTCGGTGGCGGCGCACTACGACGCCCACCACCCGCCACCGGACGCGCTTTACCTGGCCAACCACTTCCGCAACTACGACCACGACCCCGAAGTCCGCGCTTCGGTCGAACGGCTGGGTGTGCGCCACGTGTTCGTCGGCAGCGGGCAGATCCATCCCGACTACACCCGCAGCCCGGGGCTATCCAATCTGGATGACGCGGACTTTCTCGACGAGGTTTACCGCAACCCCGACGCGGTGATCTACGAGATCGTCGATTCGGAACGGAGCTGAACGTGACGTTCGTGCCTTCTACGGCTCCGAACGTCACGTTCAGCTCCCCGCCCCTGCTAGAACAGGGCGGAGGCGAACTCGACAGGGTGGGTGAGGTGCCCGGCGTGACCCGCACCGGGGATGGTCACGCTGCGCGCCAGCGGGAGCCGTTCGGCGAGTTCCGCGGTGACCATCCGGTTCAGCTCGAAGGTCCGCTCACCGGTAAGCAGCGTAATCGGGAACCGCGCCCACGCCAGGGTCGCGATGTCCACAGAGCGCCCCGTGGGGTCGTTGTACTGATCCAGCCACGTGTGCGCGTTGGATACCATGGTCATACGCTGCTCGCGGGTGAACAGACCGTCCCAGCTTCCCTTGCCGAACCCGACCTTCTCGGCGAAGATGCGCGCCCCCTGGGCGGGGTTGCCCGCGCGGATGAGCTCGGCCGCGTGCGACATCCACACGCCGGTCTCCGCGCCGAACACCTTGGCCACCGGGTTGTGGTCGAGCAAGCCGTACAACGGTGGTTCGTACACCGCGAGGCTACGTACCGCGTCCCTGCGCATCGCGGCCGCGAGCAACGCGACCGACCCTCCGTAGGAATGCCCGACCAGGTGCGCGGGACCACCGATCACGGTATCCAGCACTGCGAGGAGGTCGTCAGCATCGGCACGAATGCTTCCCTGCCCCCTCGGTGCGGTACTCGCGCTGTGACCTCGACGATCATAGCTGGTCACATCCGCCCGGCTCGCCAGTTGTGACAGCAGCGGCGACCAGCTCAGGTGATCGTCGAACGAACCGTGCACCAGCAGTATCGGCTCACCCCTGCCGACCCGCCACCATCTCAGCCTTGCCCCGTCGGCGCGGTCCACGGTGCCGGACACTTGAGCCCGCATGTCGCTATCCTGCACGGTTGGCGCTTCATTCACAGATCCCGGACCTCCTCGAGTACTTCGTCGGCGACGCGCTCGAGGACCGCTTCCCGGCCGGCATACGGCTCGCCGGAACGCGGCCAGTGCACGACGACATCGGTAAACCCCAGTTTGTGTGCTTTGTCTGCAGCCTCCGTGAACGTGTTTACACAGGTAAGCGAATAAACCGGAGCCGCGTCAAGACTCAGATAGCGGCGGATTTCCCCGGGCTGCCTGCCCTCCTGTTCGAGGGCACGCTCGAATTCCGAGGTGAGCGTGGCGACGCCGCCCCACCAGGCGTCGAGGTCATCGCTGGGATATCCGGTCGTGACCCAACCGGAACCGAAGCGGGCGGCCAACCGTAACGTGCGCGGACCGTTGGCGGCGATCACGAAGGGCACCCGCGGATGCTGCACGCATCCCGGCAGGTTTCGCGCCGCCACAGCGGTGTAGTGCGAGCCCTGGTAGTTGAATCCGTCCCGGGTGAGCAGCCCGTCGAGCGACTCGACGAACTCGCCGAAGCGTTCCGCACGTTGCCCGGGGCTGAGCTCCTCGAGGCCGAACACGGTGCGGTCGTAACCGTTCGCCCCTGCCCCCAGGCCGCAGATCAGCCTACCGTCGCAGATGTCGTCCAGCGTGATCAACTCGCGAGCGAAGGAAACGGGATGCCGGAAGTTCGGCGTGGCGACGAACGTTCCCAGCTGGATCTGCTCGGTGACCGTCGCGGCCGCGGTCAGTGTCGGGAGCGCGGCGAACCACGGACCGTCGACCAGCGAGCGCCAGCCGAGATGGTCATAGGTCCACGCGTGATCGAAGCCCAGCTCTTCGGCTCCCCGCCACTTGGGCTCGCCCGACCACCATCTGTCCTCCGTCAGAATCACGATGCCGACCCGCACGGCAGGCCACCGTATCGCTTCTGCCTCACGCGGGTGATCCCCACCTCGCCGTTACCGTAACGCGACCCGTTGAACTGCGATCTTTGCCACACCGGCACCCCCGGTGCGTGCGCGGCGGTACCGTGAAGATCCGGGGCATCGACCGGCTCCCGCGCAGGGCATCTCGACGAAGGGCATACCCGGGCAGGCTCGGCCGGTGCCGAGCGCACGCGACGAATCGACAAGCGGAAACCAGCACCGTGCACCGACCTCACCTGATCGCCTCCGACGTGGACGGCACGCTCGTCACGCCGCTGGAGCGATTCACCGACCGCACCAGAGCCGTGCTGCGGCAGGTCCATCAGGATGACGTGCCGTTCGTGCTCGTCAGCGGGCGGCCGCCACGGTGGATCCCGCCGATCGCGAACCCCGCGGGCATCACCGGCTACGCCGTTTGTGCCAACGGCGCGGTGATCTACGACATTGCCGCCGACCGGGTGATCAGCACCCGGCACCTCCCTCCCGTGACGCTGCGGGACGCCGCGGAGGCGATCGTCGGGGTCCTGCCCCGCGCCCGGTTCGGGGCCGAGCGGGTGGGCACGAGCGCGACCGACAGCAGCGTGGCCCGGATCGTGACCGAGAGCGCGTTCCATAACCCGTGGGGTGACGACACCGAGTGCGACACCGGCTCTCGGGCCGACGTTCTCGGCACGGCGGCGATCAAGCTGCTAGTCAGCGACGAGCGGATGGCCTCGGAGGAGATGGCGGCAGCAGCCACCAGTGTGCTGGACGGCTCGGTGGCGGTCACCTACTCCAGTAACGGCGGGCTCATCGAGATCTCGGCCGTATCGGTGACCAAGGCAACCGGCCTCGCCGAGATCGTCGACTGGTTCGACGTGGACCCCGGAAACGTGATCGCCTTCGGGGACATGCCCAACGACGTCGCCATGCTCGGCTGGGCAGGGCACGGGGTCGCCGTGGCCAACGCCCACCCCGCGGTGCTGGAAGTGGCCGACGAGATCACCGGCCCGAACACCGAGGACGGCGTCGCCCAGGTGCTCGAACGCTGGTTCTGAGTCCGGCCATCCCGATTAGCGTGACCTGCGATGCCCCGCTCAGGCCGCGAGCGCGCCAGGCACGCCCACCTCGCGTGCCGCCTTCGACACGAGGTTCATCCCGTCCAGGCCGGGAAGGCGATGGATCTTCTCGTCGATGCGGTGCACGACCTGCTGCCCGGACTCGCCGCCCAGCAGGAAGCGCAGCACGTAGTCGGTTTCGCTGCTGGGCATGACACCCGAACCGACCGGTGCCCAGAAGGCCCGCAGCGCCGACCGGGTCAGCCACCTCGCCTTCCTTGACCGGTCCAGCCGCTGCCGCGCCTGGGTCGCGTAGAAGGCCACGTGCCGAGTCTCCTGCCGCATGATACGGGTGAGCAGCTCCGTGAGCACCGGGTGCTGCTCCCGCTCGATGAGCCGCGCGTAGCCGGCGTGGGTGGACCATTCGTTGATGGCACCCCAGGTCATGTGGACGGCCACGAAATCCTCGCCGAGCACGTTGGCGACGATGGACTGGTTGATGGGAGCGAGTTTGTCCCTGAACCCCAACCCCTGCCGCAACGTCTGGATGTGGGTGTTGCCGGTGGGGATGCCGTGGGCGTCGAGAACCCGCGCGAGCGCTTCCCCGTGCCAGTACTCCTCGTAGGCCCATATGGTCAGAAACGTCGTCACCTCGGGATCCTGATGTGACGGCGTCACCAGCAGGTCCCGCAGGTAACAGATGGTATGGGTCTCCACATCGCACATGTACCGGATACAGCGAAGCGCTCCCTCGGACAGCGGGTCGGGACCGAACGCGTCGTAATCGAGATCCTCGTACGGTACGGGAGCGGCCTGCCGCGCGTAATCTGCCAGATCGAAGCTCATACCGATAGTTCGAGACCGGCCCGCGCGCGGATTGGCCCGCTACCGGCTCCCGGGACCGCGCTGCGGCGTCACGCTTCCGGCGCCGGTGCCGTACCACCCAGGTGCGCGGGCAACCACCACGGATCGGTCCCGTTCGCAGGGGCGTCCGGGTACACCCGCTGGGCACGGTCGAGCAGTACCTGCAACCTGCCGCGCAATTGCCCGGTGACGGTGTCGGCGTCGTCGGCCGGGCCGGGATGCATCGGTTCCCCCGTGTGGATCTCCACCGGCACGTGCCGCTGGGCCAACCTGCGCGGTCGCCCCTTGGTCCACAACCGCTGGGTGCCCCATACCGCCATCGGGACCAGCGGAACGCCCGCCTCGGCGGCCATCCGCACCGCACCGGTCTTGAGTCCCTTGACCGTGAACGACTGGCTGATCGTCGCTTCCGGGAAGACCCCGATCACCTGCCCGTCGCGTAGCCGCTGGACTGCTTCGGCGTAGGAGGCCTGGCCAGCCTCCCTGTCCACCGGGATGTGGTGCATGCCCCGCATCAACGGACCCGCGATCCGGTTGGCGAAGATCTCCCGTTTCGCCATGAACCGCACGAGGCGATCAGCAGGCTGCGCACCGAGCCCGCAGAAGATGAAATCCAGATAGCTCACGTGATTGCAGGCGATGACGGCCCCGCCGGACCGAGGGATGTTCCCGGCGCCCTCGATCCGGGTCCGGATATCCAGTACCCGGAACATCGTCTTGCATGCCAGCACTACGGGCGGGTACACGATCTCGGCCATGCCGCCAGGCTACGCGACCGTAGGTTCTGTTTCCCGTCGCCACCGCCCACCAGAGGGGCTGTCCATCACACGGCCGTGTCGCATACTCCGTATGGAGTACGATCGCTCCCACTCCCATGGCTCGGAAGGGCCGTACGGGTCAACACCGACGTCCAAGTGGCCGGATCGGCCCGTGGACACCCAGACTCCAGCAGGACGTAGCAGCGTGCCGATCACGATGAGCACCGCCGCGGCGGCCGCCACGGTCGCGATCTATGTCGCCGTCATGCTCGCGCCTGGCGCGCTCGTGGGGCTGGCCGCCGGGCTCCGCGGCTGGACACTGGCGACGGTCGCGCCGCTGCTGACCTTCGCCGTGGCAGGCATCACCGGGCCGTGGTTGGCTCTGGCGCGGGTCGAGTTCACGGTGCCGACCTTCGCTGCGGCCACCGCCATGGCCGCCGCGCTCGCGCTGGCCGCGCATCTGCTCGGACGGCGAGCCTCGAGCGGCGCCCACGCCAGGCGGGATCCGGCGCGACGGCCACCGTGGTCGCGAGCAGCCACCGCGGCCGTGGCCTGCAGCGTGCTGCTGGCCGCCGTGATCGGCGGGTACGTGGTGCTGCGCGGCCTCGGCACGCTCGGCGCGATCTCGCAGGGTTTCGACGCCCCGTTCCACGCCAACGGGATCCGGTACCTCGCCGACACCGGCGACGGCAGCGTAACCGGCATGACCACGGTGAACCGGTTCGACGGCGACGGCGCCGGGCAGTCACCGGGCAGCGGCCTGCTGTACCCGCACGCCTACCACCTGGTAGCCGCGCTGGCCTACCAGCTCGCCCAGCCGTTCGGTGCGACCGTGCCCGCGATCGTCAACGCCAACACCGTGCTGCTGCCAGGGGTTCTGGCGCTGTCGTTTGCAGGGCTGGTGCGCGCGTTCCGGGGCCGCGCCGTGCTGGCCGCCACCGCGGCGATCGTCGCGACCGCCCCCGCACCGTTGCTCTACATCTCCATGGCGCGGGGTCCGATCCTGCCGTTCCTGCTCGGGCTGTCGCTGACCCCGGTCGCGATCGTGGTGCTACGGCGTTTCCTGGAACGCGGCGGGATCGACACCGGGTTCGTGCTCGCGCTGTGCGGGGCCGGGCTCCTGGCGATCCACCCGGCCACGCTGCTGACTGCGATGCTGCTCGCGCTGCCGGTGCTGGCGCAACGGTGGCTCGGTACCCGTGGGCACGGCACCCTCAGCAGGGACACGGCCGCGCTGACCGGGGCGGCGACCGCCGGTGTGCTGCTCGGCGCGCCCCACGTGGCAGGCGCGCTTGCCCGCACCGGCAGCGGGTTCCCTTACGACGGGTGGCCAGCACCGTTCGGCCCCGGCGAGGCCGTCCAGGCCCTGCTGACGTTCCAGCTCATCCCCTCGCCGCACTCCGAGGGGACGGCGCAACTGTGGCTGGCACTGGCACTGCTGTGTGGCCTAGCGTTCGTTCACCGGCTCGGCGAGCTGCGGTGGGTCGCCGGGGCCGCGCTGCTGACCGGACTGGCATGGCTGGTAGTGGCCGTCTCGGATCACCCGCTGGTGCTCGACCTGACCCGCCCGTGGTGGAACGACCCGTTCCGGTTCATGGCTATGGCGGCGATCCCGCTGACGCTGCTGGCCGCGCACGGCCTCGCAGAGGTGCAAGCGGTGCTGCGCGACGCGTTCGCGCGGTGGGCGCGGCGGCGGCAGTGGCAGCGGAGGTGGGGCGCCACCGCGCGGGCCGGCGCGCTCGGCGCCGTCGTGATCACCGGATTCGCGGTGCTCAGTCAGGGTCTGTACGCGCCATCCAACGCCGCGTTGATCGGGCCACGTTACGGCAACCCACCCCCGGACGACCCGACGCACATGGCCGTCAGCGACGGCGAGGTCGAGGCGATGGTCGAACTCGGCAAGCGAGCGGGACCGGACGAGTGGGCGCTGAACAACCGGCACGACGGCACCGTGTGGACCTACGCGATCAGCGGGGTGCGCTCGGTCGCCGCGCACTACGACGACTCCTGGCAGCCGCCGCGAGCCGAGCTGCTCGCGGAGCGCTTCGCCGACTACGCCACCGACCCGCAGGTGCGGGCCGCTGTGGCAGAGCTCGACATCCGCTGGGTCATCGTCGGCACCCACGGGCACCTGGGACTCCCACCAGGGGATCACCGCCAGCCCGGCCTCACCGGGCTGGACGAGCTGCCCTTCCTCGAATCGGTCTTCCGCAACGAGGCCGCGACGCTCTACGAGATCACCGAGAAACCGGCCGAACACCCACCCCGGCAGCCGGACATCGCCCAACGTCCTACCGGGGGATGAGCCGGGCGCGCTGTCGGCTACCGCGAGCGGCCACCACCGCGGTTGCCGCGGTGATGAGGTCGGCGACGATGAACATCACACGCGAGGCCGCCGCGAACGCCGCCGCCTGCGGGGCGGAGATCCCGCTGACCACCAGCACCGCCACGATCACGCCCTCGCGCGCGCCAACCCCGGCCGGGAAAATCGGCGCGGCCGTACCGGCCGCCATCCCCAGCGACATCGCACCGATACACAGCAACAGGCCGAGCCAACCCGGCGTGCCCACCGCGTTCGCCAGCAGCCACAGGTGCAGCCCCTGCAGCAGCTTGGCGATTGAGGAGGCGGTGACGACCTTGCCAATCGTCGCCATCCGCAGCCGACGGGCGTGCTCCCGCCTGCGCAGGATCCGTAGCATCAGCGAGACCGCCCAGCTGAGGATCCTCGGGTGCATGGCAATCAAGCCGATCGGCAGCAGCACAAGCACCCATCGCGCGTTCGGGCTGGTGTCGAAGATGACCGGCAACGCGATCACCCCGACCAACATCGCGATCACCAGCCCGATACCCATGTGCACCAGCGTGGCGACGAAGACCCGGGCGCGGGACAGGCCCGCCTGCCTGCCGAGCTCCATCTGCAGCAGGTACAGCCACACCGAACCGGGGACGTACTTGCCGAGCTGACCGACGAGGAAGATCTGCGCCCCGGTGCGGTAGCCGATCGCCGGGCCGAACGCGTTCACCATGACGTGCCAGCCGTAGGTGGTCACCCCAATCGCTACGCACAGCGCGAGCAGCGACAGCGCCGAGGACTGCCAGGCGATGCCCGCGATCGTCTCCCAGAACTCGTCCCAATGCTGGTGCAGGTAGTACACGGCGAAAGCGGCGACGACAACGACCGCGAGCACGCGCAGCGCCGTGATCACCCGCGCCCTGCCGACTGTGCCGGTTGCCCGCGTCGCGGGCGCGGTACCGGCCGCTGTCCCCGCTGCGGTGTGCCCGGCCATCTACCCGCTCCGTTCCTGGCGCGCGTGCCACGAGGCCAGCAGGTCCGTCAGTCCTTCGCCGAGCACCCCATCGTCGGGGAACGCGGCTGGCTCGTCGTCGCGCTGCCCGAGCAGGAACGGTTCCAGCGCCGCGATCGCTTCCTGTTCCACCCCGAGGCGGGCGAGGCCCGTGCGGTTCACCCCCGTCACGCGAGCGGGTACCCCTACGCTGACGGTGAAGGCTGGCACGTCGGAGCGCACCGCGGCCCCCATGCCCACCATCGCCCCCGGCCCGATCCGGCGGCGCTGGTGCACCACAACGCCGAGCCCGAGGTTGGCGTGCGACCAGACCTCACCGTGCCCGCCGAGAACCGCGTTCGAGCCGAGCACGACCCGGTCGCCAACCAGGCAGTCGTGCGCCAGGTGCACGCCGCGCAGCAGGTACCCCCTGTCGCCGAGCCGGGTGGTCCGCCAGGTGCCCTGGTGCATGCTGGAGTACTCGCGAATGCCGTTGCCGTTGCCGATCGCCACCCCGTACCCGACGCGTTCGGGATCGCCGCGGCCCGCGCCCGGCTCCCATCCGGCGGGGTGGGGCGCGGCGTCGTCCGAGGCCGGGGTGCCGATGGTGACGTGGGGCCCGATCCAGTTACCGTCGCCGATCACGGCGGGACCGAGCAGGACGGCGTAGGGCCCGATCACGTTGCCCTCGCCCAGCTCGACACCGTCGCCGATCACCGCGGTGTGGTGGATGCGATTGGACACAGCGTCGGCCCCCGTTCCCTTCGCTCGACTCGGTGCACCGGATCCGCCCGAACCGGCTCGTTCGTCCGGATCGTCGCTTGTGCCCGGTGGTCGTGGGACCGCCGCTTCCGGCGGGTTTCGCTGATCCGGTGCGGTCGGCACGGCCCGCTGCAGGGGTCGTCGACGTACGTCGGCGGCCATGCGGGCAGAGGGTACCGTAGCGCACGTCCGCGCATCCGGCTGCCGCGTGCCGGGCGCCAACCGTACCCGAGAACGCGCGCCGCACACCGAGAGCGAGGGTGGAGATGATCCCGGTTACGGCCGTCGACGTCACCGACGCCGAATCGCTCGTCATCGAGGTGTTGCGCAGTGGGAAACTCGCGCAGGGAGCGTTGGTGCGGCAGCTCGAGGAGGGGTTCGCCGAAGGGACGGGGACCCGGCACGCGGTTGCGGTCAACAACGGCACCACCGCCCTGGTTGCCGCGCTACAGGCCCTCGGGATCGGGCCGGGCGACGAGGTGATCACCTCGCCGTTCACCTTCATCGCCACGCTCAACGCGATCCTGTCCACCGGCGCCACAGCCCGCTTCGCCGATCTCGACGCCGAGCACCTCACCGTCGACCCCGACGGCGTCGCGGCGGCCATAACACCGCGTACCGCCGCGCTGCTGCCGGTACACCTGTACGGCCAGCCCGCCGACATGGACGCGCTGACCGCGCTGGCTGCCGACCACGGGCTACACCTCGTGGAGGACGCCGCGCAGGCGTTCGGCGCCACCTACCGAGGCGCACCCGTCGGCTCGTTCGGCCTCGGCTGCTTCTCGCTGTACGCCACCAAGAACATCACCACCGGCGAGGGCGGGATGATCACCACCGACGACGGTGGGCTCGCCGACCGGCTGCGGCTGCTGCGCAACCACGGCATGCGCGCCCACTACTCCTATGCCATACCGGGGCACAACTACCGGATGAGCGAACTACACGCCGCGCTGGGCATCCCCCAGCTCGCCCGGCGGGAGGAGCTCGTCGCTGCCCGGCGGCACAACGCGGCGGCGCTGTCGAAAGGGCTCGCCGGGACTCCCGGGCTGATACTGCCCGGCGACGCACCCGGTTGCGAGCACGCGTGGCATCAGTACACCGTGCGGCTGACCGGCGACGCCACGCTGACCCGGGACGGGCTCGCGCGGGCGCTTGCCGAGCGGGGTGTCGAGACCGGCATCCACTACCCGCGACTGGTGTTCGATCACGACTGCTACCGCACCCACCCGCGGGTGGCGGGCACCTCGCTCGACGACGTTCCAGTGGCAGCGGCCGCCGCACGGCAGGTGTTGTCGCTTCCGGTTCACCACGCACTGACCGGTGAGCAGGTGCGGGTGATCGTCACGGCGGTACGGGAGGCGCTCGGGGCATGACACACAGGCTGGCCCTTGTGGGCACCGGAACCATGGGGGCGCTGCACGCGCGGGTGATCTCGCAGAGCGAGCGTGCCCGGCTGGTGCGCGTGGTCGATCCCCGCGAGGACGCGGGCCGGGAGATCGCCGACCGGTTCGCCGTCGACTGGACCCCGGAGATCGATACGCTGTCCGATGCGGACGCGGTGATCCTCTCCGCTCCAACCGAGATGCACCATACACTTGCTATCGAGGTACTCGATCAGGGAAAGCCCTTGCTGATCGAGAAACCGGTCGCGAGCAGCATCACCGAAACACGGGAGATCATCGAACGATCGACCACAGCGGACATACCGTTGATGTGCGGGCTGCTCGAGCGGTACAACCCGGCGGTGATCACCGCTCGCGCCCTACTCGGTGAGCCGATCCACGTCAGGGGTGCCCGTCACGGCCCGTACGCCGCGCGCATCAAGACCGGCGTCGCGTGGGATCTGCTGGTTCACGACGTCGACCTGGCGATCCAGCTGTTCGGCGGGGTAGCGCCACACAGCACCACCGCGGCCGCGGGGTACTTCCACCCGCAGTCGCTGGAAGGCGCCGAGGACACGCTCGAAGCGGTGCTGTCCTTCGAGAAAGGACTCGCAGCCGTCTCCGCTTCCCGGATCGGGCAGCGCAAGGTCCGCACGCTCACCGTGGCCGAGCTCGATCGCCTCATCGAGATCGACCTGCTCCGCAGGGATGTGACGATCTACCGGCATGTCTCGCACGAAGGCGTTGCCGACGGCGGCCGCGGGTACCGGCAGCAGACGGTCATCGAGATCCCGGAGCTGCTCACCGTCCGCGAGCCGCTGGCGAGCCAACTCGATCATTTCCTCGACCTCGTCGAAGGCACCGGCGACCCGGTCACGGAACGTGACTCGATCCTGCCATCACACCTGGTGGTCTCGAGTGTCCTCACCCAAGCAGGGCGCTGAAGACCACGCCGTCAGGACAGGAAGATATCTCGCTGATAATGATTTTTTGTGAAGAAATTTCATTACACGAATGCTATTCAGCAACAAGTTCTACTTGTATGCTAAGTAACTCTACGGTAACAATACACCCAATCGTGTGGATTTAGCCAGGAGAACATTGGGAAGAATTGCGGCCCGTGCGTAGTCGCATCACGCAACGCGCACGATCGGTGGAGTGAATGACAGCGTGAGGGTGGAGTCAGTTGAGTAACGGCAAGCATGGTTCCGAAGGTCTGATCTCGCGTGCCCGTACCCGGTTGCACGACCGCCGTGAACGTCGCCGCAGCACCGGGCACACGCGGTGGCGCCGGTTCGTCGCCGTTCTCGGTGTGGGCGGGGTGGCGGCAGGTCTGCTGGTGACGGCTATGGCCCAGGGGGCTGTAGCAGCCTCGTTCGCCGTCGCCGGGACCACCTTCAAGATCGACGCCGACAGGCTCGAAGGCAATGGCCTCGTGCTCTACGGAAACGAGGTCAACAGCAGTGACGGCACCAAGGCGGCGGCCACCATGGGGTTGCGCAGCACCCAAATCGACAATTTCTGCACCGGCTTCGTAGTGAACAACCTTCCGGTGCTGGACGCCGTGTCGGTCAAGCTCGACATCCCAGGCGGAGTCGACGGCGACAACCTGATCATCGACGTCAGTGATCTGCGGGCGGAGAGTCTGACGTTGAACGACGCGCACCTGGGCATCGACGCCTCACAGGTCGAGTCCGGCCCCGGCGAGGCCACCGGCCAGCCGGGCAGTGCCGCCCTCGACGCCTCCGGACTGAGCGCCACCAACCTGGACGGCGACTCCTGGGCGATCAACGCGGGCACCCTCACGGCACACGGCCTGAGCGTTTCCGCGCGGCAAGGCACCGGCAACACCTGCGGATGACCGGATCTCGGGAGGGAACCATGGTTCAGATGCTCGCCCGCGCCTGGCGCGGCTTCCGGAGCTGGCGGCGCACCCGCCCGTTCTGGGCAGGGGTGTTCGGCATCCTGGCAGCCATCGCTATCTTCGGGCCGCCGGTGCTGTCGGTGAACATCGGCGACGTCATGCTCACCATCGCCACCCTCGGGGGGGTGTCGTCGATCGTGCTCAGCACCGTGATCGCCTGCTGCGCCGTCGCACTGTGGGTGCGCCCGCAGGTGCGCATCCCGTGCGGGGTACTGATCATGGTCGCCTCGCTGACCTCGCTGGTCACCGCCAATTTCGGCGGCTTCGGTATCGGCCTGCTCCTCGGGCTGCTTTCGGCCACCCTCGCGCTGTCGTGGGCTCCCGGTCGTCTGTCCGCGATCCAAGACCGCGGTGACGCGGACACCACCGGGCCGGGGCAAGCACCGGCGAGCGCGAAGCAGACCGGGACCGGACTGTCGCGGGCGGCGTGAGTACTGCGCGGATGCGGGGCCGCGGCCTGCTCGTGCTCGGACTGGTCGGCGTCATCGTCGTCGCCCTCCTTCCCGGGCAGGCCCCGGCCCTGCAGGCACAACACACCAAAGGGCCGGTAGTGCCGGAGATCCCGACGACGATCACGGCATCGAAGCTGTCGCTGTCCGGGCTGTGCTACGACGGAGTCGTCGAGCTCCCCACCGTCAACGGCCCCGTCGAGTCGCTGAAGTTCAAAGCGAGCAGCCTGAGAATCGACGACGCGACGATCTCCCTGCCGGATGATCCCGCGATACGCATCGATACCCCACGGGTGCACGTTGACACCGCGTTCGGCGAGCGCACCGAGCTGTACCTGCGGCGGTTGACGGGAAAGATGATCGACGGGTTGATCACCTACGAGGTGGACTACTCGCCGGAGAACCCACCGCCTGCCAGCTTCCCGTGGATGAGCTTCACCGACGTCACCGTCGGCCTGCACGCGCTGGACGGCGCCGAGATCTCCATGCCGGACCCGTCCCTCGAAGTGGGAGGTGGGCACATCCCGCTCCCGCCGATGGACGGCGACGCCGACGATCCGGACGGCGGCGACGGTCTGACGACCTGCCTGCTGTGACCACGGTTGCCGGAGGATCCTCGCTACCTGCCGGGGATCAGCCTGCGTAGCGCGTCGACGTGCTTGTCGATCACCGCGTCCATGGTGAAGTTCGCGTCGACCAGGTCCGCGCCCGCCCTGGCGATCGAACGTGCCTGGACCGGGTCGTTCAGCGCTTCCACCAGCCTTTCCGCCAGCGCCTCGGGATCCTGCGGCGGTACCAGGTGGACGTTCACCCTGTCGATCAGCTTGATATCCCCAAAGTTGTCCTCCCGCACCGCCGACACCACAGGCAGCCCGGCGGCCATGCATTCCAGGCTGGCGGTACCGAAACCGTAGCCGTGCAGGTCGTGGCACTCGATGTCGGCGGCGGCGAGGTAATGCGGGATGTCGGACCTCGGCACCGCACCCGTGACGATCAGCGCGTGCTCGACATCGAGTTCCCTGGCACGCCGCAGGAACGCGTCGTAGTACACGCCGCCGACGACCACCAGTCTGGTCTCAGGAAGCCGCGCCAGTACCGCGGGCATCGCTTCGATCAGGGTCATCCTGTCCCGCAGCGGGATCACGTGTCCTGTGGACAGGATCACCGGCGCGTCCCCGATACCGTGCCGCTGCCGCATCACGGCCCGGTCTCCGCCGCGCACCGCATCCGGATCGACCCCGATCGGGGTGTGCACCGTTCCCGAGATCCCGCCCCGGTACTTGGTGTGGATGTAGTCGCGCATCTGCTCGTCCATCACCACGAACGTCGGCACGTACCGACGCATGAACGGGGCGACGACCCAGCGGTCGAGCAATGAGAACACAACCTGGTAGAGCTTACTCGGGCTCTCTAGTCTCGTGTGGACGCTCAGCAGCACCGGTACACCGTTCCGTCTCGCCCACAGGCCGGTGGCCCAGGTGAGATCGAAGAACTGGCCGTGTTGGTGGATCACGTCGGGCCGGAAGCGGTCAAGCAGCTCCCGGATCCTGCGCGGCAGCGAGGGTCTGGCACAGAACGCGATGTCGAAGTTCACCGCCAGCCGGGTCTCGGGGAGTTTCACCGCGGGTAGACGCACCACCCGCACGCCGCCTGCGACCTCATCGACAGGCGCGTCCGCGTGCTCGGCTGTGATGACGAGCACCTCGTGTCCCCGCGCGGCATACCCCCGCGCCAGCGATTCCGACAAGTGCGCGCTGCCACCGACGCGTGGCGGGTAGAAGTTGTTGACCACCGCGATCCGCACTGCCGCCCTCCTATTCCTGCCGGTCGGGCGATGACGCGTAGTACACCGGGCGAACGTCCGCGCCGTCGATCTCCAGGTGCCCGATCGGCCGGGCGGGCACCCCGGCGACGATCGACCGGGCCGCGACGTCGCTGGTCACCACCGACCCCGCGACGATAGCCGCGGAATCGCCGACACTGACACCCGGCAGGATCGTCACGTTCGGCGCGATGAAAACATGATCGCCGATGGAGACAGGTTCGGTGTCCACAGTGTTGTACGCCCTGCCGGAAACGCAGCGCTTCATCGTGCTGTGGGTGTAGATCTGCGAACCGACACCGATGTCACATCCCGTGCCGATACGCAGCAACCCGCCACCACCGTCCAGCACGGTGAAAGCCCCGATCCAGGTACCTTCCCCGATCACCGGATCGCCGGTGATTCGAGCGTGCGTGTTGTACGGGTTCGGCGGGATCCCGTGCTCGCCATGAAACGCCGCGGCGAAATCCTCCCCTGTCATTCGCCGTCCCCCGCGCCGTCCCGCGCTTCCGAGGCGGTGGCCGCGACCAGGTCGGCCATCCCCTGCTCCACGGTGATCGTCGGCTCCCAGCCCAGCACGTTCCTGGCCCTGTCGATGTTCGCGGCCCTGCGGGCAACCAGCACATCCCTCGGGTTGAACTGTGGTTCGACGTCGGCGCCAACCGCGTCGATCAGCAACTTGGCCAGTGTCGAGATCGAGGTGTCGATACCGGTACCGATGTTGATCGGCATGTCGCAGCGTTCGCTCTCCAGCGCCGCCACCACCGCCCTGGCGATGTCGTGCACGTGCACGAAATCCATGGACTGCTCACCCTTGCCGTCGATGACAGGGGGTTGGCCCGCCCGCAACCGCTGCAGGAAGTGATTGATCACCGAGGTGTAGTACGCCTCGACTTTCTGGCCGGGGCCGTAGACGTTGAAGAACCGCAGCGCGTTCCAGGACAGTCCCTTGTGGCGCTGGTAGAAGCCGAGCAGGTCCTCACCGGCGCGCTTGCTGATGCAGTACGGCGTGAGCGGCTCGAGCTCGTCGTCCTCGTGCATCGGCAGCTTCTTCGGGTTGCCGTAGACCGAGGCCGTCGAGGCGAACACGAGCCGCCGCACGCCCTCGTCGGCCGCGGCGGCGAAGACGTTGTTGTTGCCGATCATGTTCAGGTAGATCGATTCGTGCGGGTCGGCGATCGACTTGTTGATCGACATCGTCGGGAAGTGGATCACGTGGGTGCAGCCAGCGATGTGCTCGCGAACCGGACCACCGTTGGTGACGTCCTTCTCGACCAGCTCGACCCTGCCGCCGGACTCGGCGATGAACCGCTCGGTGCGTTCCCGGTCGCCACGCCGCATGTTGTCGTAGATCCGCACCGCGTAGCCGCGTTCCAGCAGCAGCGGGATCGTGTGTGAGGCGATGAACCCCGCGCCGCCGGTGAAGAACACCCTCTTGGCCGTCATGCCAGTGCCTCTCCCTCTCGCTTTCCTCTGTCCCGCCGCGCGGGCATACTCGTTACGGCGAACCGGCGACCGCGCTGCGCACCTCGCCGATGACTCGGTCCACTTCAGCTCCGGTCAGGTTGGCGTGCATGGGAATTGCCAGCCGCGTGGCGAGCAGCCGCGCCGAGACCGGCAGGTGCCGGTCCGAGCCGTAAACCGGTTGCAGGTGGCAGGCATAGGTCCCGAAGCCGCAGCCGATGCCACGTTCCCGCAGCCTGGTGGCGATCCGGTCGCGCTCCTCACCACACGCCACGGTCAGGTGGTAGGCCTGCCACGCGTGCTCCCGGTCCGGCAGCTCCACGGCGGGTGTGACGCCCGGCAGGTCCGCGAAACCCTCGCGGTAGCGCTCGGCCACCGCGCGCCGCGAGGCAAGCAACCCGGGCAGCCGGTCGAGCTGGGCCGTCATGATCGCTGCCTGCACGTCCGAGAGCCGGTAGTTGTAGCCCGCTTCCTCACACCCCGGCACCGGGAGTCCCGTGGCGCTTTCCCGCTCGATCGCCGGGACGATGCCGTAGCTGTGTAGCCGCCGCGCACGCTCGATCAGCTCCTCGCGGTCGGACACCAACGCACCACCCTCACCGGCGGTAATGCCCTTGCGGCCGTGAAACGAGAAGGCCGCGAGATCGGCGAGACTGCCCGCAGGCCTGCCCCGGTAGGTGGCACCAGCCGCGCAGGCGGCGTCCTCGAACAACCACAGACCGTGCCGCCGCGCCACGGCGGCGAGCTCGTCGTAATCGGCGGGCTGGCCCGCCACGTCGACCGCGATGATGCCCACCGTGCGGGACGTCACCGCCGCCGCCACCGCATCCGGATCGACCGTGCCGGTGTCACCTCGCACGTCGACGAATACCGGCGTCGCGCCTGCGTGCACCACGGCGTGCGCGGTGGCGAGGAAGGTGTAATCGGCGACGATCACCTCGTCGGCCCGCGCCACGCCGAGCACCCGAAGGCCGAGGTGGAGAGCCGTGCCGCAGCTGCTGGTGGCCAACGCGTGCCGCACGCCGACGGCGCGCGCGAACCGCTCCTCGAACCGGCGGCAGGTAGGCCCGGACCCCGCCAGCCACCCCGAGCGGAAGACCTCGGCGACGGCAGCCAGCTCGGCTTCCCCGACGGTCGGGCTGCCGATCGGGATCGGCGCGTCCTCACCGCGGGCGGTCTCAACCGGGGGGGTCTCAACCGGCTCCGGGTACGAATCGGGCATAACCCTCCTGTCCCATCGCCCTCCGGTGCGAGCTCGCCCACAGCGTATGCCGCCCGCGGTCACCTCGGCTCCGCGGGTGTGTGGCGGCGGCCCGGTCGATACGCTCGCTGGCTGTGCGCACAGTGGTAGTGATCGGCGGCGGCATCCTCGGGCTCGCGGTGGCGCGCGAGCTGGCGCGACGCGGTACCGGTGTGACCGTCCTGGAGAAGGAGGGCCGCTGGGCGGCACACCAGACCGGGCGCAACTCCAACGTGGTGCACGCCGGGCTGTACTACAAACCAGGTTCGCTCAAGGCACGGCTGTGCGTGGCCGGGAACCGCTCCATGGTGGCCTATGCCCGCGAGCGTGAGCTTCCTGTCGACGTGTGCGGCAAGCTGGTGGTCGCCACCACCGAATCCGAGCTGCCCGCACTGCACGTGCTCGCCGAGCGGGCAGCCGCCAACGGGGTGCCCGCACGGCTGATCGGCCCGGAGCAGGCACGGGAGTACGAGCCCGAGGTGCGGTGCGTCCAGGCGCTACGGGTGGAGTCCACGGCTGTCATCGATTTCGGCGAGGTCTGCCGGGAGATGGCGACCGAGCTCACCGCGGCAGGAGCCGAGCTGCGGCTGTGCTCACCCGCGCTGGCCATCACGCGGCGCGGGCCGGACGGCATCGAGGTGGCGACCCCCTCGGGCACGGTGCGCGCGGACGGTCTGGTGAACTGCGCCGGGTTGCACGCCGATCGGGTTGCCCGGATGGCCGGGTTCACCCCTCGGGCGAGCATCGTGCCGTTCCGCGGCGAGTACTTCGAGCTCCGCCCGGAGCGCAGGGATCTGGTGCGTCGGCTGATCTACCCGGTTCCCGACCCGGCCCTGCCGTTTCTCGGGGTGCATCTGACACGGATGCTGGATGGGAGTGTGCATGCCGGGCCGAACGCGGTGCTCGCGCTGCACCGGGAGGGCTACCGGTGGCGCGACATCTCGGCCCGCGATCTCGCGGCTATCGCCCGCTTCCCGGGCCTGTGGCGGCTCGCCCGCCGGTACGCGCTGCCGACCGGGCTGGACGAGGTGCGGCGCTCGCTGTCGCGGCGCCGCTTCGCGGCCAGCCTGGCCCGCCTGGTACCAGCGATCGGTCCCCGCGACATCGTCCCGCTGGGAGCCGGCGTGCGCGCGCAGGCACTACTGCCGGACGGCTCGCTAGTCGACGACTTCCTCATCGAACAGGCACCCGGCCAGGTCCACCTGCTCAACGCCCCGTCCCCGGCCGCGACCAGCGCACTGGAGATCGCGCGGTACGTGGCCGACGCGCTGTGAGGGTGCGAGCCGAAGGGGTCCTCGAGTGCACATCGTGTACCGAAGGAGTCCTTCGGCTCGCACCCCGGCGGTCAGCGGATCGTGGCCTTCAAGGTGCCGGACAGCGCGGTCTTGCCTGCCGAGACCGACCACTCGCCCTTGGCCTTGGTCGGTGGGGCGGGCTTGAACGGCTTGCCGCGGAACTCACCTTCCAGCGAACCCAGCGGGGTGTGCAGCGTGATGCTGCCGCTCGCGAGCCCGTTTGGCCGCACGTGCCCGGAGAACGAGCCGCTCGCTGCACCGACGGACGTGGTGCCCGAGCAGCTCCCCGATACCTTGTTTGCCTTGGTGTTGATGGAATACGTGCACGTCAGCGACCCGTCCGTGCGGTCGAGCGGCACCGCCGACGCCGCTGCGGGCGCGACGGTTCCCATGGTGCCGAGCGCGAGTGCGCTCAGTATGGCTGTGGTGGCGCGCGTCAGTCGGTGCATCGCTACCCTCCGTCCGGCTAGAGGTACCAGCCTGTGATCCCCGTCACTCCAGGTTATGGCGATACAGCCCGATGCGAACCACACGTCACCTCATCGGGGCGGAACACCACGCCGCTGTGTGACAGCCCGGGTGCGAGCCGAAGGGCCCCTTCGGTACATATCCGGTACCCGAGGAGTCCTTCGGCTCGCACCCCCGGCGGTCAGCCGGCCGGTTCGAGCACCTCGCGGCCGCCGAGGTACGGGCGGAGCGCCTCGGGGACACGGACCGAGCCGTCCGGCTGCTGGTGGTTTTCCAGGATCGCGACGAGCCAGCGGGTGGTGGCCAGCGTGCCGTTCAGCGTGGCGGCGGGCTGGGGGCGGCCGTCGGCGTCGCGGTAGCGGGTGTTGAGCCTGCGGGCCTGGAAGGTCGTGCAGTTCGACGTGGAGGTCATCTCGCGGTACGTCTGCTGGCTCGGCAGCCACGCCTCGCAGTCGAACTTCCGGGAGGCCGAGGTGCCGAGGTCGCCTGCAGCCACGTCGATCACCCGGTACGGCAGTTCGACCTTGGCCAGCATCTCCTCCTCGGCGGCCAGCAACCGCTCGTGCTCGGACTCGGCGTCGTCGGGACGGCAGAAGACGAACATCTCCACCTTGTTGAACTGGTGAACCCGGATGATGCCGCGGGTGTCCTTCCCGTACGACCCCGCTTCCCTGCGGAAACAGGTCGACCAGCCAGCGTAACGGTACGGGCCGCCCGCGAGGTCGACGATCTCGTCGGAGTGATAGCCGGCCAGCGAGACCTCCGAGGTGCCCACCAGGTAGAGGTCGTCCTGCTCGAGGTGGTAGACCTCGCTGGCGTGCTCGCCGAGGAAGCCGGTGCCAGCCATGATCTCCGGGCGCACCAGCACTGGCGGGATCATCAGTTGGAAACCGTGCTCGGTCGCCTGCGCCACCGCGAGGTTCAGCAGCGCAAGCTCAAGCTGCGCGCCGACGCCGGTGAGGAAGTAGAAGCGAGCGCCGGACACCTTCGCGCCGCGCTCGGTGGACAACGCCCTCAGTCGCTCCCCGAGATCGAGATGGTCCGCGGGATCGCCGTCGAACGTGGGCGGGGTTCCCACGTGCTTGAGCACGACGTAGTCGTCCTCACCTCCCGCAGGGGTCTGCGGGTGCACCAGGTTCGGCAGTCCGGCCTGCAGCTCGCGGAACGCCTCCTCGGCTTCGACCTGCTCCGCCTCCGCCTCCTTGACCTGCGCGGCGAGGTCCTTACCCTGCGCAAGGAGGCTCTCGCGTTCCTCACCCGCGGCCTGCCCGATCCGCTTGCCGAGCTGTTTCTGCTCGGCACGCAGCGAGTCGGCGCGGGTGATCGCCGACCTCCGACGCTCGTCCAACTCGAGCAAGCGGTCGACGAGCCCGGTGTCCTCACCTCGGGCGCGCTGCGACGCGCGCACCGCCTCCGGGTCCTCGCGGAGTGTCCGTGGGTCGATCACAGGGTGCAGCGTATCCCGCCAGCAGCAGGAACGGCGCCCGGCCCCGGAGGGCGGGCGTGTGCCCGCCCTGGCCCACCTCAGCGAGGGACGAACCGCGCTACCTCCCGCGCCAACCGCTCCCCCGCGTCCTCCTGCAGGAAGTGCCCCGCTCCAGCGAGGGTGGGATGCTCCCTGCCCGCCGCCCCCGGCAACGACCGGCGCAGCACCGGCGCCATGGACTTGGTGATCGGATCGCCGTCGGAGAAGGCACACAACACCGGCCCCGACCAGCGGGAAAGCACTCGCCACGCGGCACGGTTGGCCGGGGTGGCCGGGTCGTCCGTGCTGACCGGAACGAGCTGCGGCATCGCGCGGGGCCCCGCCTTGTACCGCTCGTCAGGGAACGGCGCATCGTATGCCGCTCGCACCTCCTCCGGCAGCGTCGACAGGCAGCCCGCCTGCACGAACCTCCCGATGTCTAGCTCATCGACGGTCGCCACGGCCTCACGGAAGCACCACCATTCCTCAGGCATGTGCTGCTCGCCCGTCGGCAGGCCGGTGTTGGCCGCCACCAGCCGCGCGAACCGTTCGGGGTGCTCGGCGACCAGCCGCAACCCGATCAGCCCACCCCAGTCGTGCGCCACCAGCGTGACGTCCCGCAGGTCCAGCCGGTCGAAAGCCAGCGAGCGTACCCACTCCACGTGCCGCGCGTAGGTGTGGTCGGTGACCTCGGTCGGCTTGTCCGACCGACCGAAGCCCACCAGATCCACGGCGATCGCCCGTATCCCCGCGCCCGCCAGCACCGGCAGCACACTGCGGTAGAGGTACGACCAGGTGGGTTCGCCGTGCAGCAGCAGCACGACCGGACCGTCGGCCGGACCGTCGGCGACGTAGGCCATGCGCAGCGAACCGCCGTCGGCGTCGGCGACCTGAACGTAGCTCGGCTGGTAAGGAAAGCCGGGCAGCGCCGAAAAGCGGTCCTCCGGGGTTCTCAAAGATCGCATTGGTTCAGGCTAGTCGCACGCGCGACGACCATGTCACCGATCGCCCGTTGCGGGAACCGCCTGCTGTATCAGTGAGGCATGATGGGGGAGATGTGGCCCGAGACCGACCGGTTACGGATGCACAGCCGCCAGACATACGCGCGGCTGCTGCTCGTCGGCGCGGTTATCGGTGCCATGCTGGCGCTGACCTCGACGTTCGTGTTCAGCGCACCCTTCGAACCGGAAGCGAGCGCGCCCGGCAGCGCGCAACAAGGGCAGGGTGACGAGGACACCGATGAGGAGTCCCCACCGCTGGAAACCGCGTTCTCCGCGTCACAGGGCGATTGCGTGACGTGGTCAGAGGGTGACGTACGCGACATGCGCACGGTGCCGTGTGACGAGGAACATCTCTTCGAGGTCACCGCGGTGATCGATGTATCGACCGACTACCCCTCGGACGCTCCCCCACCGGACATGGACCAGTGGCAGGAGATCGTCGACGAGCGGTGCACCGAGCCTGCGGATGCCTACCTGGACAGCGGGCTCGACCCCCACGGGCGATTCAAGGTCAGCGCGATCTTCCCGAACGACACCGACTGGGAGGCCGGGCAGCGCCTGGTGCACTGCGGCCTGTGGTGGCTGGCGCCGGGCGGCGAGCCACAGCCGATGACCGCCTCGGTCGCCGGGCTGGACCAGTCGAATGTCTGGGATGTGGGAACCTGCCTCGGCCTGGAGGACAACACCGTGGGTGATCCCGTCGACTGTGCCGAGCCGCACTCCTACGAGATGATCGCGGTGGTCGATCTGGCCGAGGAGTTCGGCGAGGATTACCCGTCGGAGTCCGACCAGATGTCCTGGCTCGACACCGAATGCGCCGAACACGCCGACTCCTACACCGACGGCATGGATCTCGCGGACAACGACCTGATCGTCGCGTGGGACACTCGCGAGGAGGCCAGCTGGGAGGCCGGCTCCCGGTTGGTCAACTGCAAGGTCGGTAGGGTCCTTGAAGACGAGTCGGGATTGGCCCCGGTGACCGGCAGCGTCGCGGCGGATGCCGAGGACGGCCAGGACACGGAGGATTCCGGCGGTACCGACGACAGCGACGACACCGACAGCGAGTAAGCACCCCAACAGCCAGCGAACCACCGACGAATCAGCGACATCTATGCCGGTCGAGATGCCCCGCCAGCGCTTCGAGGATCTGGTTTCCGAAGCGCTCGATCAGGTCCCTGGCGAGTTCGCCGCCGCGATGGACAACGTGGTGGTGCTCGTGGAGGAACGCAACGAGGAAGAGCCGCACATCCTCGGGCTCTACCACGGTGTGGCGCTCACCGACCGGATGCACGACTACGGCGGGGTGCTCCCGGATCGGATCTCGATCTATCGTGAACCGATCCTGGCGATGTGCGACTCGGAGGACGAGGTCGTCAACGAGGTCGTCATTACCGTGGTGCACGAGATCGCACACCACTTCGGCATCGACGACGAGCGTCTCCACGAGCTCGGCTGGGGCTGATCGAACCAGGCCGATCGGGGCCGGACCGGCGTGACTCGTTCCCCCTTAGCGAGTACTAAGCGTTGCTACTTTCCGGCGGTGCACAATGACACCCCGTCGTGGAACCATGATGTAGCTAACAGGTAACCGGCCGATAGACAGCGGGCTCGACCTGAGACGACTCGGTGGCGAGGAGGAAACTCTGGCTCAGCAGGCTGACCAGAACGCGGTGCACAGCTCCAGCGAGAAGCGGCTGAACTGGCTCCTGTCCTCCAGCGCCCTCTCCCAGCTCGGCGATGGTATCGGCAAGGTCGCGTTCCCGCTGCTCGCGGCGACGCTGACCCGCGATCCCGTGCTCATCGCCGGCCTCGCGGCGACCCAGTTCCTCCCGTGGTTGCTGTTCGGCGTCCTCGCAGGCGCGTTCCTCGATCGGGTGGATCGCAAGCGCGCGATGATCATCGCCAACATCACCCGCGCGCTCGTAGTGGGCGGCACCGCCGGGCTGGTCTACGTCGACTCCATCTCCATCTGGGTGGTCTACGCCGCGGCGCTGCTGATCGGCACCGCGGAGACCGTCGCGGACACCGCGGGTAACGTGCTGATCCCTTCGGTGGTGCGCCGCGAGCGGTTGGAAAGCGCCAACAGCAAGCTCCAGTCGGTGGAGATCGTCGGCCAGACCTTCCTCGGCGGCCCGGTCGGGAGCTTGACGTTCGCGGTGTTCGCGGCGTTTCCCTTCCTGCTGAATTCGGTGGCTTACGCGGTCGCCGCGGTGTTGCTGCTCGGCCTGCTCGGCAGCTATCACCCTCGGCGGGCTCGGGCCGCCGCGGCCGGGGCGGACTCCGGCGACGGCGCCCCGTCCACGAGCCCCACAGCGACGGGCACGGGGCGTACCCACCTGCGTACCGAGCTGGTCGAGGGTATGCGCTGGCTGCGCCACAGCCCCGTCATGCTGCGGTTGGTGTTGGTGGCCACGGCGCTGAACCTGCTCGCCGAGCTCGCCCAGGCCCAGCTGGTGCTGTACGCGCTGGAGGACCTGGAGCTGAGCGAAGCGGCGTTCGGGATGTTCGCGTTCATCGGCGGCCTCGGCGGGTTGGCGGGCGCGGCAATGGCACCCCGGTTGATCGCCGCCTACCGGCGCATGCCGGTCCTGATTGGCGGGATCGTCTTCACCGGGATCGGGTTCACCGGCATGGGTTTCACCGGCAACCCGATCCTCGCGGCGATCCTGTTCGGGCTCTTCGCGGCGGCGGTGGTCACCGTCAACGTCATCCTGGCCACGCTACGGGCGTTGCTCGTGCCCGACGAGCTGCTCGGCAGGATCATCGGGGTATGGCGCACGCTGGTCTGGGGCTCGATCCCGGCTGGCGCGATGATCGGTGGCTTCCTGACCCGGATCCTGGACAGCCCCAGCATGACCTTCGCGGTTTCGGGCGGTTGCCAGGTGCTGCTCGCCGCGGCGGTACTGATCATGATGCGTCGCTACCGCACCGAGATCAACACCGCCGGATCCCGCGGCGCCGCCAGCTGAGTCCACCGACGTGTCCGGTGGACGGGTACCGCCTCGCCTCAGAGGTCGAATCCGTCCCAGGCGACGCACCGCCAGCCACCGCCGTCGAGGGTGGCGAGCTCGATCGTGCCGGTGTTGGCGATCAGCCCCGACAGCGGCGATGCCTGCGGCACGTTCTCGGCAAGCAACTCCACCCCCAGTCGCATGATGCCGCCGTGGCTGACCACCACGACGGTGCCATCGGGATGTTCCTGTTCGTGCTTGTTCCTGATCTGCGTGATCGCGGTGACGAACCGGTCACGCACCTCGAAGCCGCTCTCCCCGCCTGGCATGGCATACTGCAGCTCGCCCTGGATCCACTGGTAGAAGATCCGCGCGTAGGCCTCGATCCCTTCCCGGTCGGTGACATCCTCCAGCTCACCCACGAAGATCTCGTGCACCCCGTCGATGACCTGCAGGTCGAGCTCGTGCAGCGCGGCGACGGGTGCCGCGGTCTGCTGCGCGCGCGTGGCCAGCGAGCAGTACACCGCCTCCACCGGCTCGTCGCGGAGACGTTCGGCCAGCTCCTCAGCCTGCCGCTTCCCCAGGTCCGTCAACGGCGGACCCGGGACCTTCGTATTGATCGCTTTTCGTACATTGGCGGTGCTTTCGGCATGCCGGACGAGCTTCAACTTCACGTCAACAGTCCAATCCTCGGTGCGATGTCGCCGAGCTGCGAGCCAGTACCCCCGCCCGCTGTGCCGGGCCGTCCACCAACTCCACTCGGCAGTAACGTCGCCACCGCGACACCCGGTGTTTCAGCATGTGCACGGACAGTCCGGCAGCTGCTCGCGGCCGACCGGTAGCTGGCCAGCGCTGTGCCGCCCGGTTCGACGGTCCGGGCACTCAGGCGGTATCGCCTCGCCGCACCGACTCTACCCAGTCTGTGGCGTTGACGAAGTCCTCGTTACCTGCTGCGGGTTGGATGCTCGCGGGCACGCCGTCGGCGCGCGGGTGCGAGCCGAGGAATCGCACGGCACACCGCCTGCGCAGCGCCGCGAGCGCGTCGCCGATACGTGGCTCCGCGACGTGCCCCTCGAAGTCGATGAAGAACCGGTACTCGCCGAAACCACCCTTGATGGGGCGCGCGTCCAGCCGCGTCAGGTTGATCCCGCGGAAAGCCAGCTCGGTGAGCAGCTCGGAGAGCGCTCCCGTGCGGTTGGCCGCCGCGGCCACCACTGAGGTGCGGTCGCAGCCGGTTGGCTCCGGCAGCCTGCCGGGGCGCTGCAGCAGCAGGAAGCGGGTCCGCGCGTCCTCCACGTCGGCGACATCGGTCGCGATGGCGGCCAGGTCGTAGTGTTCGGCGGCGACCGGCGCGGCGACCGCCGCGTCGTACTCCCCGGACTGCACCGCCAGCGCGGCCGCGGCGGTGGAGGCCGTCGCGACCTGCCGCGCGGCAGGTAGGTTGGCCGAGAGCCAGCCCCGGACTTGCGCGAGGGCGTGGGGGTGGCTGGCCACGGTACGGACATCGGCGGCCGCCAGGTCGTGCCGCGCGAGCACCGTGAAATGGATCGGAAGCAGGGCTTCCGCGACGGCCACCAGCGGCTCGTCCTCGGCGAGCTCGTCGAGCGTGGCGGTGACCGGGCCCTCGACGGAGTTCTCGACAGGGACGCACGCCGCCGACGTCTCACCACCGCGTACCGCCGCCATGGCGCCCGCTATGGTCTCGTACGGCACGAGCTCGGCGGCTGCCTCGCCGCCCGACAGCGAGCGGGCCGCCTGCTCGGTAAAGGTCCCTTCCGGACCGAAGAACGCAATCCGGTGCACGCCAGCAGGTTACGCAATGGCGTGCGAGCACGGTAACGGGTCCCCGGATATAACCGGAATCGCTGCCCGGGAATCCCGACTCACCGGTGGCTGTGACACCGACAATGATCACTCTGAGTACAAATTCGTCGTCGAAATCACTCGGATGCCAGATGGGCGCGTCGGTTAACCCATGCCCGTTTTTTTGGCACCCTAAGGATGTGACCACCGATTCGGGTACCACCCGCAGTGGCTCGACGGCGCCAACCACGCAGCACATGCCGGAACTGGTGCTGTGTTCGGTGGATGATGCCCTCACCCAGGCGTGGCACAGCGTCGTGGAGTCCGCAGGCGACCGTATCCGCGTGCATCACGGTTCCGTGCTCGACGTGCACGCGAATGCCGTCGTCAGTCCCGCCAATTCCCACGGCTGGATGCGCGGCGGCATCGACAGCGTGTACGCCAGGGCCTTTCCCGGGGTCGAGCAACGTGTTCGCAGCGCCATCCTGAGCTATCACGGCGGTGAGCTGCCGGTCGGCAGGGCGGTCGCGGCTCGCACCGGTGAACCGATGCCGGAGTGGCTCATCAGCGCCCCCACCATGCGCGAGCCCGGTGAACACCTGCCAACCGACACCGTCCACCCGTACCTTGCCGCCCGGGCCGTGTTCGAGTTCTGGCGGGACAGCGAGGTGGAGCCGGGCGTGGCCGCCCGCGACGCGATTTCGGTGATCGCGATGCCGGGACTGGGTACCGGCGTGGGCGGGGTGGAACCGCTCAACTGCGCGCGACACGTCGCGGCGGCGTGGCACGACTGCTTCGGCGGTCGGGCTACCTAGAGCGTGCCGTGGGATCTCGAGCCGATCCCACCGCGGGAAGCGCACCGTACGATACAACCGATGACCTCCTCCGATCGATCGGCGCGCGACGCCAGAGCGGAACGGGTGGAGCGGCAGCTGACCGTGCCCGTGGTGCTGGCCGCGGTGGTATCGGTGCCCGCGGTGTTCCTGGCGATGGGCGAGGGCACCGCGGCCCAGGTCGGCACCGTCCTCAACTGGGCGTCGATGATCGTACTCGTCGGCGAGTCGGTCATCCTGCTGCTGCTCAGCGGCGACATCCTCGCGTGGATCCGGACGCACAAGCTGATGCTGACGGTGGCGTGCTTGACGGTGCCTGCTGTCGTGTTCGCGATCGGGCCGGTGCAGATACTGCGGCTCGTACTGAGCATCGGGGCGTTGCGCATCCTGCGGGTGGGACGGATCCTGCGTGCCGGGCGGGTCCTGCGGGAGAAGACCCAGCTCAACAGCTGGCACGGCAGGCTCGTGCTCGGCGGTGCCACCGTGCTCGCGGCGGTGTTCGTCGCGATCGTACTGGCGGATCCCACCTCGGGCAGCAGGCAGATCGTGGAGTGGCTCATCACGCACCTCGGCGTCGTCACCACCACCGTGCTGGCGGTGTTCGCGGCAGCGATACTGGCGGCCGCGACGGTGCTCGTGCTGCGGTACCGTCGCCTTCCTGGCCTCCCGCAGCGAGTCAGCAGGCTGCTCGGTCGCCAGCGGTAAGCCAGGACAGCGCACACCGCCCACGTCGGCCGATCGTGCGTCCGGCGTGACCGTGGTCACCAGTGGCCCGGCACGGACTGGCACCCGATCGGCGGGCGACGGAAACTGGACATGTCGACCGTGACTTCACCGGGCTCTCACCGATCGCTCGGCGAACAACGTCGTGGATTAGGTCACAGCCCATGCCCACAGGCAGCCGCTTACTGTTTACATCGTGTTTCGTGGCTGTTGCCCGTCCTGACCCTGGGACCTGAGGAGTCGAGGAATGGCGAAGGTCCGGGAGCTCACCCCGTACGTCGAGCTCGCGCGCGAGCAGTGGCGGGAGTTACGCCGCTCCACCCCGCTGCCGTTGACCGCCGAGGAGCTGGTGCGGCTGCGAGGGCTCGGTGAGCAGATCGACCTCGCCGAAGTGGCCGACGTGTACCTCCCACTGTCCCGGCTCATCAACCTGCAGGTCGCCGCAAGGCAGCAACTCTACGAGGTCACCACGACGTTCCTCGGCGAGGACACCCGCGGCACCAAGGTGCCGTTCGTGATCGGCATCGCGGGCAGCGTCGCTGTCGGCAAGTCGACAACGGCCCGCATCCTGCGCACTCTGCTGGCGCGATGGCCGGACCACCCGAGCGTGGACCTGGTGACCACGGACGGCTTCCTGTACCCGAGGGACGAGTTGATCCGGCGCGGCATCATGCACCGCAAGGGCTTCCCGGAAAGCTACGATCGCCGGGCGCTGCTGCGGTTCATCATGGACGTCAAGTCCGGGGCGAGCGAGGTATCCGCTCCGGTCTACTCCCACAAGCTCTATGACCGGGTCGAGGACGAGGAGCACGTGGTCCGCCAGCCGGACATCCTGATCCTGGAAGGGCTGAATGTGCTACAGCCCCATCCCCGGCTAGCGGTGTCGGACCTGTTCGACTTCTCCATCTACGTCGACGCCAACACCGAGGACATCAAACGCTGGTACATCGAGCGGTTCCTGACGCTGCGCGACACCGCCTTCGCCGACCCGGAGTCGCACTTCCACCACCTCTCCGGGCTCAGCGACGAGGACGCCAGGGCAGAGGCGCACCACCTGTGGACGACCATCAACGAGCCCAACCTCGAAGAGAACATCCTGCCAACGCGCCCGCGCGCCACGCTGGTGCTGCGTAAGGATGCCGATCACACCATCAACCGGGTACGGCTCCGCAAACTGTGACGCATCCGGGCGGCATGCGACCTACAGTGGGGTGGATGGCTTCCGGTTGCCGTGCCGTGGGGGCACCATGAAAACCGTGCTTACCGTGGTCGTCGCAGGCGTGCTCGTGTTCGGTGTCGTCGTCGGAGCCGGTTACGTGTTCCAGCGCAGCTTGATCTACCTCCCGACGGGAGGACCGTTGCCCGCCGCATCCGCCGAGCTGCCCGGTGGCCAGGACGTCACCCTGCGGACCGGGGACGGGCTGGCGCTGCAAGCCTGGTTCTTCCCCGCGGAGGGGCGGAACGAGCACCGTGCCGAGGATCCGGCTGTGCTGGTGGCTCCCGGCAACGGCGGCAACCGCGCGATGCGTATTCCGCTCGCGGCCGAGCTCACCGAGCGCGGGATGTCCGTGCTGCTGCTCGACTACCGCGGTTACGGCGACAACGAAGGCAGCCCGACCGAGGAAGGGCTGGCCAAGGACGTTCGGGCGGCGCGCTCGTTCCTCATCGAGGAAGCGGGGGTGGACCCGCAACGGCTGCTGTACTACGGGGAGAGTCTCGGCTGCGGGGTGGTCAGCGAGCTGGCCACCGAGCACCCGCCTGCAGGCATGCTGCTGCGATCGCCGTTCACCGAGCTGGCGGACACCGCCGCGCATCACTACCCGTTCCTACCCGTACGCACCTTGCTCAAGGAGCGCTACCCGGTGGCGGAGAACGTGCGCGCGCTGGACGGCGTGCCGGTGCGGGTCGTGTACGGCGACGCCGACTCGATCGTTCCTCCGGAACAGAGCCGCGCCGTGGCCGAAGCGGCAGGGTCCGAGCCGCTGGTAGTGCCGGGCGCCGACCACAACGATCAGGCACTGCTGGACGGCCCGCGGCTGGTGGCCTCGGTCGAGGAGCTCGCGGAAGGCACCGCGGCACCCTGATACGATTTGCCCCGATATCATCGGATTGTCTGTTTTATGTCGGTGACATTAGTCTATCCGGTGGATACAATTGGGTAACTACCATCCGGTTGGCCGATAGCCATGGGAACTCTGTGGGGTCAGCCTTGGGTTGACATGCTTCCCGGCGACAGGGAGTTGAACGGATGTTCACCACCATCGTCACGTGGGTGGGGGCAGCACTCGGCATCATCATTCTCCTGGCCATGGCGATCGGCGCGGTCGCCATCGACTTCGATGCTCTTCGTAAGCCCAAGCCACGGCTACGCCGACGCCGCAAGAACTCCTCGGCCCCCACCGCGTGAGCTGACCGGACTCGTCAGGACAGCCCTCGTTCCCGCCGGTGAAGCGGTAGCCTGCTACCGGTAGTGATCGGGTTACCACGGGGACTGGAGGGGAGATGTCCGACTTCACCGTCGATATCGTCGGGCTCGAAGGGCTGCGCAACAACCTCGACCGCACTGTCGAGAACATCGACTCCGCCAGCAAGCGGCTGGCTGATGCGGGTAGCGACACTATCGGCACCGACCGGCTGGACAAGGCCTGCGGCGACTTCCGATCCGACTGGAAAGACGGGCTTGACCTGCTGCGCGAAGCCGTCGAAGAGGTCGGTGGGGCGCTGGACGCCGCCATCACCACCTATGCCGAGCTGGAAAGCAGCATCGAGGACAACCTGCGGCAGATGGCAGCGGCGATGGACAGCGAAAGCACGGAGGCGCAGCAAGCGTAATGGGGGAGCAGAATTTTCCCGCGCTCGGCTTCGACCCAGCGCGCGGCAATGTCGGCGAAGTTCGGGCCATCGCCGGGCAGATGGCCGACACCAGCACCTACGCTAGCGAGGCCCACACCGTGTTGACCTCGGTGGGCGCCACCGACGCCGCATGGACCGGCGACGCCGCGACAGCGTTCTCGGACAAGCTCGGCGACCTACCCGACTACCTCGACGCAGCGCACCAGTCGCTGCAACAGGCCAACCGGGCGTTGAACACCTGGGCCGACCGACTGGAGTCGCACCAGAACCGTGCCCGCGAGCTGGAACGGCAGGCGCGTGCCGCGCTGAACGACTACGAGCAGAAACAGGCCACCGCCGAGACGGCACGCAACGTATCGATGCAACACCCAATGGACGCGGAAGCCTGGGAGCAGGCCCAAACGGCCGCACGCGCGGCAGGTGCGGCATGGGATTCCTATATCGACATCCAGCGACAGGCCGAGAACCTCCGCGACACCTGGGAAGACGACGCCCGCATCTGCGCCGAAGCACTCGACGAAGCCCGCCAATACGCCCCCGATCAGAGCATGTGGGACAAGCTCACCGACGCCCTCGGCGCGGCCAAGGACTGGGTGGTCGACAACTTGGACACCATCGCTGACGCCTTGGGCATCATCTCCGCCATCGCCGGCGCACTCGCATTGATCCCCGTACTCACACCGCTTGCCGGGCCCCTCGCCCTAGTCACCGGCGCAGCGGCACTGGGACTGCGTGCCGCCGACATGGCCGCCAACGACCGCTGGGACGAACCCGGCGCCTGGGTCGGACTCGGCACTGACACTTTGGGAGCCCTACCCCTGGCAGGGCCGGCATTCCGGGCAGGTGGCGCGGCCGTAGGCAGCCTTCGCTCCGTTGATGGTCTGACACCTGCCGTTCAAGCTGGCGGGGAAGTGTTCCGGAAAGGTTTTGGTACAGCCGCCGCAAAAGCTGGTGACCCCTCTGCACTTTTCAAAGCGTTCGGAGAAAGAACGTCTCAACTAGCTGGCGGAAACCCAGATCTCATAGCAAGAGCTGCAGATGGCGGCGCAACGACACTGAACCTGGGCCTGAACGCTCTCGACACGACTGCCGGAGACTACACGGGGCCTGGTCTGGCTGCGTTCAACAGTGTGGGCAACTGGAGTGAGACCGCTGAGGGTGCTTCCGATCTCGGGCGGTCTGTATCCCAGTTCGCGAGTGCGGTAGGGCGGTACTGATGGACGAGGAGAGAACGTCGAATTACTCGAATCTTCCGCTCACGTTCAAGCTTCAGTCCGGCTTCTTGCCGATCAACTTCTCACTCGACACCGAAACTCGAGCCAATCAGTTGATCGATGCTCTGAGAACCACTGTACCGAACCTCACCAACGAAGAGGTACTCCATGTGGTTATGGTTAACCAGTACATGGTTGAGCATATTATTTCCGAAGGAATCATATTTGCGGCGAACTTTGTCGGACGGTCACGCCAAGATTTCACATCGGCAACAACTGCACAATTCACAGTGAGCACGCGCGAAGCCCATCTGCGCTCTACTCGACCCCTCGATACGGTCGCCGCAGAGATGCGCAAACACTCGAGCAAGCCGGTTCTCGACTTCGTTGATCTACCGATCGGACAATGCCTAACGGTCGTCAGCGAGAACACTTACACGATGCCAAGGCGAATAACCGGACAACAAGAACCAACTACTCGTACGACGCGCCAGATTCAAGTTACGATACCAATACTCGGACACGACAAGATAGCTGTATTCACGCTGAGCACAGAGTTCTTACGAGATTGGCAGGATTACGTCGATATGATGGCCGAGATCTGCTCGACAATTGCATGGCAAGACCATTCCAGCGGAACCATTGGCTCAATACTAGACGGCTTGAATTGACGCTGAATATTATAGCAACCCACTGGGATTCATTATGGACCTTATTGGAACAGTACTGACAATAGCATTTATTGTCTTCGCAGCACTGGTCGTAGTGGTGTTGATCCTTGGGACGCTACGGCAACGTCGCGTCCCAATGGAGAGTCGCAAAGATAACGTACTCGAGAAATTGCGATCTAACGAAACACCGACAGGGCAGACGCAGATCCAGACCCGCCACATGCCCGGCATCTCCGACGATATGGTCAAGGAGATTGCGGCTGCAGCTGGTTATGAGTGGCGCGGGCGTGCCGCATCACGCCATGACATCCTCCAGTTCCAGCGCACGCTGACCCCTAGCACCAGCACGATCCCTGAGCCGCCTGAGCATGACACCGCCATGGAGTCCTACCTGGCCAGCGTCCTACCGACCCTGCATGCTGATGCGCGAGGCTTTGCCTACGTCGACATGACGCGGTACCAGGGAAGGCGGCCGAGCCAGGATGTCTGGAACACGTTGCAGGCCCACGGCTGGCAGCTCGACAGTTTCGACTTCCGCGAAAGCATGAAGGGCCGCGATCGCCGATTCTACTGGCAGCTGCGCCGTTCCGGATCGACAACGGCATCGGCGCCCGATTTCGTGAAAGGCCCTGGCATCGAGGAACTCAGCCAGTACCCGGAAGCTCAGTACGCCGCGGCTGAAGCCCAGCACCGCTTCGGCGTCAACCCGCTCTCGGCCGAAGCCGCCAACGACGCCCGCCAGCAGCACAGCAAGCTCTACAGCCGGATGGTCCGTTCATCCCTGCTCGGCACCGCGCTGCTTGTCCCCTTGATCGTCCTGCTCACCCAGTTCTCCGAGGTATTCACCGACCCGGCGAGTGTTTCCACCGGTGTACTGGCCACCATGGGAACCCTCACCCTCGCCGTCGCCCTCCTCGCCTGGCGCACCACCCATCTCGAAGTCACCCGGCGCAGGCGCACCCGCGACTACACCCGGGCATACGAGTACGTCGTCTCCGAGACTTTCGCCGCGAGGGGCCTTCGCGACGAGCGTTCGGGTGAGCAACCCGGCGACCGGTAAGCCCCGCCTGGGCGGACCGCTGGTCGCCCACCCGGCCAGGTGCCGGGACTACGATCGGTCTCGATCCCCAGGCGACGAGCGAGGAGAAGCACGGTGCCGGACAACGACTCCTTCCCCGTTCCCGGCGGGGCTTCGCCCGATGAGCTGCGCGCGAACCCGACCGTGGCCGAACGCGCCGCGATGCTGCGGCGCACCCTGGGTTACGACCCGCTGGATGACGAGGTGATCGAGCGCGCCGCGCGCCGCAGCTCGCACTGGTCGAGGGTGATCAGCAGGCAGGTGGCGGTCGCGGCACTGTCCGGTGCCGTGACCGTGCTCCTTGTGACGCACCATCTCGTGGGGGTGACCGGCCAGCGCCCGATCGACGGGGAGGATTTCGAGTTGTTTCTCGTCCTGACCGTCGTGCTGTCGCTGTTGTGCTCGCTGTCCATCGCCAAGATCGTTATTGTCGCGCGGCGGCGCGACGCCGAGCTCGGTGACTTCATCGCCGCGCACCGCGAGCTCGACGAACTGTACCGTCGCGAGAACGGTTAGCCGATCAGGTGGGAGGCCCGGCCTGCTGCCCGCCGGACGCACCGTCCGCGTCCCCAGCTGGTTCCGCGAGGCGCTTACGGTTCGACCGGCGCCGCAGGAACACCGGCAGCGCTACCCCTGCCGCCCCCAGCATCCCGAGACCCGCTGCCGTCGCCGAGCCCAGCATCAACCCCTCGGTGGTGTACACCGACGCTTTCGGGCCGACGGCAAACTCGGCATCACTGTCCGACCAGCACTCCACTGTGTACTCACCGACCGGGACCTCACCGCTGGTCCGCATGATCACCTGCCACAGCTGCCCGTCGGCGGTCATCGTCTCAGTGGATGTGACCGGCTCCAGCGGTACGCGCGCGTCCTCCTCGTCGTGCGCCTCGCACCCGCCCTGCAGGAACTGGCGGTCGGTGTAGACCGTCATGCCCTCGCGCTCGAGCTCGACCGATTCGGTGGCACCGGAATCGACCTCGCCTGCCACGGTCGGCTGCGTCACATAGGCCCACCCGCCGAGGACCGCGGCGCCCGCGAGGAACACCGCGAGGATCCCCGCGGCCAGCACATACCAGCGGCGCCGCGGCCGCACCTCGCGCGTCGCAGGCGGCTGCTGGTCAGGGGCAGCGGAGGTACTCATATCCCGAGGCTATCGAGCAGCACTCCCGGTGACCACGCGCCGGTACCCCGAAGCGGCGCGGCCGTGCGGGTCGCGCGAGCCCGGGTCGATCGAGTAGACAGAACTCGACGGACCGGAAGGAGTGACAGCCAGCGATGACCGAATCACCGGGAACCACGGCTCGGGAGCTGCTCGACGAGGCGCGGCAGGAGCTCGCCGATACCGACGCCGCCATCCGTGCCCACCCCTTCCTCGACAGACTCCGGCGCGGTGAGGTATCCACCGAGCTGCTGCGCGCGCTCGCGGGCGAGCAGCACGTGATCATTTCCAGCGACCGCAGGAGCTTCTCGCAGCTCGCCACCCGCTTCTCCTCGGGCCTCGGCGGTGACTTCTTCCTCGGCATGGCCGAAGGTGAAGGCATCGCACTCGGCAAACTCGGCACCTTCGCCGACTGGCTGGGTATGTCCAGCGACGACTTCCGTCAGTACGAACCGCGACCGGGAGCGCACGCCTATCCCGCATACGTCGCGTGGCTCGCGCTCAACGGCTCCCGTACCGACGTGGCGCTCGCCTTCCTGGTCAACCTCGCGGCGTGGGGAAGCAACTGCGGCCGGGTCGCTGCCGCGCTCCGAGAGGTCTACGCCGCTCCGGAGCAGGCGGTTGCCTTCTTCGAGTTCTTCGCCAGCCCACCCCCGGATTTCGAGTCCCAGGCTCTGGCAGTGATCGACGAAGGGCTCGCCACCGGTGACTCACCGTTGCGGGCGCGCCGGGCCGCGCGCCTGTTGCAGGCCTACGAGCTGATGTTCTGGGATGCTTTCGAGGAGCCGAACAGCACGATACGAAAGGGGGAAGGGTGATGGATTCGCAACCGACAGCCAAGCTGAGTGACCAGCTCCGCGTCGACGCAGCCGAGATCTGGGAGGCCCAGCACAATCACCCGTTCGTGCGGGGAATCGGGGACGGGACGCTCGACAAGGAGCTCTTCCGGTTCTGGATCCGGCAGGACTACCTGTTCCTCATCGAGTACTCGCGCCTGCTGGCGATAGCCACCGCGCGCGCACCGGACTTGGAGACGATGGCGCAGTTCGCGAACCTGGTGCACGAGACGCTGCACCAGGAGATGTCGCTGCATCGTTCGTACTGCGCCGACCTCGGCATCGAACCCGCCGACTTGGAGCGCGAGCGGATGGCGCCCACCACCCGCGGCTACACGGACTTCATGCTGCGCACCGCTACCATCGGCGACTTCGGTGAGCTGCTGGCCGCGCTGCTGCCGTGCATGTGGGGCTTCAGCGAGATCGGCAGGGCGCTCGCGGAGCGGGGCCTGCCCGCCGACGAAGGCTACGCACGCTGGATCGACATGTACGCCTCCGACGAGTTCACCGAGTTCGTCGAGTGGCTGCGCGCGCTCACCGACCGGGTCGGCGACGAGCTGCCGGATTCCGGTAAGGAACGTATGCGCGAGGTGTTCCGCACCAGCAGCACCTACGAGCTGGCCTTCTGGGAGATGGCGTGGACACGTGAGGACTGGCCACGGCTCGGCCGGTGACGGGAAACGCGATGAGCCCACGCCCGTACATCCTGCTATCGGTTGCCGCCTCATTGGACGGCTACATCGACGACACCACGACCGAGCGCCTCATCTTGTCCAATGAGGAGGATCTCGACCGAGTCGACGAGGTCCGTGCCGGGGTGGACGCGATCCTGGTGGGTGCGGGAACCGTACGGACGGACAACCCGCGCCTGCTGGTGCGCTCGCCGCAACGCAGACAACAGCGGGTCGAGGAGGGCAAGCCGGAACAGCCGACCAAGGTGACACTTACTGCCAGCGCCGACCTCGATCCCGGCGCGCGGTTCTTCACCGCAGGCGGTAGCGACAAGATCGTGTACGCGACGTCGGCGGCGGCGCCCCGGCTCGACGCGAACCTCGCCGGGGCCGCCACCGTCGTCAATACCGGCGCGGGCCTCGACCTCGACCAGGTACTGGCCGACCTGGCCAGCCGCGGGATCGGGCGGCTGATGGTCGAGGGAGGCGCGCACGTGCATGCCCGATTCCTCGGCGGCGGGCACGCCGACGAACTACAGCTCGCCTACGCACCGGTGTTCGTCGGTGACAGCGATGCCCCGCGGCTCACCTCCGCGGGCCCGCTCCGACGACGCCTGCAGCTGGCCGAGAGCCGGGTGATGGGCGACGTCGTGCTGCTGCGCTACCTGATGGCCCCGGCCGAGGACTGAGATCCCGGCGAACCGCACCCCACCTTGCTCGACGCGACAACGGTCGCGAAACACTCAGGCAATGACGAAGCAGAAGTGCCTGGCGCGGTAACGTTATGGCAATGTCAGGTCGAATAGCCTGGTGGAGACCTGTTACCGACCGTTCGCGTACGTTCGCCGACCGTGAGCCGCACCCGCGGCGCTCGCCTGGCGCGGTGCATGCCGCCTTGGGGGACAATCGAGGTGTGCGTACCTGCACGACCGGTGACACCATCCCCACAGAGCCCGTGAACGCACGATCGGCGAAGGCGTGGGACAAGCCATGAGCACAGCGCTGGAACAGGCTCTGGACTGGTCTGACGCTGCCACGATCGGGTACCCGGCGCTGTTCGGTGGCGTCCTGATCGGCTCGATCACACCTGTACTCCCCACCGGCGCCATCGTGAGCGCGGCCGCCGCGGTGGCGATGACCACCAGCGAACTCTCCATGCCCGCGGTGCTCGTGCTGGCCGTGCTGGCCGCGTCCATCGGGGACGTCGTCACCTACTCCATCGGGCGCATCGGCAGCGGTGTCGCGCTGCGCTGGCTGACGAAGACCCAGCCAAGCGAGCGGCTTGAAGCGGGCCGGGAACAGTTCCGCAGGCGCGGCTGGCAGATCATCATCGTCGGCAGGTTGATCCCCGCGGGCCGCATACCGGTGCTGCTCGCCGCTGCCGCGCTGTCCTACCCCTGGCAGCGGCTGGTACCGGTGACCCTCGCCGCAGCCGGTGTGTGGGCCATCGCCTACTCCTTCCTCGGCATCGTCAGCGGCGGCATCTTCGAGACCCCGCTGCCCGCGATCTTGCTCGCCGTGGCGCTGGTTTTCCTCGTCACCGCGCTGACGAACCTCGTGAGCAGGCATCGCAACCGGCTGGCGGCCAGTACCGGCAACGCGGGGAGCTCCGCATGACCAGGAGCGGGCGCTCGGGTCGGCTGGTGCGTGGAGGCCGCACCGTCGCCCGCGCGCTGCTGGTCTGGCTCGCTGTCACGGGTGCGCTGTACGTGTTGCAGGCGCTACTGCCCGGCTTCGCGATGACCCAGTGGTGGCAACCCACGGTGTGCGCGCTCCTGCTCGGCGTGCTGATCGCCGGTGTGTGGCCCGTGGTGATGCGGCTGGCGCTGCCCCTGGTTTTCTACACGCTCGGGCTGGCCAGTTTCCTGATGCTCGGCGCGGGGACCCTGGTGATCTTCTACGCGGTGCCCGGGGTGGAGATCGCCGACCTGCGCAGCGCCGTGATCGTGGTGGTGGCCATGTCGGCCGTGGCGGGCGGCATCAGCAGCCTGCTGGCGATCGACGAGGACGAGATCTTCTTCCGCCGCGCCGCACGCCGCAGCAGGCGAGCTGAAACGCACACCGGAACCAAACCACCCGGCGTGCTGTTCCTGCAGGTCGACGGGCTCGGGTACGAGGTAATGCAGCGAGCCGTCCGGGACGGGAACATGCCCACGCTCGCCGCCATGCTGGAAAGCGGCACCCACCGGTTGACGTCCTGGCACACCGACTGGAGCGCGCAGACCGGAGCCAGCATGTGCGGCATCCTGCACGGCTCCAACCACGACATCCCCGGTTACCGCTGGTACGAGAAGGACGCCGGGCGGGTGATGGCCTGCTCCAGCCCGCGCGACGCGGCCGAGATCGAGCGCAGGCATGCCGACGGGCGCGGGCTGCTGGCCGGTGGCGGGGCGAGTAGGGGCAACCTGTTCACCGGCGATGCCTCCCACGCCAGCCTCACCATGAGTTCCGTGGCGCTGCTGCTACCGAAAGGGCTGCGCCGCGTCGGCGGGAACCGCACCGGCGCCGGTTACTACACCTACTTCGCCAACCCAGTCAACGCCCTGCGCACCATCGGCTCCGCGATCGTCGACATCGTGCGGGAAGTGCTGGCGGCGGCGAGCCAGCGGCGAGCCGACGTCCGGCCCCGCGTCGACCGGGGCGGCCTGTACCCGTTCAAACGGGTCGGCACCACGGTGATCTCGCGCGATGTCGTGGTGTTCGCGATCCTGGAGGACATGCTGGCAGGCAGGCCGGTTGTCTACGCCGACTTCGTCGGCTACGACGAGGTCGCCCACCACTCCGGTATCGAGCGCTACGACACCCTAGCGACCCTCCGCTCCATCGACCAGCAGATCGGCAGGCTACGCCGCGCCTGCCAGCTCGCGCCACGCGAGTACCACATCGTGCTGCTGTCCGATCACGGGCAGACCCAGGGATGGGCGTTCACCGACCGTTTCGGGGAGTCTATCGAGGAACTGGTCGCGCGCCTGTGCAACAGCCCACCACCCGCACCTGGCCATGAGCACGACTCACGTGATAGGGCAGAAGGGTGGCAGCTAGACGCCGCTGTCGCGGAAGCAGCGTCACACACCGGATTCATGGCACGCCGCTTGCGTTCCAGGGTGGCGCGGCTGGAGTCCTCTTGGGAGCACCCACCCGAAGAACGCCTGGACTCCGATGTGCTCAGTCTGGTCTCAGGTCATATGGCGCTGGTGTACTTTACCCGCCATGAAGGCAGGGTTGACCTCGAAACGATCGAGCGGACCTACCCGCGCCTACTTCCGTCTCTTGTGGAGCATACTGGTGTTGGCTTCCTGCTGGTACACAGCGAGGAGTACGGACCTGTGGTACTGGCCCAAGATGGCGTTCATCGGCTTCAGGACGCGACCGTCGTAGGCTCCGACCCGCTCGCCGACTACGGACCGCACGCCGCGGAACTGGTGCGCCGGATGGACACTTTCCCCCACTGTCCGGACATTGTGATCAACAGTTGCTACAACCCACAGACCGATAACGCGTCCGCGTTCGAGCCGCACGTCGGTTCGCACGGGGGGCTCGGCGGGCAACAGAGCCACGGATTTCTGCTCTATCCGTCGGGATTCAGCGAACCAGGCGAGCGCGTCGGGGCGGAATCCCTCTACACACTATTCCGCCACTGGCTCGGCGAGCTCGGGCACCCGGAACCGGCCACAGCCGGACATGACAGCGTCTCCCGAGCTTCCCGTTAGGGAGACGACCGTCACGTCCGATCCTCCACCCCCTGACCACCGGTTCCCGGTACCCTACCGGGGCACCGGGAACCGGTGGTCAGCACTCGTCGATCTGGGCCTGGTAGTCCTCGGCATCCAGGTCGACCGCCTCGATGCAGTCCATACGCTCCTGGAACTCCGCCTCCGACTCGTCGAGTTGGCGCTCCATCTCCACGCCGATCTCTTCGAGCTCATCGGAAAGCTCCTCGACCGCGCCGAACACGATGGTCATACCCCAGATCCCCAGCGCGATCGCGCCTGCGCCGAGCAGGCTGCCGATGACCGACATCTTCGTGTTGGTGGCCGTGCCCCTGCGCGCCCGACCCCAACCGAGGAAACCGAACAACACTGCCAGCGCACCAAGGATGAGTGCGATGAACCCGGTAAACGGGACGAGCCCGAGCACCAGACCGATCAGCGCGAGCACCAGCGCGGTGATACCGAAGCCATTGCGCGGCTCCTGCGTGGGCATGGGAGCCTGTTGGGCTTCTGTCATGCTCGAATCCTTTCCTGAAACCGATGTCGATATGAACGTATTTCGCGGTAGATGGATTATTAGCACTGCTGAGAACTACGAGTGATTAGCCACACTCGCTGCTGCCGGTGACACACCGGCTCAGTCCAGTGCATAGAAGGCGCGGGTGTCTCCGATACTCAGCAGCTCCTCGATCCGGATCGTGGCTCGCTCAAGCTGCTCGGCGGGCACGGCGATGCAGACGTTGCCGCTGACCTGGCCACCGGGAAACGTCTCGCCGGTGTCGGCCAGCGGCTCCGGAATGACCCCGCAATAATCGTCCAGGGACGCCGCGCCGAAGGTGTTCCCGTCACCGCCCACCACGGCCCAGCTGAAGTCGGTCCACGCGGTCCCGGAGTCCTCCCCGACGTAGGTCGCCGCCACGCCGAACATCACGAACTGGCGACCGTCCGCAGGCGGTTCGTTGAACTCGTTCTCGGCGAGTATCTCGTCCGTGGCATCCGGGGTCACCTCGGTGACTGCTAGCTCCCAGCCCGCCACCTCGATGGTGGTGCCGACCTCCAGCGGGTTGTCCCGAGTCCCGTACTCGCCGCCGTCCCCTGCGTCCCCGTCGCCCGTTCCGTCGCCGGTTTCTCCGGACTCGGCGGAATCAACTGCCTCCGTCGACTCGCCGTCACCGTCGACGACGTCAGCCCCCGAGCCCGACGCGGGCCCCGGCGAGCATCCTGCGAGGACGAGCAGCGCCGCCGCTCCCGCGGCGATCGAACTCCGTCGTGTCATGGTGTGCCTCCTTGCCTTGACGACCGCGGTCGGTGAGACGGCCGCGCGAACCAGATCCAGCACACCTGCCGCTACCCCGCTGCCGCGTCGTTCGCGTGGCTAGAGGTCGCTACGACGAAAGTCGTCACTGCCGGGAGAGCAAGCGACGTTCGGTTGACGCGGCACCGTCGGTGCCGGACCGTACGCTCGTTCCATGCGCCCCGTGCCGGATTCACCACCCGACTGCAGGCGGGACACGAGCAGCGTGGTGCGCCGGATCGGGCGCACCACGTTCACGACGTTCGTCATCGGCTCCAGCGTTTTCAGCAGCTTCTTCGTTTTCGGCGCCCAGGCTTTCGAGCCGGGGCCGCTGGAACAGTTCCCGCCATGGCTGGTGGGGATCAGTTTCGTCGCCGCGCTCGCCGCTGCCACCGCGCTCCGCTGGCGGCACCAGCATCCGGTGCTGGTCACCGGCATCGCCGTGATCCCGCCGTTGCTGTTGGTCGCCGAAGCCCTCGCGGCGCTGATCGCGCTGGCCGCCCTCGCGGCCAGCCGCCGGGATCGCGTGTTGTGGCTCGGGGTGGTGCTGGTGCTGGCGGGTACGACCCTCGCGGTACGGCGGGACGCGCGCCGCGAACCCGACCTGTCCGTGGTGCAGGCGTTGTTCGGTGCCGACAGCACGGGCGAGCGGGTCGACGTGCCGCTGTATGCGTCCGTGCTGATCGCCGCCGTGCTGACCGCGATCCCCCTCGGGGTGGGGCTGTGGCGCCGCACGCGGCGGGAGCTGAGCAGGAGCGAAGTCAAGGAGCAGGAACTGCTGTCCGAGATGGCGCGGCAGGAGGAGCGCGCCAGGATCGCGCGCGAGATGCACGACGTGCTCGGCCACCGGCTGACGCAGCTCTCATTACAGGCGGGCGCGTTGGAGGTCAGCGCTCCGACGGACGACTCGCCCGCGACCCGTGCCGCACGCTCGGTACGGGCCACCGCACGCGAGTCACTGGACGACCTCCGCCAGGTCGTCGGCGTGCTGCGGGAGGGTGGCAGCCTTACCGCGAGTGGTGGTGGTCGGATCGCCGAACGCACCCAGCCGACATTGGCCGATATCCCCGAGCTGATCGCCGAGACGCGCCGCACCGGGGTGCCCGCCAACGTCACCGTGGTGTTGGAGGAGTCCACGGCCGCTCCCACGGCGTTGGCCGCCGGGGCGTACCGGATCGTGCAGGAATCGCTGACCAACGTCGCACGCCACGCAGGCGGCGCTGGCGCCGAGGTGTCGGTGCTGGGTAAACCGGGAGACGGGGTGAGCATCGAGATCAGCAACCCACTCCCGAGAGAGGTCTCCGGTGCTCCCACCGTTGCCCCGGGCACCGGGCTGACCGGCATCGCCGAACGGGTGGACGCGCTCGGGGGCACGGTCAGCACCGGACCGACAGGCGAAGGCACGTTCCGGGTGCATGCCTGGCTCCCGTGGGAACGAACGGTCGGGGACGCGTCCTAACATGAGCGGGTGCCCCTTCACGCCGATCACCCGGACGGTGCGAGCCCGCCGCTGCGGGTGTTGATCGTCGACGACGACCCGATGGTGCGGTCGATGCTGACGACGATCCTGGACAGCGCGGGCGACGTCACCGTTGTCGCCGAGGCGGAGGACGGCGACCAGGTGGTGGACCGGGTCCACCGGCACGCCCTGGACGTGGTGTTGATGGACATCCGGATGCGGCGCACCGGCGGGCTCGCGGCCACCCGCGAGGTGCTCGGGCTTCCGGACCCGCCGAAGGTCCTGGTGCTGACCACATTCGACCTCGACGAGTACGTCTACTCTGCGCTGCGGGCGGGCGCAAGCGGATTCCTGCTCAAGGAGGAGTCCCCGCAGGACATCATCAATGCCGTGCGGGTCGTCGCGGCGGGCGAGGCGATGCTGTCTCCGCCGCTGACCACGCGTTTGATCACCAGCTACGTCACAACCGGCGCATCGCCCCGGCGGGAACGGGCGCGGGACAAGCTCGCGGATCTGAGTGAGCGGGAACGGCAAGTCATCACCGAGGTCGCACGCGGCAAGTCCAACGCCGAGATCGGCGCAGAGCTGCTTCTCAGCGAGGCCACCGTGAAGACCCACCTCACCAGGAGCTTCACCAAGCTGGACGTCACCAGCCGCGTGCAAGCGACGATCTTCGCCTACGAGGCGGGCCTCGTGACGCCGTAACGGGAGCAGGCGGAGCCGAGCGCTCCGGGCGCCACCGCCGGGGGGTGGGAGCCGAAGGACTCCCTGGGTACCGGATATGTACCGAAGGCCCCCTTCGGCTCGACCCGCCGCCTCTGACCGGGCGACATGAGCCGCGTGCCGGGTTACCGTGGCGGCATGCGGATCGTGTCGCTGCTGCCTTCGACCACCGAGATCCTGTTCGCGCTCGGGCTGGGCGACGATGTGGTCGGGGTGACGTTCGAGTGCGACTACCCGCCTGAGGCGCGCGTGCGCCGGATCGTCTCCACCAGCACGCTGCCCGCAGGGCTGAGCCTGGCCGAGATCGATGCCGCGGTCAGCGAACGCAAAGCCGCGGGTGAGGACCTGTACCACCTCGACGAGGGGGCGCTGGCGGAGCTGGACGCCGACCTGATCGTCACCCAGGACCTGTGTGCGGTGTGCGCGGCGAACGTCTCCACCGTCCACCAGGCGCTGCGGCACTTGGGATCGTCGGCGGAAGTGCTCACGATCAACCCGCACACACTCAGCGAGGTGCTGAAGTCGATCGTGACGGTTGGCGACGCCACCGGCGCCACAGCCACGGCCGAGGAGCTGGTCACCGCGCTGTCGCGCCGCCTCGACACGGTCAGGCAGCGGGTCGACGGGCACCGCCGGGTGCCCACCATGGTGCTGGAATGGACCGACCCGCCATACGCTCCAGGCCACTGGGTGCCGGACATGATCTCCGAAGCCGGGGGCCGTCCCGTCCTCGGCACCGCGGGGCAGCCGTCGTTCGCCACCACGTGGTGCGAGGTCGCAGCCGCCGGGCCCGAGGCGATCGTCAGCGCCCCGTGCGGATTCGATCTCGACGAGGCCGCGCAGCATACTGCAGAAGCGCGTGACCGTGGTGTGCTGCCCGCAGGGACCCCGATGTGGGCCGTGGACGCCAACGCCGCCTTCGCCAGGCCGGGGCCTCGCCTGGTCGACGGGGTCGAGGCGATGGCCGCGATCCTGCATCCGGATGTGTTCGGCGAACCGGATCCGGCGGTCGCCCGCCGGGTGGCGTGACCGGCCGGGTGGTCACTGGCCGCGCAGCCGTGCCAGCACCGCGTGCCCGCGTGACGACAGCCGGTACCCCACGTCGAGGCTTTCGGTGAGCCCGAGCTCCTTGATGCGCCGCACGTCGCTTTTGAACCGTTCGGTGTCGCGCCCGGCGAGTTCTGCGAGCTCGGCGGCGCGCACTCCTGGGCGCGCTCCGATCAAGTCGAGATAGCGGCGGGTCCACGGCCCACGCCTACTCCACGCGTCCATTGTGGTGAGCTTGTGCACGGTCGATTCGACCGCCTCGGAGCCGGGTTCGCTCACCTCGCGGAGCGCCACCCTCCCGTCCGGCCCGGCATAGCGGACCTCGATCCGGTGGATATCGCCGCCTCCTGCCTCGCCGAGCGCGGCCAGCAACTCCGTTCGGGAGGCGTACCCGGCGCGAGCGGCCTCACGCTCGGTGATCGCGGCTTCGGTCACCACGTGCACCGAATCGAAGGCGAGCACGCCGACCGCCGTGCGCCGCGAACCGCCCGGGGTGACGCTGCGCCTGCGCCACCGCCGGAACGCCAGGTCGATCTCCCCCGCGAGGATCCCCTCCAGCGCGCTCCGGGTGAACAGCATCAGTCGCCCCGCCGTGCCTCGGGCCGGTCGGCGTTGGCTCCGGCCCAGTCACCGACCGGGGAGAGTCCCGCGTACTCGCGGATATCGCCTGCCGCGTGGTGCTCGCCGTCGTGCCCGGTGAAGTCGAACGCGCTCAAGTACCGGGCGGAGAGGAAGTTCGCCCGCCACGGGTACTCGTCCTTCCCGTGCGTCGCACCGTCCGGCACCGGGCCCTCCAGCAACGCGCGGGTGCCCAGCTCCTGCCGCTGCGGGTCGGGGTGGAGCTGCCGATCGAACCACGCCAGCGTGTAGAAGTCGACCTGGCGCGTGCCGTAGGTGGTGGCCGGCAGGATGTAGGGAACCTCGTTCCACTCCACATGCGTACCACCGCGCACGGTGAGGTCGAAGGCGTCCACCCCCGCGTCGCGCCAGGTGTCGAACGCGCCGAGCCGTTCAGTGGGTTCGGGTGCGCGCGGCATCGGGTGCGGGGTGAAGAAGTACCCGTCCGCCTGCTGGTTCATCGCGGGCACCACCGGCTCGACCTCGCCGGAGAGGGCGTCCCACGCGACAACGGCCCGGATCGGGTACGACTCACCGCCGCACAGCGCCGCGTCCTGCCAGGCTTGCCCCGCGTCGGAGCATTGCTGCACCTTCGAGACTGCCTGGGCACCGAGCGAGTGCCCGGCGAGCCCGATGCGGGACGGATCGAGGTACTCCGCGAGCGGGTTCGACCAGTGGAGCGACCCCTGCCCCTGCGCGCGCACGGCATCGACATCCGATTCCGTCCAACCACCGGGACGGTACTGATCATCGCTTGTAGATAGCAGGAACCGGATCGCGTCGATCGTCCCTTCGTCGAAGTTGCTCGCCTGCTGCGAGGGGAACCCATCGAGGTTGGGAAGGAGGGAACCGGGTTCGTGCCCGAACCCCTCGCTGTCGCCCTGCCCCTGGGCGTCCCATGTGAACACCAAGTAGCCGTTACGTGCCAGCGTACGGGCCGCCCACCAGTAGCTCTGCTGCGGCGCCTGGATGGAACCGGAAGTGACGACCACCCCTGGGCGTGGTCCCGGGGTACCGTCCCAGAACAGGTGCCCCTGTAACTCCGCACCGGTGCGGGAGACGAAGCTGACCTCCACCGGCTGAACCTCGTGGTAGTCCCTTGGATTGCCGACGGCTCCGCCGGGGATCAACCGCCCGAGTCCCGTGTAGAGCCTGCCCTGCGGGAGCCCGGAGAGCTGCCCTCCGAGGTTCTCGAACCAGGTCTGGCCCGCAAGGGGGAATAACTCCGCGTGGTACTCGGGATCGGTCAACTGCTCCAGCTGCTTACCCTCGACGCTCGCGCGGGCTGCGGTGTCCGCGTCGAACTCGACGTAATCAGCATCGCTGTAGTCGTCGGCGGCAGCGGGCGGCGCGCCGAGGATCAGCGTCAGGCAGGCGAGGACAGCGGTGGCGGTCGGGGCCGTCGGGACCCTACGACGGACGGTAAACACGCGTACATCATGCAGCAAAGGCCGCCGGGTGTGAAGGTCTTCTCAGCGAACTCGGCGGCAAGCGGCGGTTAACGGGATGGTGATCACCTAGATCGAGGTGGCGCCCAGAACTCCCCTATTGCGATCAGGATGACTCCGACCACGATGGAGAAATTCTTTCCCCAGAAAAGCGAATACAGACTCAACATCGGGCCGCTCGTTACCTGAACGTCTTCCCGCGCACACGTCAGCTCGATCCCGCTCGCGGGCGGGTCAAGATACTCGCCACGTACTGTCGCCCGGGTTGTCGGTGGCAGCTCGATCGTTTCTGCTTCCCGTCCTGGCGACCGGACCGTGCATTGGCGATCCTCGGCCGGTCCGCTCGAAGTCACCAGGAAGCGGGTGTCAGTATCCCCTGCGGGGATAACCATCGCTTCCCCGACTTGCTCGCCGCCAAATCGGGCGTAAAACGAAGCGCTGAAGGTTACCACGATCAGCAGGCCGCCGATGATCCTCAGCAGCCATCGCACCTGAAATCGAGTTCGCTCGCTCATGGACCGCCCAGTGGTCGCCCGAAACCCCGCCACAGCTCGTCGGGCTCATCGCCTGTTTCGTCGGATTCGTGTTTCGATTCCGATTCCACCTGCTCTTCTACGGCCTCATCAAGTTGCGCCGACATCTCGCCGAGGTCCAGCTCGCCCATCCGCGCGAGGCCAGATTCCAGCGCCTCACGGTACGCGGGAACGTCCGCCAGCCCTCGCCACGAGACATTTCCATCTCGGAGTTCCCGGCCCATCTCACGGACAACGCGATCATCGCTTTCGGTCATCAGATCACAGATCATGCGATCCATCGCGCGTTCGTCGCGAAGTAAGGGGCCGAGCGGACTTTGGTCGATCTTCGCAAGTACTTCATCGATGGATGGCTGCCCCACGGGCCTGTCACCTTCTGCGCCGGACATACCTTCACTCCTTACGTCGCACGTCAGGTCTCAGGACTCGGGACCCTTGGAGCGCCGTCGGGAAGCCGCGGCAAGGGATTGTCGGCATCGACTTGACCAAAGCTGTTACCCGCACTGTCAAAAGCTCTGGCAGCGGACTCGATTCTGTCTGCAAGATCAAGCGCTGTACGAAGCAGATCGATCACGCGGTAGATCTTGCTGACGGTGAATGCGCCAACGATCAACGCGACGGGCAGGCCGACTTTGGTCGAACCTGCGGCCACCGTGATTCCGGCGCTAGCAGCGGCCTTGAGTGCCGCGTCTCCCGCATCGGAAATGACGGGCCCAAGGGCGTCACGAAAGTCTCTGGCACCGTCCGCGGCGGCTTGGTACTCTCCCGCGATTGCATCGAGCGGCTCGGCAGCGGAATCGAGCGCTCGAGCCAATTCGAGCAGGTGCACCTGGCAGCCATCGGCTGCATTGCCGGTCCAGACATCCGTCATGCCTTGTGTCGACCACCGGATATTCTCGCTCATGTCCTCAGCTGCACGAGCCACGTTGCGGAACACATCAGCGCACGCACGCATACCGGCCCAGTCACCACATACCGGCTTGAGGATCAGCTCGTAAATGTCATAGCCGCGATCACAGGCGCCAACCATTGCGCCCAGCTCGGTGACCTTGAGGATGGCATTGCGGATCATCGCGCTGGGGCTGGCAATGTCCCACCACGACGGCTCGTAGGCGAGCTCATCGTGGTAGTCCTTCGGCGCCGTGTAGTGGCTGGTCGGGTCGGTAACGTCCTCGAAAGCCCCTGCCTGTGCACTTACCTCGTCCACGTCGCGTCGCGCCGCCGCGACATCACTTCCCGGGTAGGTACCATCCAGCTGTTCGGCGCTGGCGTGGTCGGTCGACCGGTAGTAACGCGCGGCATCGATCAGCGCTTCGGACATGGTCGCCGCGGTCGGTTCAGCGAGCCTGGACAGGAAGTGCTCGACCTGCCCCTGCACCTCACGGTGTCCACCGGCGATCAGGTTGATCAACCCCTCACCGGTGAAGCTGATCTCGGTGTGGGACCCCACATATGACTTACCCGCGGTCGCGTGCTCCTGCAGCCGTTCCATCTGCTTGCTCAGCGCGGCGACCGCGTCCGGATCGACCGAGAACCCCATGCCTCCCCCTCATCTTGTACCAGTGACTCCACTCGCGCGAAGTACTGTATCAACCCACCATGTCAACAAGATCGCGATCGGCTGCGGCCGTGCGTGCTGTCGCGCCGGCGCGGTAGTCTCCGGTATGCCCACAACGGAGCAGGTCACCAGCGACGACCTCGACAGGCTCGGCGTCGAGGGGCTCGTGGCTGCCGACCCCGAGTCGGTGATCGCCGAGCTGGTCAATTCCGTCGACAGCGACCGACTGGCCGACGAGTCCGACACCCGCTACGCCTTGTCGCTCGCGGCCGAGATCGCGCACCGCCACGGAGACGACGAACGCGCGCTGACCCTGTACGATCGCGCGATCGCGGCACCGGACGACCCGGACGACCCGGACGGCGGGTTCACCCGCGCCTGCCGGGCCGAGGTGCTCGCCGATCTCGACCGCGAGGACGAAGCGCTGGCCGCGCTGCGAGAACTGCGCCCGCTCCTGGGAGTCGATCCCGGCGCGGCCGAGTACCTCACCGCGGCGCTCGTCCAGTGCGGCTACGACGAGATGGCCGAGGAGTGGCTGACCGACGCGCTGCGGCAGCTACTCGCGCAGCTCAGGGACGAGGAGCTCAGCGAGGACAGCAACGAAGCCGAGGTGCTGCTCAACCTGGGGCGGCAACGCTACGAGCTGCGGGGAACGCTCGAGAAGACCGCCGATGATCTCGACCTGTTCGTCGAGGAGCTCGACGGTGCCGTCGAGGAGGACGCCGCCGAAGACGAACCGGAGGAGGACGGTGAGAACGGAGTAGCCGCGCTGTTCTGGCCCCGAGCAGAGTTCGACGCGCTCGGCACGTTCTGGCCCTCACATGCCGAACTCGCCGGGGCCACCTGGGACGAGCACTGCGCAAACGTCGAGCGCGAGCTGGTCGAGGTCTCCGCACACGGCGCCCCCGAGATTGTGCTCGTGCCGGGATCGGCGGCCGAACTTCGCGACTATGTTTCCGAGCATGGGATCGAGGACATCGACCTCGATGACCTCGACGGCTTCTTCGAGCAGTCACACGGTGTCGGCGAACCCGTGCCCTGGCCGCCGGGACGGAACGAAGCTTGCTGGTGCGGTTCGGGGACCAAGTACCAGAAGTGCTGCCTACCCCGCTCACGCGTCTGAGCGATCCGCTCCCCTTCACCCTGTGGCGCACGCCGACCCGCGGCGCGACGATGAGGGGATGGACGGTTCGGCACCCATCGGGTTGATCCGTGAGATCGTGCTCGACACCCCCGATCCGTGGAGTCTGGCGCGGTTCTGGTCCGGGCTACTCGGCGGCACACCTGTGGAGTGGTACCCGGGCTGGGTCACGCTGGAACCCCCGCCGCACGGCCAGCGCCTGTCGTTCCAGGCCAGCGAGGGTTCTTGGGGCGAGGCGCACTGCCCGGCCCATTTCGACATCCTGGTACACGATCTGGAGCGCGGTCACGAGGCGGTGCTCGCGCGGGGCGGCACCTACGTCGGCGAGCGTTATTCACCTCGGGCGGGCGCCGCGGGCGAGACCGTGCCGTGGCGTGTCTACCGGGATCCCGACGGCCACCCGTTCTGCCTGGTGGTGCGGTGAGCAGGCGCGGTTCGCGCATCTGCCGCCGTCACGGCTCGCCGGTGATCTCGGTGCAGCGCAACCCGTCACTGCGCGCGGGCGTGCCTCGCAGCGCCAACGCCGAACGCTGGTCCAGCTCCGCGCAACGAACCGGGTATCCATCTACAAGCAACGGATTCATCTCGTTGGAGGCCGCCGTGTAGGCGAGCATGTGGCGTGGTTCGGTACCGTCGTCCAGTCGGATCGTGGCCACACCGTCGGCCAGCCGCACCAGGCGGTAGCGGCTGCCCCGCCCCTCGCAGCGGTCCAGCACCCTGCGCTGGTCCGGGGTGGCGAACCACACCGCGTGGTGCTCGCTGGCACCGGGGGCAGCCACCAGCACCGCGGGTCGCTGGCCGTCGCGCGGCCGGTGACCGGCCGACCACGCCGCGACGACACCGGTGCACGATGCACGCATCACCACGGCTGGACCGGTCAGTCCGAGATCCGAGCGCAGCCAGTTGATCTTCTCGGGGCAGGCGTTCGACCCGTAGGCCAGCACCGGATAGCGACTGCCCAGCGGCTCGGCTCCGTGGTGAGCGAGCCACGCGTCCAGGCACGACTCGCTCTCGTCTCCCGCGACGACACGCCACCCGGAGGGCATGGTCACGTCCGGGAGTAGCGGGTAGCACGTGCCGCCGAGATGGACGAACGAGCAGCCGGGGCGGGAACCTGGATACGGGAACTCCGGGTAATCCGCCGCGGCGAAGGGGGCCAGTGCCGGGGCTGTTGACGGTAGTCGGGGCATGTCGCTCTACTGTGGTCCATAACCCCGACATCGCGCTGCGATATGGGTCACATTGTGACGCGCTGCGCTGGCACGCACACGTTCAGAACACGAACCCGCCCGGCTTGCCGTTGCGGTCGGCCAGCAAACCGGCCAGCGTGGCGATCGCGATCTCCGGCGGGGTACGGGAACCGATGTTCAGCCCGATCGGCCGGTGCACCCGAGCGATCTCGTCGTCCGGCACACCGAGCCCGCGTAGCGCAACCACGTGCGGCCCCTCCCGGTGCGGGTTACCCATCACTCCGACCCACCGCACCGGCTGGGCCAGCACGTCACGCAGCACCGGCCCCAGCTCGCCGCGGTGGTGATCGGTCACCACCACATCGGTGTCACCGTCGAGACCGGTGGCGGTGGCGGAGACCGCGACACCGTCACCGCTGACCTCGGCCGCGCGGTCCAGTTCCGGCTCAACCAGCGTCACCCGGTAACCGGCGTCTCGGCCGTAGGCCAGCAGGTACCGCGCCATCGGGGAGGCGAACACCGCCACCAGGTTCCGGGTGTCCCGCTCGGCCGCACGGTTGCCGTGCGCCTCATCGCATGCCGTGCTGTCCTCGGTCATGACCACAGTGTGGCCGGACGAGGCGGGCGTGGGCCAGGAGCCGATCAGTCACAGGACGGTTTGCGGTCGACCGGACGTCGTGGGAGCCGGGACTCGACCAGCATTCGCGGCCGCGGCCCGGACCACGGCGCGGGAGGGACGTGCAGCGCGGCGGCCAGCGCGTAGACCACCTGCTCGTAGTTGACCCGCCAGCCCCGGAAGTGCGGCCACGCGGCGTCGACGTCGCGCTCGGCCGGGTAACCCACCGCGGCCAGCTTGCGCACAGCGTCGTCGAAATCCTCCTTGGCCAACTGGATCTCGCTGTCCGGGTGGGGGTCGGGATCGTGGTCGACACCCAACACCTCGGCGATGGCACGCAGCGACATGAATCCGGTGCGCAACGCGAGCCGCGCCGACACCGGCGCGGACTCCGGCCGCAACGCGTGCTCCAGCGCAGCCGCGTCCAGCACCGCCAGCAGCGAGGTCAACCAGGAACGGTCGGGATGCGGGGAGCGGAACGCACCAAGGATCGGGTAGCTGGTGTGGGTCTCACCCACGTCGGCGGCCCAATGCTCCCACGCCGTGTACAGCTCGGGCAGGTCGTCGAGCGTGCCGTCGCGGGCGGACCTGGCCAGCAACTCGACGCCCCACGCAGGCGAACTCGCACGGGTCTCCAGCAGGCTGACCAGCCGTTCCCGTTCGTTGAACGCGCCGTAGAGCGTGGGCAGGTAGCCGATCAGCAACGCCACCACGATCACGCCCGACAGCACCGCGGACAGCGACGCTGCCTGCACGGGGCCGATACCGGACGCGTCCAGCCCGAGCACCGAGCCGGTCATCGCGACGAGCATCCCGAACACCCCGGTCTCGCCGGACCACGGCCGCGCCAGCAGCGCATACGCCAACGCCAGCAGACCCAGCCACACCACGAGGAGCGCGAGCAGCGCCACCGGCGGCTGCATCGCCAGGATCCGGTCCTTGGCGCGGTAGCCGCGCCAAGGCCATGCCGCGGCCACGAAGATCCCGCGCACGCCCTTGATGACGGCTTCGGCGAGGGTGGAGGGGGTGGCCCGCGGCACGACCAGCGTCCACAGCACGCTCAGCACGGTCGTGACCAGCAGCGCCGCGCCCGCCACGAACGCGGCGGTTGGCAACACGGCGTCGATCATGGTGAGGCGGCAGCTTACCAGGGGTAGACGCCATACTCGGGCTATGTGGCACGACGACCGCCCGGCACATAATCGCCTCGGGCATCTGGAGCGGCGACGTGGATGACGGTACGGCGCGGCGGCTCCTCGGCATCGGGCCGCAGGCTTCGATCCAGCAGGCCCGCGAGGCCTACAAGCGGCGCGCGAAGATGATCCACCCGGACCGCCACGCGTACGCCTCCGCCGAGGCCCGACGGGAGGCCGAGCGAGCCATGGCCGAGCTCAACGAGGCGTGGCGCGCGCTACGCACCGGTTCGACCACACGGGAGGCCTCCCAGCGGCGCGACGCCGGACGGCACAGCACCGGGAAACACAGCACTCAGCGGAGCACCACCGAGCGGCGCGAAACCGGCAGGGCGTACGCGAGCTACGAACCACCCGCAGCCACCCAACCCGGGGCGGATCGCGCCTGGCCGCACCGCCCGCGTGCCAGGGGCTGTGAGATCTGCGGGTACACCCCGGCCATCTGGATCGACATCCGCGCGCTGACCGGATTGGTCATCTTTCACCGGTCCGACCGGTACGCCGCGACGTTGTGCCGTTACTGCGGCACCGCGATCTGGCGCGATGTGCAGGCACAGACGCTGACCCTCGGCTGGTGGGGCGTTCCCGCGCTGTTCATCAATCTCGCCGTGCTGGTGAACAACCGCACCTACGGCGTGGCGCTGCGGGAACTCGAACCGCCCCAGGCCCGGGTGGCCGATTCGGGGGCGCCGCTGTCCGAACCGATAGCTCTCACCAAACGGGTCGCGACGCGGGTGCTGCCGTGGCTTGCCATGGTGGCCCTGCTGGTGCTAGTCACCCTGCTGGTGGTGGCACTGGTGCAAGCGCGGGGATGAGCGGGCGCCCCGCGCGACTCTCCACCGGAGTCACTTAGGGTTGCTCGGCAAGCTAGCTCAAGTACCGCTTGGGGGTACGTGCCATGTCCGAGCCCACCGCGCCCGCTAGTCCGGGTGAGACCTACCGGTTCCGCCGCCACCGGGTAAGGCTATGGTTGGCCGCTGCCGTCACGCTGCTGCTGGTGACCGGCGCGACCGCTGTCGCGGTCAGCACCGGGGAGGAGGCCACGCTGCGCCTCGCCGACACCCCGGGCAGCGGCACTCCGGAGCCCACGGCGCTTGGTTTCGAACCTAACCCCGATGTGTTGATCTCCCCGGACGGCACACCGCACGTTCCGGCCTGCCGGGTGGTCGGCCCCGAGGACCTGCGGCAGGCGGGGATGGCACTGTCCGACCTCGCAGCGGAAGGCAACGCGAGTCACGTGGGCGTCTCCCGGATCTGGCGCGACAACGGGACAACCGATCATCGCGACACCCCGTCGTTTCGTGGGCTGTCGAGCCACTGCACGTACACCCTCGATCCCCTCGCCGACAACCCGCTGCCCGCCCTCGAAGTGGGCACCGGCGGGGCCACCCGGGACGGTATGGAAACCGCCCGCACGATCCTCGACGAGGAGTACGATCCGACCGGCTCGATACGGGGATTCACGCTGTACGAAGCTCCCTCCGAGCAGTACGCGCTCGTGAAAGCGGACCGGGCCGTGGTGTTCCTGCACCGCACGCTGCCCGGGGAGCTCGACGAACGGCTGCTGGAGATCGCGGCGAGGAACTTCGAACGGCTGCTCGACGAGCCCGAAGGTCCAGCGCTGGCGCGGTACCGGGGCTCTCCCCTCGACGAGGACGTCGTCGAGGGGTGTCCCCTGCTGGCTGGTGAACCGATCAGGGAGGTCACCGGGGACGACGTCAGCCCAAGCGGCAAAGAGGTTCTCGCGGCACATCCGGCGGCGGCGCCCGCGACGTCCTCGGCGCCGGGTGAGAGCTACCTCTACAACCAATGCGAACGGATCACCATGCCGCACTCCGACGACGGCGATCCCTCCGGACGCGGGCCCACCTTCCGGCTGACGGTGCGCGCGTTCGAATCGGAGGACGGTGCCGCGCAGCATTTCGACAGCGACTTCCCGGACACCATCGGCTCGTACGGGGAGTCGTTCGTCCTCAGCGACACCGGCGACGACGCCTACGCCGGAATGCGACAGAGCGGAGCGTCCACGACAGACCTCTACGTGCGCTCGGGTCGCGTCACCTTCGAGCTCACCTACCTCCATGCGGGGCGCGGTGACACCGGCGACCTCGAGCAGCGGATCGAGCGGCTCGAACCGCTCACCGAACACATCCTCGAAACGCTGGAGCGTGACGGGTACTGACGCCACGGCAGAGGGTCGGTGGCTGAGTCCCCGGGCACCAGCCTGGGGGACCCGACGCGCGGTTCCTCCCCTATGCCCGGGACACCTCCTAAGATATTGCGTCAAGCCCGCTCGCCTGCCGCGCGGAGGCACCGATCATGGCGCAGGACCCATCGCACCCGGAGCAGCGAGCCGGCACCGGCTGGCTTCGCTCCAGCCGAGCACGGTGGTTGCTGGCCGCGGCGATCGTCCTGGTCCTGGTCGCGGGCATCGCCCTCGCGGTGGTCACCAGCGACGACCCGACGCTGCGGCTGGCGAACCCCGATGACATCCCCACTGACCCGGAGCTGGCCACGCTCAGTCTCGAACCCAACCCCCACGTGGTCACCGCCCCCAACGGCACCCCACACATCCCACCCTGCCGCGTGCTGAGCCCCGAGGATCTGAGCGAAGCCGGCATGCGATTCCACGAAACGAAGTTCCAGCACAACGGGCGGGTGGTCGGCATCAGCCGGGTCCGTTACGACTACGTCGGCGAGGCCACCTTCGAGGCCGACGACGGTCGACGGGCCTCCCCTGGCCATTGCTCGTACACTTTCGGCGCCGCTCCCGAGCACGAGGTGCCGGTAGTCAATGTGGATGTGTACGAGACCGCGATGCCGTACGCGGAACAGGCCTTCGACATGCTCGCGGCCAATTTCGATGAGGTCGGCACGGTGGAAGGCCTCGCGTTGCACGAGGCGTCCGGCCATGTCGCCGATGAGCGACGCTACGCGCTGGAGTCGGGCGAGGCTGTCGTGATGATCAGCGGAAACATCCCGATCGAGGAGGTCGCGACCCGGCTCGTCGAGATCGCGGCGGCGAACGTGCAGCAACTCCACGACGAACCGGAAGGGCCAGCGGTTGCCCGGTACCGGGGCACGCCCCTCGACGGCGAGGCAGTCGATGCCTGCAGGCTGCTCGCCAACGAGCCGATCCGCCAGATCACCAGCAACGATGCCACCCCTTATGCCAACGAGATACTCCCCTTCCACGCCCGTCGCACATCGAGCGGGAGCGACTACATCCGTCACCGGTGCCAGCGCACTGATGTCCCCCGACACCCTGACGAGGACGATCCGCCGCAGCATGCCATCGGTATCAACAACTTCGACCTGACCGTGAGGACGTTCGCCTCGGAGGACGGCGCCGAGGCGCATTTCGACAGCGACTTCTCGGACAACATCGGAGCGTACGACGAATCCTTTGTGCTCAGCGGCACCGGCGACGACGCGTACGCGGGCATGTCCCGGAGCGGCCCGACTGAAGTTCACCTGTTCGTGCGTACGGGCCGGGTCACCTTCACGCTCGAATACTTCCACCGGGAACCCGCGCAGCAGGATCTCGAGCGGAGCATCGCGCAGCTCGAACCGCTCACCGAGCACATCGTCGCCACGCTGCGGGGTGAAGGGTACTGACCCCGGAAATCAATGAGGGGCCCGCCGGATCCGGCGGGCCCCTCATTGATCAAGCGAAGTGGGTGTCAGAGCACCGTCACGCCGGTGGCCTGCGGCCCCCGGTTGGTCTGACCGGTTTCGAACTCGACGCGCGCGTTCTCCTCCAGGCTACGGAACCCGTTGCCATTGATCTCCGAGTAGTGCACGAAGACGTCGCCCCCACCGTCGTCGGGCGAGATGAAACCAAACCCCTTCTCGGAGCTGAACCACTTCACGGTGCCTTGAGCCATAAAAAATCTCCTACTTATCACCAAACTGTACGGGGCAGCGACGTCGCCGACCCCGGGCTCCTGCGGGTTTGGGACCTCGGAGAGCATCCACAACGCCCGCTGAACATTCTTGCGGGCGTGGGAAAACACGAACACAAAAACGATCGAACCACTGCCATCTGATCACAGACGGGCACCGGACGTCAAGTCGGGGCGACACACGCCTCAACCGCGGTGGTGGCGTGCGGTGGTGGCGTGATCGCGCCATTACCGGTAGTGTGACTGTCATCGGGGGCGTCGTCCCCTTCCGGGCATGGTCACAACTCGTAGCCGACCGCCCTGTCACCAATGATTGAGGTTCCTCCTTGACGTCATACACGTCCCAATCCGGTCAGCGGACCCACGACGAGGTCACGCCGGTGCACTTCAGCCACCCACCAGCAGCGGAGCAGCCGAACCGCGACGAGTGCGCACGGCAGCCCAGCGAGATCCCGAACGCGCGCTCGCCCCAGTTCGTCGCGCCGGGAGCACGAACCCAGCGGTAACGTCCTCACCACGCGAGCAGGTTCACCCCCGCGGGAGATGGTGCCGGGCGTGCCCGCGCACCACCCGCAGGCCGGGTGAACCAGCCGAAACGCATGCCGAGCTGTGACCGAAAACACCCGGGCGTGTAGCAGCGTTCTGCTGTGCTGCGGGTGCGGGTGCGATGATTCCACCGGTTCAGCCGGCCAGGTGATCGGCCGATCACGCCTCACGCGGAGCAGCCGATCAGATGATCCGATCCCGTCAGATTTCTTTTCCTCGTTTGTGGACCGTCACGCCGTCCGATCTGTGTGGTATGCACGACACTCGCTTTTCGTAACCTGCGGAAGCGGGCGGAATACACTCGACCCGGCTCACTGTTGCACCGGGTATGAAGGCTGTGGTGATCAACGAGTTCGGAGACGCTGACGTCCTGACTCACCAGGAAGTACCCGACCCGCTCACCGGCCCGGACTGGGTACTCGTCGAGGCCCGCGCCGCCGGGGTCAATCCGGTGGACTGGAAGATCCGGCGCGGCTACCTGCAGAGCGTGTACCCGCACCACTTCCCGCTGATCCCCGGCTGGGACGTCGCCGGGATCGTGCGCGCCGCGGGCCCGGCCGTCACCCGCTTCCGCGAAGGCGACGAGGTCATCGGCTACGTCCGTAAGGATCACGTGCAGCACGGCACCTACGCCCAGCTCGTGGGGGCGCCGGAACGGACCCTGGCGCGCAAACCCGGCTCCGTCCCGTTCGCCGAAGCCGCCGGCCTGCCACTGGCCGGGCTCACCGCGCTGCAGCTGCTGAACGCGGTCGAGGTCGGCGAGGGTGACACCGTGCTCGTCCACGCCGCCGCCGGTGGTGTCGGGCACCTCGCGGTGCAGCTCGCGCATGCCCTCGGCGCTTCCCGGGTGATCGGAACCGCGTCGGAGGGCAACCACGATTTCCTCCGCAAGCTCGGTGCCGAACCCGTCACCTACGGCGACGACCTGATCGAGCGAGTCCGCGAGCTCGCGGGTGGTGACGGGAAGGTCGACGCGGCGCTGGACCTGATCGGCGGGCAGGCGCTGACCGACTCGCCCGCGCTGGTGCGTGACCCGGCGCGACACGGCTCCGTGGTGGACGCGCAGACGGTGCTGCAGCAGGGCGGCCGGTACGTGTTCGTGCGCCCGGATTCCGCGCAGCTCGACTGGCTGGGCCGGCTCGCAGACGAGGGCAGGCTGTCGGTGGAGGTGCAGCAGACGTTCCCGCTTGCCCAGGCCGCTGACGCGCACCGACTGCTGGAGGGCGGCCACGTGCGGGGGAAGGTCGCGTTGACCGTGGCGTGACGCCCGTTGCGGCCGGGCGGGTCACCCATCCGGTGCGGGCTACCCGGCGTCGAGGCGGGCCACCAGTGTCTTGGGCGCGATACAGCGGTAGGCGTCCTCGGCCAGCTCGTCGATCTCGACCCAATCGACCGGGACGTCGAGGTACACACCGAGCCATCCCCGATGGCCGACGTACGGCGGGCGGAAGAACCGATCCGGTTCAGCCGAGACCAGCGCCTCCTGTGCTCCCGGCGGAGCGGCGCACCAGAACCCCAGCCGCTCGTAGTACGGGGAATCAGCATAGGTCACGAAGGTCTTCTTACCGCGAACGAACCACGTCGGCGCGCCGTGGCTGAGCCGCTCGGTGACCTCAGGCAACGCGAGGCACCGGGCGCGCAGCAACTCCAGGGGCTCACCCCCGTCGTCGGTAGACATGGCGGCAGTATGCGGCACCGCACCGACAACGTGCCGACCCTCGCGTGCCTTCTGTAACGGGATCGTCGGTGGCCGCCGCTATGGTGTGGGTCACCGTCACGGAGGCCCTGCGCAGCATGCGGCCCCGACGCGCCACGGGAGGTAAGCTGGATGACCACTGATCAGGCAGAACTCGACACCTACCCGGTGACCGAGCAGCGCTGGGACGACCTGGCCGCGCTGTTCGAGAAACCGGGCCCACGTGGCGGCAGGCAGGACACTGCCAACTGCTGGTGCTCCGTGTGGCGATACCCCATGCGCTCGGCCGAGTCGAACAAGGCGGCGCTGCGCTCGCTGGTGACCGACCACGACCCGCCGGGGCTGCTGGCGTATCGCGACGGCGAGGCCGTCGGGTGGGTCTCCGTCGCCCCACGCGAGCAGTTCGCCAGCCTCCTTCGTGGATCGCAGTTCAAGCCGCGTGACGACGACAGCGGCGTGTTCGTGATCAGCTGCTTCGCTGTGGACCGCAGTGTGCGAGGGCGGGGTGTCGGGCGGGCGCTGGTAGACGCGGCCGTGCGATACGCGTTGGAACGGGGCGCGACCGCCGTGGAAGCCTTCCCCGGCGATCCGCCGGACTACAAGGGGAAGCTGGACTGGTTCCTCGACTACGGGTTCGAGGTCATGCGCACCGTGGGGAAGCGGACGGTCGTGCGGTATACGGCGTGAAGGGACGCGCAGGTGATCCAGCGGAGACCGGATCGAGCGAACCGCAGGCGGTGGCGGCTTCAGCTACTTACGGTTCCCCGCCAGGCAACTGCACCTCCACCCTCTCGGCGATCCGCTCAGCGTAATCACACGCCTCGTCAGTATCCCGATTGGACTGTGTGACCAGAACCAACGCGCGTTCGGACTCGTCCACCTTCATGGAGATGCCACAGTGTCCATCGCTGGCGCCTTCGATGGGATTGATGGCCATGCGCGCGTCGCGTCCGTTTACCGTTCCCTCGTACACCTCGCCTTCGAGCAGATCGAACGGTGTTTCCCCAAGCTCCACTGTGACGCTGACGTCGCCCAGCTTTCGAGATCGGCATGAACGGTCGGACCGGACGTCGGGGGGCTCCCCGGGGTCGAATCCTTCCCCCTCGAGCGCTACATCCAGGATCTCACAGGAGTCCAGTGCCAAGACTCCGTCATGAATACCGTTGCTTTGTTCGCCAGATATTGGATCACCTTCCGGCTCGGCGGTCCCGGCTTCCTGACCGCACCCGGCTACCAGGAGGCCGACACCCAGCGCCATCGCGTACTTGCTCACCGGGGACAGCACGGAGTACTCACTCCTGATCAAATCCGGTCAGCGCCTGCTCGGCGGCGGCTTCGGTCTCGTCGTAGTTGCGCCGCGCGATCGCCAAACCTTCTTTCATCTTCTTGAACCCCGTACGTAGCGTCGCACCTAAGTGGGAGTTAGCACCTGTTCGGCCGAACGCAGAGTAGGTAACATTCGTGCTGACATCGTGGTCAACGATGCGTGATCACAGTGCCCCAGCTGACGTCCGCCGTACTCCGTCGCACTGGGCAGTCGTTCGTTGATCAGTGCTGTGCCCATGGTGTCCTGCCCCCTGACAACAAGGTTGCCGTCACAGCTCGCGTCTGCTTTGGAGATCACGATGAGTCTTACCGCTCCCAATCAGGGAGCTGCGGCTCGACTTGTTCGGCAAGCTCTTCAGCGAAATCGCATGCCTCGTCTGTGTCACGGTCGATGCGCGTCACGAACACCAATGCGCGCTGCGAGTCCTCTACTTTCACTGACACTCCACAGAAGCCGTCACTGGCACCTTCGATCGGTTCTCTGAACAGTCGCGCCGGACGGTCGTTCACCACACCCTCAAAGACCTCGCCGTCGAGTACGTCGAAGGGTCCATCTTGAAACTCCAGCGTGGTCTGAATGCTACCCGGTTTGTCCACGTTGCAAGCGCGGTCGCTGCGGGTATCTGGACGCTCCCCCGGCTCGAAGTCCTGGCCTTCCAAAGCGGTTTCCAGCAAGTCGCACGGATCAAGCGCAAACAGATCAGATTCACGCTCGGAGCCATCCGCGCCCGCAGCGGTCGGAGTCGATTCAGGATCTGCAGTGCCTGTTTCTTGACCACATCCGACGATGAGCAGTCCCAGCACCGCAACGAGCGCAACAGTCCTTACCGAGCTTCGCACAGCACCTCACTCCTGATCGAACGCGGTGAACGATTGTTCGGCCGCTGCCTCAGCCTCGTCGTAGTTACGGCGCGCGATCTGTAAGGCTTCCCGCATCTTCTTGAACCCTTCGTACATCAAGTCCAGATTGGGAATCAGGGCTCGTTCGTCCCCGACAGCAACTTTGGCGTTGTACTCGGCGATCCGCTTCGCGAAGTCGCTGGATCCCATCGGCGCTGGGACAGCTAGTTCTATTGCCTCGCGCCGCAGCTCGTCCCACCCATCGATGTACTTGTCACACACGCGGGTGTAGGCCTGCATGGACTCCTCGTTGACCGCGAACTGGCCGTCAACGGCCAGCTGCTTGAACGTCTCCGCGCCGTGGTGGAAACTTATCGACACTCTTGGTGTCGAACGGACTGACCTTTCCCATGTCCTGAAGCGACGTGGCTGCTTCGTCGCCTGGCGTCGCGACCGGCTGCTCGCTGAACCCAGTCTCCCCCGACATAGCTCAACCTTCCCGCCTTGCCGTCACTTTGTGTGATCGAACGTACGCGCTTGTCATAGGATACAAGGACCACACACGCCCATGGTGTGGATTCAGGCGACTTGCACCGCGCAATCACCGCCGCCGCCTCGGGTACGTTCGGCCTGCATCCGTCCAAGGATCATGTGCAGCACCTGCTGCGTTCCGATGTCGCACCTCGATATGGCCGGTGCACGACCTGTTCCCCAGCGTGATCGACCGGGACGACACTCGACGCATGTTCGCGCTCGGGATCTCACTCGTCGTCAAGCCGCTGTCTCGTACGCGATCACGCCTCGCGGCCTGCTTACTGTCCGGTGACTGCGTCGGCGTGCACACTCGCGAGGTCATGTGAGCCGCTAGAGCACGATCCACCGGACCGGCCAACAGCTCGCAAGGCAGCTTGGGACCAAGGGTCGAACGGGGTCATCGCATGGAGCGCCGAGTTCGCCCGCGAGATCGTCAGCGTGGACACCGGAACAGCGTTTCGCCCCACAACGGCGGTTCCGTAGCCTGAGAGGCGACCGAGCTGCTAGGGGGTACTGCGAATGCCGCTGCGGGATCTTCAGCCAGATGACCCGGCTGAACTCGGTCCGTTCCGCTTGCGGGGCAGGCTGGGCAGCGGGGGCATGGGCGCTGTATACCTCGGCTTCAGCGCGGATGGATCCGCTGTGGCGGTGAAAACGCTCCTTCCCGGTGCAACCGAGGACGCGCGCAATCGCCTGCGACGCGAAGCGGAACTGCTGGCGCGGGTATCGAATCCTCACGTGGCTGAGTTCCACGACGCCGACACCGATGGTGAGCTTCCGTGGTGCGCGCTCTCCTACGTCGCCGGTCCGGCGCTCTCCGAGATCGAAGCGCCGCTCGACGAGGATCGCATCGGGCAGTTAGCGGAGGGCCTCGCTGACGGTCTATCCGCGCTCCACCAGGTAGGGATCGTCCATAGAGACGTCAAACCGGGCAATATCATCCTGACCCACGCAGGCCCCGTCCTCGTGGATCTGGGCATCGCTCGAGCGCACGACATCACCGCACTGACACAAAGCGGCACGCTGGTCGGTTCACCAGCATGGATGGCGCCCGAACAGCTGCGAGGTGAGCAGACAGGGCCTGCGACGGATGTCTGGGGATGGGGTGTCACGGTCGCCTTCGCCGCGACCGGGCGCGCTCCGTTCGGCGACGAACCCCTCGCTGCGCTCGCCTGGCGCATCCAACACACGGAACCAGACCTGGCTGGGGCACCGAGATCCATCGTCGCAGCGGTCACGGCAGCACTGGCGAAGGATCCTCACGACCGACCATCCATCGGGATGCTCAGATCTACCCGCGATGCCATGCGATCTGTGGGCGCGGTAGCTGACACCGCCGAAGACCATGAGACCAGCGCGTATGCCGACGAGTCGCCCACAGCACTAGTGTCGACCCCACGCCACAAGTCAGTCGGCAAGCCGTCATCGAAAACGAAGATGGTGGCGCTGGCGGTAGGTATTCCGGTACTCATAGCTGCGCTGGCGGTCGGTGCGAGCGCGCTGACGGCTGGCGGATTCATCGCAGGCCAGGCAGACCGGAACACCGATCACACGGCTAGGCCCACCGCCCCGAACACCGAGGCCGCCCGTGAGCCAGCGCAGGAACCCACCGCCACGACGTCGGTTGTGATCGACGAGGTCGAAGCAGACCTACAGATGTTCACCAGCGCCCTGGGCGACGACTTCAAGTCGTTGGTATTCCAGCTACAGGACCTGTCAGGCGGCGCCACCTCAGGGGTGGAAGCCGACGCGCCCATCCTTGGCTCCTGGTGGGCACTGGCCGATTGGTGCGCGACGGCCAACCGCGGGACGGTGGGATCGTGCTATGACCAGGCGTCCTCCTATTTCCGACACTGGTTCGATCGCGATCCGCGAGAGATCAACACGGCAACCTGGCAAGGTGCAGGCGCCATCGGCGACTACCTCGCACGAGGCTATGAACTGACCGAACTCGCCCTCGGGTGGGAGCCCACCCAGCAGCAGATACCCGATCTCACCGCGGGCCGACCAGGTATCGATATCCGCTGCACTCCGTCCTGCGCCGAACGCATGGATCCCTCGTAACCGTGCCGATCGCACCCGATGTGCCGGTTACTGGTCTTCGTCGCGCTTCGCTCGTAGTTCCTTCGCGCGCTCCAGCCGGGTGAGAAGCTCCTGCTGAGTAGCCCCCGGTCCTCGCCGTTCCGGAGGGCACGCAGCGCACCACCGTTCGATGATCGCGATCTCCGCGTCGTAATCCTTGCGCCTGCGGTAGATGACCGCCGCGCGGTGGGTGTAGGCGGGTGCTGGTTCACGCCCGCTCACACGAGCGGCTCGTTCGGCGGCGTCGATGAGTTCCCAGAGCAGGCTCAGCGCCTCGTCGTCGCACCCCTGCGAGCTTCATGCTCCACCGGTGAGGAGTCATCCGCGACCGGTCCGGGTTCGCGCGGCATCGGACTCGTCTAAACCTCGGGCTGCGTCACCACGCCTCCTTACCGGGCCTGGTGTCGACGTTTGAGCCGAAGTCCGGGCCAGCCGATCAGCAGCCCCAAGAGGAACACCGTGATCGACGCGCTGAGTTCGCCACCTCCGAGCAGTGCCAAGGCAGCAATCACGGTGAAGAACGCGCCGATGCCGATGAGGACCCAGCCAACACACAGCAGGATGGCACTACGTGTGCCGGAGTCTCGCCAACCACGGGCCGAACCCACCTCGGGACTGTCAGGTGACGCCGCCGACTGATCACTGGCGCTGGCCGCCGGCTTCGATGCTGGCGGCACCTCCAACGGTACAGCTGCGGCCGGTGCTGCCGCTGCCCCAGCGTCAGTGGCCTGCAAGCCGAGTTCCGAACGCGCCGCACTCGCCGGTAGGACGCGGGCACCGAGCTCAACAGCGCGCTGTCGGCGCGGTTCATCATCCGGCACGTGCTCATCGACCACCAGGTGTGTCACCGATGCGGTCAGGTTCCTGGCGAGCTGGTAGCCGTGCTCCAGTACTGCCGAGCGCAGCGCGTCTGCCTCGACCGTCCTGCCCAGTACGAGCACGCGCGTGCGCTTGGCCTGCGCCTGCTGTCGGGAGACCGGCTTGCTTGACGACGAACCCTGGGTCTGCACCTGGGACGTGGGCCGCAAGTCACTGATCACGTCCGTCACGTCCAGCGCTTCCGCGACTCGGGCAAGATCGGTGACTTCGGTAGCGGTGACCGCGCCGTCCGACGCGGCCTCCCGGCGCAGCGCGACGACCACCTGCCGGTGGACCTCGCGCACGTGCTCATCCGACATACCAGCCTGCTGAGCCAGCTCGGCGAGCTGCTGCGCTTCATCGCGCGACACCTGACCGTCGCTGAGCACAGTGCCGAGCAGATCGAGGTACGCATCGTCAAGTTCGCCGGAGCTATCGTCGGCGGCCGGTTCCACCCGCAGCCGCTCGGTCAGACTCGACATCCAGCTCTCTCGAGCAACCGGCGCATCACCAGGGCGTGGTGTCAGCACCCCTGCCGTAGCCAGGCGAGGGAGGTCACCGAACCGTGGTTGACGCGTCAAGCCCATACCGTGGGAGTTCACCAGCGTCGCGATGACGTTCGCGCACGCGCGGGCGTCCGCCAGCGCGCTGTGCGCGGCGAACTCCGGGCATCCCAGTGCGTCGGTCACGGTCGGGAGCCGGTAGTTCGGCAGGCGGAGCGCGCGCCGCGAGGCCATCAGCGTGCACACGCCGGGCATCGCCACATCGGGCAGCCGCAACCGTTCCCACTCACGGGCGAGGAACCGCGCTTCGAACGGCAGGTTGTGCGCCACCACGACACTGTCCCGGCAGAGGTCCAGGAAGTTCCCCATTACGTCGGCAAGCGGCGGCGCGTCATCCAGATCCCCGCGGGTGATCTTGTGCACCCGGGTCGGCCCGGGATCAACTCCCGAACCCGGGTTCACCAGGGTGGACAGCTCGCCAAGCACCGTGCCGTCGCCACGGATGCGTACCGCACCGATCTCGACGATGTGCCCCGGGCTCATGCCGGTCGTTTCGAAGTCGATCGCGGTGTATTCACGATCCCGCGCAGGCACCCGTCCCTGCCGGGACATCTGGTGACGTTCGATCACGTCCGGCATCGCGTTCCCTTCATGGTGCTACGCGTGCCCCTTCAGCAGCGGCGAGGGCGTGCCGGTCCACGACACGTACAGCTGCTCGCGGGCGCGGCTGCCGCAGACATAGACGAGGCTGCGTTCCCGCGCCCACGCGGCGTCACCTTCTTCGCCGTCGAGCTTGCGCACTCCTGGCGGCGGCAGCTCCTTGCTGCCCGCGCCCACCACCGCCACCGCTCGGTACTCCAGACCCTTGGCGCGGTGCATCGTCATCACGCGCACCACGTCGCCCAGGGAGCTTTCCTCGGTATTGCCTTCGACGCGTGTTGCTGGAATGTCCGCATCGGACAGAGCGGCAAGGAAATCGTCACACTGGTACCCGGAGCGGGCCATCACCGCGATCTCCTTCCAACCGAGGCCCGCAGCCGACCATTCCCGCAGCCTGTCCACCAGGCCGGCTTTCTCCGCGGATACAGTGTCGAACCCGCGGGCCTGCGGCTGCGGACCGGTGAACTCCGAGCGCGATCCGCTGAGCGTGTCCGAAGCACCGTCCAGGTCATCCGCTGGCTTGCCGTGCACGACGCGTAGTGACCAGTCCAGGATCTCGCGGGAGGTCCGGTAGTTCACCGTCAGCCGGCGCGACCGGCCCCGTGTTTCGATACCCAGCCGCGATAGCACCACCGGATTGCCGTAGATCCGCTGGTGAGCGTCACCGACGATGAACAGGTCGTCGGTGTCGCGCGGGACGACGGCGCGCACGAGCCGCCAGTGCGCGGGATGTAGATCCTGGGCCTCGTCGACGATCGCGTGCCGGTAGTTCGGCAGCGCCGACACACCACCACCACCAGCCCCATCGCGGCGGGAAGCGTGATTCCGCGCAACCGCGGCGGCTTCCGATGCCGCCTGGTGGTAGGTCTTGCGCTCCTCCCCCGCCAGGATCTGAGTGAATCGTTCGAACACACCCCACAAATCGGCGCGCTGTGGTCGGGACACCCGCCTACCGCGCCCGCTGCGCGACGCTCGTAGGTATGTCTCGCGATCATTGATTCCCTGGGCCAGCACCACCTGGGACCATTCGGATCTGAGAAAGCTCACGTCCCAGTCGTTCGTGGCGTCCCGGCGGGCGGCGTTCCACGCGTCCTCCAGTCCCGGGTCCTCGTCGCCGCACATCCTGGGGTGTCGCTCGCTGTCCGCCTGCGTGCTCAGCACCTTCCGTGCGAGCGCGTCAACGGTGACGACCTCGACCCGGTCGAGGATGTCCGGCCCCGCCAGCTCCTTGAGCTGCGACTCGATGTTCTGCGCGAGGTTCCTGGTGAACGTCGTGAACAGGACCTTGGCGTCGCTCCCCTCCCGTTCCAGCCGGTTGGCGAGGTGGCGGGCACGGTGGATCGCGGTGACGGTCTTGCCGGTGCCGGCCCCGCCGGTTACGCGGTACGGCCCGTTCCAGCCGTCGTGGTACGCGAGCCTGCGTTGCAGCGGGTGCAGCCACACGCGCCATGCCTTGAAGTCCTCCTCCAGGATCGCCCGCAGTTCCTCGGTGCCCCGGCCACCGGTGAATGTCAGGCGCGACGTCGGCCGCTCCAGCGCGCCCATCACGTCGCTGGTGTCGATATCGGAAGCTTCCTCGGCGACCCAGTCGGCCCAGACGTCCTCGGGGCTCCGGCCGGCAGCCAGGTCGAGCAGCGCGTTTCCCTGGATACCGGGAAGTTCCTGCGCGACCATCAGCAGCTGGTCCTCGTCAGTGATCGCCAGGAGCCGCTCGGCAATGTCCCGCTCGATACCGAACTGGTGCAGGTCACGGGCACGCAGGCCGTTCAGCACCGGCTGGGCGGTCACCGCCCCGGTCGCCGCCGCGTTGGGTGTACTCCCGTCGACGCGGGTCACGGCTTCCTGCAGCGCGGCCTCGTCGACGACCTCCAACGCGCCGGTGACCTCGTTGACCCCGAAGCGCAGGCTCCGCGCGAACGGCACCGCCTCGTCGTGCGGCTTCACCGCGACAAGCACGTAACCATGTGACTCCGGCAGCTCGATCAGCACGGCGCGCCAGAACTCGTTGACGCGTGCGGTCTTGACGCGCTTGTCCTTGACCGTCTCCGGCGTCTTGACGTCCAGCGATGGCGCATCCGGGCGTTCCTGGAGCTTGACGAGAAAGTCCATCACCCGGTTCTTGACGGATCCGTCCAGTTTGGAGTACAACTTCGAGAAGAGGTCGGACATGACGACGGCGGTTGTCATGACTCAGCCACCCCGAACTCCTCGGCGATCGTGCGCACCAGCTCGTCCTCCCGTTCCTCACCGTCATACTTCAGCAGTCGCCACCCGTTCCTGGCGAGCCATTCATCCCGCTGCGGTTCCTCGTCGGTGACCACCGCGACCCGCCGGTCCAGCCAGCAGTACTCCACCTGCCACAGCTCGGCATCGCCGACCTCCCCGCCGGCTTCCGGCTCCGGCACACCCAGATTCGCCAGCCGCCGACCCACGCCGTGCAGGGTCTCGTCGGTGAATTCGAGCACCATCTTCCACTCCGGGTGGCTGACGTCGATCGTGATGTCCAGCTCGTCCGGCGCGGCGGCGGCCAGCGGGATGCTGCGCAGCCGGAACTCATCCAGGGACTGGCGGCTCCAGCATTCAGCCATCCGCAGCGGCAGCTCGTGGCCGTACCGCGGCAGACGCAGGAACTGCAGCAGGTTCGACCAGCGCAGCCAGTCGCGCCACTGTCCCTCGTGGCCGGTTCCGCCCACTTCGCTGGGCCGATCGTCGAGCACGACCAACGTCCCCATCGCCTCGGTTCCGGCAGCCTGGGTGTCGCCGACCACCGCGATCGGCAGCCCGGACCGGCCGTGCCGCGAAACCAGCATGACCGTGCCGTTCGCGCTCGCCACGCCGTCGCCCGTGGCCCAGCCTGTCAGGGCGTCTCGCAACTCGCTGGCGGCGCATTGCACCGGGGCGTCAGAGCCGTGCGCGGTCGAGGTGGCCAACGCGACACACGTCTGCACCGCGGTCTGCTCCCACACGGCCGCGGCGGGGTCAGTCAGGTACTCCAGCAGCGCCCGCATCGGGTTGCCCCACAGCACCGGCGCGCGGGGGTCGGTCACCTGGAAGCGCACGGCGTTGCGCACCGACCGGTCGACGAGCTCATCTTGCCTGCTCTCGTAGTTTTCGAGGATGCGACGGAAGTCCTCCACGTCGTCCCAGGTCAGCGACCACACGCGGTATCCGTGGTCGCGCAGCGCGGTGCGCTTGCGCGCATCGTCGGCGGTGCGGTCGTGCTCGGCCGAGGCGTGATAGGCCTTCCCGTCCAGGTAGATCGCCACCGGCGCGTCCTGATCGTCCTGCCGGTGCAGCAGGAAGTCAGGCTTCGTGGTGATCCCACCGGCGGTCACCGTCTGCTGCGGCCGCATGTTCCAGCGGCGCGGCGACCCGTCGCGCCCGCGCAGGCGGATGTCGAGCTCCTCGCCTTCCGGCCCCTTGGTGCCGGTCCACGACTGGCTGGGGTCGTCGTCCATCCACTGCTTGAGCTGCTCACGGAACAGCAGCTCCAGTTCGGAGTACCGCACGGCCGAGACGTCGATACCGGTGACCGTCTCCACGTCGTCGACTTCCCAGGCGTCGAGCAGATCGGCGAGCAGCTCCTGGGCGACGCGCCGGTTGGCGTGCTCCACTTCGTCGCGCCGCGCGACTCCGAGCAGGCACCGGTGGCACGCCGCGCGGCCTTCGTGCTGGCACGGGCACGATTCCAGCGCATCATGCGCCTGCCGCAGGATGCGACGCATCCGGTCGGGGTCGCCGAACCGGTCGAGGTAGCCGGTGCCGCCGGGCACGGTGTCGTGCAGCACCAGGAACCGGCGGGTGTTGCGTTGCTCGTCCGGCATCTGCGCGGTGACCACTTCGAGGTGTTGCGGGTCACCGCCGAAGTCGCGCCGCAGGCCGAGCAGCAGTGCGGTCTTGAACGACGTTAGCCGGGACTCCACATGGAACGTCGAGACCGGCAGCAACATCCGCACGGCTTGCGTGGTGATCTCATGCGAGAGCAGCAGCCGCTCCCAGACCACCGGGGTGCCGCGGCGGGTGGAACACCAGCCGCGGTGGCGCACCCTGTCCTCGGGGCCCGACTGCCACACCACGCCGCAATAGGTGCACGTGACGAACTGCGGCGCGGACTCGCGCACACCCGCGATCGCCAGGTCGGAACCGGGTCTCTCGCGCCGTCCGGTGTTGATGGTGCGCACGGTGGCCTGCCGGGCGTATTCGGCGCCGAACACGCGATCATGCAGCCGCCACGCATGCTGCACCTGGGCGGGCGCGATGTCCACCCCGGTGATGGTGGTGAACCGGATGGTGTCGCGCTCGTCCCGATCGTCGTCGATCACCGCCTCATCGCGGCGATGCACCGCCGAGACCCGCTGAAGCTCCAGCACCCGGTGCACCGCGCCGGTGTCGGCGACGGCGGCGCTGCCGCAACGCGGGCACGAGGCCGGTGCGGGTTCGACGGTTTCGGTGCCCCACCCGCAGTCGGGGCACAGCCGCATGACACGCCAGTGCGGCTGGCCTTGCGGCCCGATGTCCACCGCGTCGATCTCCATGCGGTAGCCGTGGCTGTAGAACACGGCGCCGGGGGCGAACTCAGTGAGTGCAGTGCGGCTGCCGCGGCTGTAGTTGTGTTCGGTGGTGTGGAGGGTGCCTTCACCTTCGTCATCGGTGGTCCACCACAGCGAGACGTCCAGTTCGGTACTGTCGTCGTGCAGGTTGTAGGTCGGCAGCAGCCCGAGTTCCCCGAGGCCGATGAGGGCGTCCTTCCGTCCCCGGTCGTGCAGTACATTTCGCAGCGCAGTGAGCTCGCCGCGCCAACGTTTGCGGTCTTCCTGCTGGCCGTCGTCGAGGTGTCCTTGCTTACCGAGCTCTGCGATCGAGCGCGACAGCTCCTGGATGCGGTTCTCGAGATCGCGTTGGCGTTCGACCCATTCGGCGTGCACGCGTGCGACGCTTTCTTGCAGACCAGCTTTGGCGAACTGCCGCACGCTGTCGCGGGCGTGCTCGTCGAGGTGCTGGCCGTAGAGCTGCAGGAACTGCTCGGACAGCTCGCTGGCCCGGGCGGTGACGGTGTCGATGCACTGCCGCAGCCAGCTACCCTGCTCGAGCCCGTCCTCCATCAGCAGGCCGAGCCTGGGCGGCATGTCGCGGTCGAGGGCGATGTCGCCGGTGGCGACCCGGTCGATGCAGAACGCGAAGTACTGCCGGTGCAGCAGCTCGGTGGCCGAGAGGAACGCCGCCGGTGGGGTGATCTCGCCGTCGATGAGGTGCTTGGGTTCAGAGAGGTAGTACAGGTCGCGCGAGCCGGTCGGCACGGTGGCGAGGATGAGCGCGTTGCCGGTGGAGCGCCCGGCGCGGCCGACCCGCTGCAGGTAGTTGGCAGGCCCGCGCGGCAGCGAGGCCAGCCCGACGGTGGACAGGTCGCCGATGTCGATGCCCAGTTCCAGGGTGGGTGTGCAGGTGAGCACGTTCGGATCGATCGGTGAGGTCCCGGTGGAGAAGCTGCGTTCAACCTGCTGGCGGGTGACGTCGTCGAGCATCGCGGTGTGTTCGTGGCTGACCAGGTGCCGCAACCTGCCCGACTGGTACAGCTGTCGGTAGAAGTTGTCGGGCCGCACCGGTCGGGGTTCCAGCGTGCCGGTGCAGCGCATGCGGGGGCAGGGCGCATCTAGCCACAGCTGCACCCGGTCTGGGGGAACCGGCTGGATGTGGTGGCAGGTGGGGCACCGCAGATGGGAGTTGGTGAATTGCTCATCGTCGAGCGGGGCCAGCAGCAGGTGGTCGGGTTTGAAACCGAAGACCGAGGCGTCCGAACGGGTGGTGCGCCGCATCAACGGTGCGTCGTCGCCCTCGCTGAGTTGCCGCAGCACCGGCTGCAGCAGGCCGCGGGCTTCGTCCTGGCTCACCCCGAGGCAACGCGCGGTCCAGTCGGTCAGCCAGGAGTCCCCGCGTGGCCGCAGGCTGTCGAAGTCCCCCTTGGTGCCGGTGGTGAAGAACAGCGGGGCGGCCCTTCCCTTCGGGAACTTCGGCATGCCTTTCGGGCTGCCGCCCCAGATGTGCCAGCGCTTGCCGTCATCGCCGATGTAGCTGGTGAGCCACTCGTGATCGATACCGCCACGACGTCGCAGCCGGTCGAGCAGGCCCAGGATCCACGTCTGGTAGGCGGCGGTACCGGGCAGCGTCATGCCGCGTTCGGGAAGGTTCTCGTGCTCAGCGCGCACCAGCGCGGCGTGGTGCTCCAGGTCCACGGCGTAGTCCACGGCGAGCGCGCCGGTGAGTTCGAGCGTGCGGCCGACACGTGCGTGTAAGCCGACTTCGAGCTGGGCTTGGAACGCCAGCCGCTCGCCGAGCAGGTTCCGCCGTTTGCGGCCGCGGTCCTGGTCGAGCCACTCGCCGGTGAAGCCGAGGCGGCGGGGGAAGTCGGACGGGGTGATCGCGTACAGGTCTCCGGCGGTGTTGCCGGCGAGGCCCCGGCACACCTCGGTGAGGGTGCGCTGCCGTCCGTCGAGGGCGCGCAGCATCGCGGAGCGGAAGTTGAACTGGAATGCCCGGCCTTCGATGAACGCCGCCCGGTGCGCGGCGTCCTGCACCGAGTCGGTGAACACGAGGGTTTTCTTCTCGTCGTCGGGTACGAGCGAGGACCCGAACAGCTGGGTCAGGGCGACACTGATCAGCGTGGCCACCGAGGAGCCGAGGAACCGCACCGAGTCGTCGCTGCCGCAGGAGGGGCAACGCTGCAACTCGGCGGCTTCGGCGTCGGGGGTGATCAGCACGGGCAGTCCCTTTTCGCCCTCGCGGCAGAACGCGAGGGTGCGAGGGTCGATGAGCCGCGCGCCGGGTTCGTCGTCGTCGGCCAGCAGCAGGGTGCGCGCGCTAGCCCGGTCGGTCACGGCGGCCCGGAACACCTTGCGCGGGGAACCTTCGAGCGTTTCGCCGAGCTCGGTGGCCTGCGCTTGCCACCCGGAGCGGCCGCACACGCGGCAGTAGGCGGCAGGCAGGTACCGGTAGTCGTCGTCGACCGGACCGTCGTCCCACCACGCGAACCGGGGCTGCCGGTCGACGGCCCGCAGCAGCCGGCTCACCGCGCGGACCCACAGCTGCACCTCCAGGTTCAGCAGCGGGCGGTCCTTGCCTGTGCCTGCTGGGGCACGCGCGGCCGACAGCAGCGCGAGGAAGTGCCGCAGGGCGTGCTCGACGTACTCGGGGGACTGCTTACGCATGTATCCCCACTGGTACGGGCCGTTCTCGGCCACGGCGTCCACGGCTTCGCGCAGCGTCAGCGGCCCGGACGATAGGGACTGGACCACGGCTCGGGCGAGGTAGCTGCGGCTGAGCGCGCGGCCGAGCGCCTGCTCGTCGGGGATGACGCCGGTGAGGAACTGGTGCGCCAGCGGCTGCCACGAGCCGCGACGCTCCGCGTCGGGTTGCGGCAACTCGGTCAGGTCCGGCACGTCCCGGTCGTCGACGTCGAAGTCGACGTCGGAAACGACCTCGGAGGCGTCCAGCCGCTGCTCGGTGATGACCGAGCCCGGTTCGAACTCAGTGCCGAACACGGTTTCCGCGAAGCTGCGTAGCTCCTCCGAGCGGGTGGTGCCGCCTAGGGTGGCCGACGTCGCGACCGGGGTGATCCGGCCCAGTGGTGCGCCCGGTTCGGCCACCTTCAGGGTGGCGCCGAGCCGGCGCAGCAGCATCGCCACGTCGGTGCCCTGGGCGCCGTCGTAGGTGTGGAACTCGTCCAGCACCAGGTAGCGCAGGCTGCTGGTAGAAGCACGCCACAGCGGCGCGTCGGCCTCACGAAGCAGCAGCAGGTCGAGCATCTTGTAGTTGGTCAGCAGGATGTCCGGCGGGTCGTCGCGCAGCGTCTGGCGGTGGTTGACCAGCCGGTCGCGGGTGGCCTGCTGCTGGTTGCCGTCGCCGCCGATATACACCCCGGCGGTAACCTGCCGTAGGGCCGGTTCGTCGTGCAGCAGCTCCGCGATACGCCGACCCTGGTCGGTGACCAGGGCATTCATCGGGTACAGGATGATCGCTTTGATGCCGCTCTCACCGCGCGCTTTCGCCCGCGCGGCGTGATCCAGCAGCGGGTAGAGGAACGACTCCGTCTTGCCGGAGCCGGTGCCGGTCGTGACGATCGTCGGCTGTGCGGGGCTGTGCCGCGTCGACAGCCGTTCGAAGGCCTGCGCCTGGTGCCGGTACGGGCTGAACCACGAGGGCAGCCAGTCCAGCGGGGAACGCCACCCCTGCTCCACCGCCTGGAACGGGGTACGTATCCGCAGGTACGGGCCACGGAAGATCCCGTGTGTGGGGTCGGACAGGAACCGCTGCAGCTCGGTGCGCGCCTCATCCTCTGCCAGGGCGAAGGTGGTCGAGAGGTACTCCGTGAGCGCGTGCTCGGCCTCCTTCGCGAGCAGCGACGGATACATCGACAGTTCCCTTCCCCGGACGGCTTCGGCACTCTATGTGATCATCGCGCAAGTAGCGCGTGACGTTAAGGGCCGTTACTGAGTCGTGGTATGGGGTCGTGGCGTGCGGGTACGGCGTTACTGCGCCCAGGCAAGGACAGCTGTTGGGACGGTTGACGTCTCTCGCGGCGACCTTGAGGGGCGGCACACTCAGATCCTCTGCGAGCTCGCCGCGAGGGTCGACGACGACCACAGCGCCACTCCGAGGCCCGGCAGCGGGGACCGAACTCCGTTCGGACTGCGTTCCCCCTCGGACTCACCGGTTCATTCGCCGATGACGCCGTCGATGATGACCATGCCGGTGACGGGGTCGTACTCTTTCTCGCCGTGTTCGTCGCGCACCACCGGCAGGCCGGTGTCGAGTTGCTCGTCCTGGATGAACTTGCGCTGGTGGGTGTCGTCCTCGCCACCCTGGCCACCACGACCGCCAGCTCCGGCGCCCATCATGCCGCCCATCGGCGCCCGCGCCCCGGCCGCGGCACCGCCGCCCGCGCCGCCCCCGGCCGCACCAGCCGCGCCCGAGCCCGTCGGGCCGAAGCCGCCCTGCCCGCTCAACGCACCAGCACCGGCCATGCCACCCGCGCCGCCCGCGCCTGCGGCGCCACCGGGTCGTGCGCCCGCGGCACCGCCTGCGGCCAGACCCCCAGCGGCCATACCCGCACCCCCAGCGACCGCCCCCGATCCCACCGGCCCGAAATCACCGCCCGACCGGCCCCCGGCACCCCCAACACCCGAGGCGCTCGTGCCACTCGGCGGGATCACCGTGCCATCCGGCCGCACCAAACTGCCATCCGGACGCCGGATCGACCCATCCGGATACCGGATACTGCCATCCGGCAGCCGCACCCCACCCGAACCAACACCAGCACCAGCCCCGGTGCCACCACCAGCACCACCCCCGACAGCACCACCAACAGCCCCAGCCGGCACCCCCGGCACCCCCGGCGCCACCGCCGAACCACCAGACGCACCCGCAGCCCCGGAACCGCCATAGGCACCACCACCGGCGCCCATGCCGGCGGCGGTTGGTGTCGCGGTAGGCAGGCCGCCGCCTCCGGGAGTGCCTGCGGCCGAGCTCAACGTGTACCCCGAGCCACCGGAACCGGCATTGTCGCCAGAGCCCTCCGAGTAGTCGCGCTCGATCATGTCCCAGTTCAGCTGCGACGTGTTCCGGTAGCGCTCGTAGGCCTCGATGTTGTGCTGGTTCGTCTGCTCCCACTCGGCCCGCTTGTCCTCGGCGGAGTCCATGAAACCCATCGTCCAGCCGGTGTTGCGCACGAACCAGTTCGGATCATCCGGTTGATCCGGCACCTCCACCACCTCATGGCGGGTGCGAGAGAACGCGTCATTCTGACCACCCATGCTCGGGTTCGACGGCTCGACCTTCGACGCGGCCAGCGCGGACCGGTTACGGACACGGTCGAGTTTCGCCTTGAACGCCTCGGCGGCCTCACCCCGCCAAGACTGACCTACACTGCCGTGCACCCAGGCCAGCTCCTCCGCCGCCTCCTGCTGCGCCGCGCGAGCCTGGCTCGCCGTGTCTTGCCCCGTTGCCAGCGTGCCGCCGAACTGGTCGTCCGTGGTCATCAACCGGTAGATCTGGGCGCCGGTATAGCCGGTGGCACCACGGTCATCGATCATCTGATCAGCCATCAGCTCTCCCCCTGGAGTGTCGCGACAACGACCTCGGCCAACTCATGAGCACCCTGGCATGGTGTGTCCTCGTAGCGTGCGTCCTCTCCAGTACCAACCGTAAAGTTGGCGGAGACGGCCAGGTCGTCGCGGATGCCCACAGCAACAGTGCATATCCCGATATCCCGAGCATCGCTCTGGCTGGCCGCGACAGCGGGGTAACCGCTGACGGGGTCGAGCTCCTCGAACAGGCCCAGCCCACCGCCAGCGTGGTTGGCATAGATACCACTGAGACCCTCGGTGTTGGACACCATCACCGTGACACCGTAGGAACTGCCGTCGCTCGCGTGCCAGTGGCAGATCGGATCACCCTGAACATCGGTATCGGCCGCAGTGTCCTCATAGGTGAAGCCAGCCTCGGCCAGAAGAGCATCATCGATCGTGCGGCACGGGTCATCCTCATAGGGCGCGATGTCTGCCACGATGGGATCCTCCACCGCAGGCGCGCCACTATGCGGCAACTCAGCACTGCCCTGCTGCTCGTTGTCACCGTCGGCATCGGCGCTGCCGCCCGGGTCACCGGAGCAACCCGCCACCAGCAGCGCAGCCACCGCCGCCAAAGTGAGTGTCCGCGCGGCCCTGGGCATCATCCGCGCCTCTCGATCGGCTCGATGGGGTCGGTACGCCAACAGACGTCAGCCATCCCATGAGCCATCAGCTCTCACCGTCGAGTGTCGCGACAACGACCTCGGCCAACTCATGAGCACGCTCACACGGTGTGTCGTTATACGGGACGTCGTCACCAGCTCCAGCACTGAAGTACGCCGAGATCGTCAAGTCGTCGCGAACACCGACCGCTACTGTGCAGGTACCGCGGTGCCGAGAATCGACTTGATCTGCAGCAACCGCCGGATAACCGTTGACGGGCTCGAGCTCCTCGAAGACCTCGAGCCCGCCGTCTTCATGATTGGCGTAGATGCCGCTCAGACCGTGCTCGTTCGAGAGCATCACCGTCACGCCGAACACGCCGCCGTGATCAGTTTTCCAATGGCAGATGGGATCACCTTGGTTCGTCGTACTGGCCTCTGTCTCGTTATACGTAAAGCCGGCTTGGGCTAGCAGGTCGTCGTCGAGCGTTCGACAAGGGCTGCTTTCATAGCGTGCGGTGTCGATGCCGATCGGGTCGCGTACCGAGGGTGCACCGCTGTACGGCAGATCGGAACTGACGCCTCGCTCGTTCGGCTCCCCGTTGGCACCGGTGGGTTCGGCGGTGCCGTCAGCGTTGTCGGAACACGCTGTTGTCGCTAATACGGCGACAGCCAGCGCCGTTACCGTTCGTCTCCAAATACGGGTGGTGGTGGGCATCATCCGTGCTTTTCGATCTGTTCGACCTGGTCGGCTTCCAGCCATAGGCGCTCGTCGCGGATCCGCTTGACGTCGTCGATCAGCTGGTCGAGCTCCGCGATCTCCTCCTCGAGGGCTTGGATGTAGGCTTCTCCGCCCTGGTTCGCGATCGTCGCGTAGAGGCGTGAGGCCGAATCCTCCCGCTGGTGGATGCCGGCCAGGGCTTGGGCTTCCCCTCGGTGCATGTCGAGCTTCTGCCGCACATCCTCCAGCTTGCCGATGATCGTGTTGACCCCGTCTTCGTCGAAGGCGATGTCTTCGAGCTGGCCCGCGACTGTGGCGTCGGCGTTAGCGCGGAGTTGGTTGACGTAGAGCATGTCGCCCATGCTGGTAGCGGTGTTGCCACTGGAAGGGGCGACCATGTCCTCGTGGAAGCCGACCAGGTCACCTCCGGTGTCGTCCTGCGCAGGCACCTCGCACTCTCCTCCCTGGGATTGCCCCCTGTGTATCCTGCCGCGCGCGACATACTTACCGTAGCGAGGGCCTTACCGGCCAGCAACGCATTCCACACACCCGACCCCCACCACCTCGTGTGTCGCACGTCACACACTCCGCCGAGTTCGGAAGCGTGGTTCGCGGGGGTGACGACCGAACCGAACCATTCCGGCGCCTACGGCCGGGATTCACTGTCGTAGCGCTGCGACCGACACCGATGAGAAAGCCGTCGAGCCGGAGTGTGGCTTCCTCGATCCCGCGGCTCCGCGAGCGAACACAGCAGGACGGATGCGCGCTCGACGGTGAGTGAGATGCTGCTGCGCCCAACTCGGTGTGCCTGAGCGCCCGACACGGGGTGTCACTACGCCGGACACGGCGAACGCTCGTCCAGAGAGCACCGACCGCGCGAGTTCGCTACTCCTCGGGAGGGAGTTCCGGCTCCACTCGCTCGGCGATCTGTTCGGCGTTCTCGCATGCTGTGTCGGTGTCCCGATTAACTTGCGTAACAAAGACAACCGCACTCTGCGACTTCTGCGCCTTCATGGATATACCACAGTGGCCGTCGCTCGCTCCTTCGAGCGTCTCAGTGAACAACCGAGCCTCGCGTCCATTAACGACGCCTTCATACACCTGCGCCATGTCCGGCTCTAGGATGTCAAACGGCGCTTCCATCAACTCAAGCGTGACCGTGATCTCGCGCGGCTTACTTGTAGTACAGGCGTAGTCACCTCGAATATCGCGTGGTTCGCTGGGATCGAAACCCTCGCCTTCCAGTGCGGCATCCAGCGTTTCGCACGGATCCAGAGTCAACACTCCGTCCTCACCCACGTCGCCGTCGGCGAACCCTGGAGTGCGTTCTGGATCTGGCTCGGCAGTACCGGTCTCCTGCCCGCAGCTTGCCAGCGCCAACACAACCGTCGGGACCAGGCACACAACCTTCGTCGCGCTCCTCACGGTGTGCTCATCCCTCATCGAGGCCGTTTAACGCCTGCGAGGCAGCGGTCTCGGTCTCGTCGTAGTTGCGTCGCGCGATCTCGAGTCCTTCCTTCATCTTCTTGAAGCCCTCGTACATCAAGTCCAGATTCGGGATCAGGGATCGCTCATCACCAACAGCGACCTTGGCATTGTACTCAGCAATCTGTCGAGCGAAGTCACTCGAACCCATCCTTGCCGGGTAGCCAAGTTCCGCAGCCATCGGCCGCAGCTGCTCCCAGCCCTCTAGGTACTTGTCGCAGACGCGGGTGTAGGCCTGCATGGCGTCTTCGTTGACGGCGAACTGGCCGTCGGTGGCGAGCTGTTTGAACGTCTCCGCACCGTGGTGGAACCTGTCGACACTCTTGGTGTCGAAAGGGCTCACCGAGCCCATACCTTCCAGTGCTCCAGCGGCAGCGCCGTCCCCCGATCCATCGATCGGCTGGTCGCTGAAGCCGGTTTCCCCAGACATCGCTCGACCCTTCCAGTATCTCTCACTGTACGTAGCAGCCCAGATGCGCTCACCACAGGATACAAGCGCCGCCCGCACCCGTGGGATGGTTTCACGCACCCGGAGCACGCCCAACGCCCGTAGCCCACGCCAGCACAGCGGGGCGCGTATAAGTCATGCCTCCGACCCGCCTGGGCCGGAGGCATGATCAGTGGGCGTTTACCGCTCGGGCAGGCTCGCCACAAACGCGCGCCACGCGCCGAACGGGACCTCCAGGGCGCCGCCCTCGCGGTCCTTGGTGTCCCTGATGCGAGTGCGGCCGGGCTCCACTGCGAGTTCGACGCAATTACCGTGCGTACCAGAGCGTGTCGGCTTCCGCCACTTTACGTGTTCCATTGCTCCGCCACTTCCACGATCAGTTGTCGGGACTGCCGTTGCGGCAGCGCCTCGCCTCTGAGGTAGTCCCATCGTCTCACGAGCCGTGTACCGATTTCCGGATCATCCAGCACGAAGCCTCTGGCAGGAGTTTCGACATAGCTGATCTCCTTGCCATCCACCGTCGCCAAACAGAAGCTGCCGTCCACCCCGTAGTAGGTCTCAGCACCGGAGGGAACAACCTGCACAGATACTGGGGCTTCCGCCAGCCGTTGCAGCTGTTCGCGCATGATCTCACGATTACCGATCTGGCGGTGCAGCACGGCCTCGTCGAGCACGGCTACGACGTCTGGCCGGGTTCCGGGGTCGAGAATGCTCGCTCGCGCCAGGCGCGCCGCGACCTGATCATCATCGACGAGCAACGTGCGGGCATAGTCTTCCGTTTGCATCGGGCCAGGTACAACAAGCGGTTCGTACAAACGAACCAGGCTGGCCTGCTCCTCGATATCCGGCCAGGCGCGGAACCACTCGGGCACCACATCCTGCTTCAAGGTGTGCAGCCGGATCCTCGAAAGAAAGCCGTCGGTCTGCAGCACCTTGTCCGCCTCGCCTGCGAAGGCCTCGCTGGGGAACTTGCTGCCGCTCTCCACCTTCTCGACCAGGCTTATTGAGAAGCAGACCTCTTCTGCGAACTTCTCGCGGGACCAGCCCAAAGCCTCACGGGCGCGCCGCAGCTCGCTGCCAAACAGAGTCACCACGTTTTCACCCCTCTTGCACTCCGTACACGACTGCGCCATCCGGAGGCTCCACAGCAGTCGTGGTGCGTACACGATCCGTTCCGTAGCGTAATCGACGGGTGTGACGATAAGCACATGCTCACGCTCTGGATCAGTCTCCTGACCCTGGCCTACCTGCTACTACTCGGCTACGTGCTCGGCCACGTCGTCCGTGACGCGCGGCTACGGCGCAGGCAATGGCAGCACGATCCCCGGCCACGCATGGTCATCACCGACGACGGTGCCTACCTGGACCGGGGGTTGTGATGGCCGCGCCACCGCCGCAACACCGGCGACCGCACATCCCTCGACGCCCCTCCCCATCGCCCTACCCACAGCACACGGAGCTCGCGCCATGAACTACCAGGTACACCGCATCCAGCACAGCGACGGCGGGTGCGTGCCGGTGCTCCTCAGCGAGCACGCGACCTACCTCGAAGCGTTACAACACCGCGATCAGCAGCGGCAACGCCTGCGGGATAGGTCGATCTACGTCACCGACGCCTACGGATACCCGCTCGCTGACACCAACCCCTGAGACTCCCGGCCGGTGCACGAGACCGCCCCCGACCGTGCACCGGCCGGGTCCCCATAAATCGACATATCAACACACGAGCGTTGGAATGAACGTGACGTCCGTTCCCTCTACGGAACCCGACGTCACGTTCAGCCCCACACAGGAGGAACTCATGAGCCGGTGGTACCGCGGCGACGGCCGCATCATCGTCGACGACGGCGACGACGTGTACGTCATCCGCGCCGACGACCCCGACCACGCGGACAACGCGGACAACGCCGACGAGGAGCAGCCGGTCGAGAATCCCGACACCACGTAGTGACTCCCGGCCGGCGCGGCCTGACCCTGTCCTTCCGCTCGTCCCCGCCGCGCCGGCCGGGTCTTGGCTGGTGTCGCTCCACGCGGGCCGCTCGTGCTCGACGGCGCGAAGCTATTCAGCTTCGGGGCTCTGGCTACGTCTCGCATCGCGCATGGCGACCTCCCGATGCAGCTGCAACCTGCTGATGGCTCTCGAATCGATGTACGCGCCGTTGACCACAGAGTGCCGGATGCCGTTGTAAACCAGATTCCACAGCCTGCGGTTCCCTAGCAATGCCAGTTCCGAGACAGAAACTTCGTTACCATACCTGTCTTGCAATTCGAACGTGTACTTATTGATGGCGGGTTCGAGTTCGATCGATGTCAGTTCGTAGGTTTTGATGAAATGCTTGCGTTGCATGAGCCAATCCGCACCGGCGGCGACGGTACCGATGTAGACCCCGAACGAAAAGAGGAAACTGAATACCACGAACAATATCCACATGGTTCGATCAGTTGCCCAATCGAACATACCGCGGTCGCTATCCAGCAGGTCATACACTGTGAAGAACCCGATAAAAATGACCATTGTGACAAAAAACGCCTCGATTTGGCGTTTGAGCGATCCGTAGTCCCATTCCAGGGGAGGACCTTCACCGGGCGGAGGTTTCGGAACACGGAACCTGCTCCACCGCTGGCGAGAGTTTTTAGCGGGTCGAATAACTGGTGCCCGTGGTGGGCGTGGCTCGCCTGTCTCGCGGTCCGGCATAGGGGGTAACTGGAGCGGCTCACTCATACCTAGAACGTGTTTCTATCTTCTGGCCGCTGTTGATGCGGCTCAGGGGTCTCGCCTGGAAGGTCGCCGTGCGCGGGAGCGACGGTGGACTCCTCACCGCCGGTCACCGAGTCCTTGAGGTTGGAAGCCTGGTCGCTGATCCAGTCCTTGGTATCTGAGGCGGTATCTGAAGCCCACTCCTTAGCATTGTTCGCTTGCTCGGTCACCCATTGCCCCGCGCTGGTTTCTTTGAGTTGGTCGCTGTAGTACATCGCCATCTCGGCAGCACCCACCGCCGGAGCCAAGCCCGTAGGGGCAACATTTGCGTACTTGGGTTGGGGGTTGGTCCCGAAATCCTTGACTACCGCCGATGTGCCCGCACCGACGAGAAAACCGGCAAGCGCACCTCCGGGACCGGTGATCGATCCTACCGTAGCGCCACCGGCTGCGAGCCCTCCGACACCAGCAGTCACAGATCGCACCGGATGAGTGCCCGATCCTATATCACGATAAACGCCGAACCCTGTGATCATGGATCCGACTACTGGAATGTTTCGTACGAGCGGGATGGCGTTCCGGAGGTACGTAGCGTTCTTCGGGATAAAATCGCCAAGGCTGAGGCGGATAAAGTCCTGAATTCGTCCGGGCAGGCGTTCGAGGAACCGGCCGATGTAGCTGGTGTTGGCGCGTGTCTCCGCAGCGATAGCGCGGGCACGGGCCATCATCGCCGTCAGGGAGTTGCTGGCTCGGGTGGCGGCGCTACGGCCGGCATCCTGCGCTGCTTGGGCGGCCCGGTTGCCGATGTCGTGGAAGTGTGCCGCGTTGGCTCGCCAGGTGTTCTGGCGGGACAGGAACCCGGCTGCCAGTCCGGTCATGAGGTCCGTTGCCTGGATGTAGGGCTGGCTGATGAGGTGTTCGATACTGTCCAGCGCACCCGTGTGGCCCTGTTCTTCGAGCTCGCGGTCCTCGTCGACGCGTCGTTCGCATTGGTGATAAACCTGGGCACGCCGCACCCATTCGCTGTAGAGCTGCCACGCGGCACGCTTGTCAGCCGCCTGGCTGGGCGTGTCGGCCTCGTGCAACGGCGTAGGAAACGGGGGAGGCGCACCGGGGTTGTGGATCTCGGTGTCGCTACACGTCAACCCCTCCTCGCTCGCCCACTCGCGGGTCTCGGCCATATTCCTGCGCACCGCGGCGATCGTCTCGGCGTGTTCACGCAGCGCGCGGGCGGCCGCTGTGTAGGCGTCTGCCAGCTGTTGACCATCACGCCGCAGCTGGTCGGCTACCGCGCGAAAACCGTCACCGGCATCGCCGTCCCACCCGGCCTGCGACTGATCACGGGCCTGGCCGGCATCACAGGCGGCATCGTCAACCGTGCCGGCGATCTGGTCGAGCCAGTCGGCCAACGCGTGGATCGACTCCGGCTCGGCTCGCACTTGAATGTTCAGCGTCACATCTCCCCCTCTGCTGGATCAGGTGCCGCCCGCACCGAGCGCGTCGGCGATCTCGTCCTCGGCGGTGCGGTACACCTCCCGCGAGGCGGTCACGGCCTCGCCAGCACCACCGAGTTGACCCATGAACCGCTCCGTTTCACTGGACAGATGCGCCATCAGCGCAGCCACCGCCTCGGTAATCTCACCCGCCCGCACATCCCCCGGCGCCGTCGGCACGGAATCCAGCCGCTGCGCTGCACCCGCCAACCGCCCGGACACCTGCTCCAGCGTCGCCGCCCGGACATCGAACCCGTCACCGCTCATCGGTACCTCCCTGGACGGTAGTGTCCCAGTCCCCGTGCTGCCGCAGCTCCGGCGCCAGCACCGCATCCCAGATCAGCCGGTCGAGGCCGAGCCAGTACTGAAACTCCGGCAAGCCCTCCGAACGGATACTCACATACGGCTGCCCCTGGCCACAGCCCGCTGCCAGAGCTTCCAGTGAGGTATACACCAGCATCGCGACCTCGCCGTCATCCATCTGACGCAACACCAGCGCAGGGGGTTCCTCCCCGCCATCCCACACCGTCGCGGTGGGGGTATACACCACCGGCGGAAACGCGTCCTCCTCCTCGTCATCAGCGAACATGTCACCGGTGATCACTTCCGGAAGGCACCTCTCCCCCTCATCAGGCCCGAACACGTCGCCATCCCAACGTGACCCCACCCGAAACACCCCAGGTCATCGACGGCGGCAGTGGACAAGCGCAAACACATAGGGTAGTCGACCGTTCGTGCCGCAGCAATCGCGGCAACGCGTCGTGCCTCCCGGCCGGTACGGGCGCGCGCGTCGATCACCCGCACCGGCCAGGTGCCCATCGCCGTCGGTGTGCCTGCTGCGCCTGGTGCTCGGCAGGCTGGCGGTGGCGGCTACAGACCCAGCCGCCGGGAGAAGTCGTCGTAGGCGGCGCGCATCTCGGCTTCGCGGTTGACCCGGGTGATCGGTGGCTCGTAGCGGTCGAGCAGGTCGCCGCAGTCCTCTTCGCTGCGGTACGCCTGCAGCAGCTTGAAGTCGTCCTTACGCTGCTTCACACCGTGCGCGTGATGGTCCTTGGCGATCTTCTGGCCGAGGTTGTCGAAGAACATGTTCTCCTCGTACTTGCGCAGCACCGCGAACTGTCCCCGGTACATCAGACACAACTGATCGGCGGACAGGCCGAGCATGATCGCCGCCAGCGCGTCGATCTCCACCAGTGCCGCCCGGCGCTCGAACTCCGAACGCAGCGGCGTCTCCCAGTGCCACTCGGGTTTGGACACAGCGAGCTGCGGCCAATCGCTGAACGGCGTCGTCCAGGAATCCTCGGCGAAGTGTGGCGCGTACAGCTCCTCCCACAACGGGGCGTAATCCCGCGTCAGGCAGTTCAGGCGGAGGGTGCGCAGGAGCAGGTATGGGGCGGCGGAGTGCTCAATGGGGGCGGGGAGTCTCCTTATGAGCTCCTCGTAAACATTAACTTTACCGCTCAGCTTCACAAGATAATCGACCGGTAGCGATGTCCATAGTCCACTGACAAGAATTGTTAACCGATTCGAGCTACACGCTAGGGTGTGCACACTACCTGTGTGCGCGGGCCCCGGGGGCAGGACTGCGCAGCGAAACGTCCTCTCATGACCTTCCTGAACCATCTTCCGCCAAGCGGCACGATAGTACTTCGTATAAGGAATCGTATTCCAGACATCGAGGCCTGCATCGTAGCGGTCGCGGTCGGTGGCGCGCTGGTAGTTGGTGCGCGGGATCACCTGCTCCGGAAGTTCTTCCAGGTCCCAGTCGGAGTAGTCGCCTTTACTCTTGCAGTGCTCGTTCGGTTCCTTTGCGAACGGCGTCGCGACGGAGAAGTGCGGGCCTTGCAGGATCACCTCGTCCCAGCGTGGCGGGTACTCGGTGCGCCACTCGATGTAGCCGTCTTCCTTGGCTCCCTTCTCGTGCCAGCCGCTCGTCCACTGGTAGTCGACGCTGGCCATCCGCGTTCCCTGGCTCGACAGCACGGCGAGGGAGTCGAGATGTTCGCGGGTGAGCGGGCGCAGCAGGCGCGCCCGGGCCGGTGCGGTCCCCGGTTCGTCGAACAGATCCGCCCACTGCGCCAGCTCCCGCTCGGTGATCTCGACGACGCGGGAGGCGTGCGGACGCAAGTCCCAGCCGCCTGCCGGGTACTGGATGCCGGGGACTTCGCCGGTGCCATCGTGGCTGAGCGAGCCCTCCAGGGTGTCCGGAACGAGCAGGTTGGCGACTTGGATGAACTCGGTCTCGCGGGGTGAGCCGTAAATGTGAATTCCGTATATGACCGGATGTCCAATGTCGGCGAAAAGCATGGCTTCGTTAACGAACTGCCAGTGGCGCCGCAGGCGCGGATATGTGGCCGCGCGCAGGGTGCCCGCCTTCGGGTCGGTGAAATGGCTCTCCGGATGCAGCAGCCCAACGATGCCGCGCTCGCCCATGGACCGCCAGGTCCGTTCCATGAAGCTCGTGTACAGGTTGGTCTGCACACCACGCAGCACGGGGTGTTCCACCGGCGAACCGAGGTGCTCGTTGAGCCCTGCCCACGAACCGAGCTCGCCCAGGTACTGCTGCTCGACGGCGTGGTCCGCGAGCAACTCGGCGCGCCGCTTGCGGAACGTGGTGTCCGGGATCTTGTCCTGTAGCACGAAGAACGGATCGAACTCGGCGAGGGCTTCGTCGTCCTTCCACGTAGGCCGCACCCACGGTGGGTTCCCGAGCTGCAGGTCGAACCCACCCCGGTGGAACACCTGGGCGAAGTCGAGTTCCCAGTGGAAGAAGCCTTCCTGCTTGGCGATCTCGCGGACCACCCCGAGCCACGGGTGCTCCAGGTACAGCACCGCGACGTCGCGCATGCCGTAGTAGGTCTTCTCCAGCTCGTCCAGGTCGGCGAGCTCGTGGAAGCCGTCGACGCTCTCGGTGAGATCGAGCTGGTTCACCGCGGTGGCTTTCCCGTTCACCCCGAGCAGGCCCTCCAGCGCGGCGATCCACTGGTCGAGGTTCGGTGGCGCGACGTCCGTGGTGAGTGGCCAGAAGAACAGCGCGCACCAGGCGTCCATCGCCAGCCGCAGCCGCTGGTACGGTCCTTCCGGGTCGGTGAGCTTGTCCTCCACCTCGTCCCGGCTGACCGCTGTGCTCTCCGGGCCGATGTCCGCGCCCCACACGTCGATGTGCCGGGCGACCTCGCGTTCGCTGATCTCCAGGCGGCGCAGCGTCAGCTCCCACAGCCGCTCGACCCGCCGCGCCAGGCCCCGCAGCCGCGCGGTCTGCTCCTTGCCCGGCTTGCGGGTGATGTCCTTCGCCCAGTCCTTGATCGCCTTGGCGTGCTCGGGCACGCGTTCCTTGGCGATCTTCGCGTCGCCGACCGCGCCCCACCCGTCGGCGGGCAGCAGGAAGTGGTGGATCTCCCCGTCGCCGATCGCGCCTTCGGCCAGCGGCCGGTCCGTGGGTGGGGTGTCCTTCCAGTGCTTTTTCGCCTTGGCCAGCGCGGTGAGGTCGTAGGTGGCCCGGCGCGCCCCGATCAGCGAGTTGCCACGCCCCAGGTGCAGGCCGAACCACGGGGCCTTCAGGCCGGGGTGCATCACGTTCAGCCACAGCGACACCTCGGCGAGCTCGCGGGCGGTGTCGTTGAGGTCGACGCCGTAGCAGCGGTGCAGCGCCAGGTAGGCCTTCACCTTCTGCAGCTCCTCGCGGTAGCGCTCCGGGTCGATCGTCTCGCCCAGCTCGTGCTGCCGCCGTTTCAGGTACTCGGCGGCGAGCTGGTTGATGGCCTCGTTGAGGAACGCCCCGCTGCCCATCGCGGGTTCGCAGACACGGTAATCGAGGATGTCCTGCGCGCTGGTGTCCTCAGTGATCAGTTCGGCCAGCGAGTGCCGCACCACGCACTGGGTCAGCACCTCCGGTGTGTAGTAGGAGGCGCTGCGCTGACGGTCCCGCCCGGAAAGCCGGTAGACGAAGGTGCCCGGCTTGTGCACCACGAAGTTCTTGTCTTCGGTGATGGGGTCCTCGCGGTAGACGATGTGCTTCTCGTCGTACTGGGCGAGGTTCTCGCGTGGCACCAGCCAGGTTCCCTTGCCCGGATCGCCGTCCTTGGCCAGCTCCACGAGCTCCTGCTCAGCGATGAACCCGCTGTAGGCCATCAGCCCCTCATACACCGCGCCGAGCTGGTTGATGCCGAGCTGTGCGTAGGACACGTAGCCGCGGCGGGCGCCCTTGCTCTTCGACCGCTTGGACAGCAGGAGCAGCGCCAGCACCCGCTGCAAGGTCGCGTTGCTCAGGTTGACGTTGTCGATGTGGTAGGCGTGCCGCTGGTCGAACAGGTCCGCCCGCAGCGGCTCGAACACCAGGCTGTCGCCGTCCGGGTTGTCGTAGCCGTGGCCGGAGTTGACCAGGCGGAACAGCAGCCGCAGCGAGTCGTGCAGGTGATGGCCGTCGCGGGAGCGGCCGGTCAACGGCACCTGGATCATCTCCCGCAGCCGGTCCAGGCCGTAACCGGCGTCGTAGTCATGGTCGCCGACCGGCAGGATCCGCAGTTCCGGCCGAGCCTCCGCATACAGCAGGAACAGGATCCGGTACAGGAACCGCAGCGACTGGGTGGTGAGCTCGCGCGGCAGCTCCGGGATGCCCTCCACCGGTTCGCCCCGCTCGCGGCGCTTGGCGATCACCTCGCCCGCGATCAGCTCCACCGACACCCGCAGGCCCTCGCGCAGGTCCTCGCTGACCCCGACGGCGTGCTTGACGGAGTCCTCGCTGAACTGGTCGAGCCTGGCCGAGCCCTCCTCGGACGGCAGCAGCACATCCGCCGAGGCCAGCCCGGCGAGCCAGGCGAGCTCGCCGGTGACCTTGTCGTCCTTGCGGGACAGCGCGGTGTGGATGTCGAACGCGAGGTAGCGGCCCTCGGCCCAGCGCTCCACATCGGACAGCAGCATCCAGCCACCGGCCAGCACCAGCACGAAGCGTGGCGCGTGGCCGGTGAGGAACAGCTGCTGCACCGCCTTCGGCACCGCCGCCAGCTCCTCGACCTTCTCCGCCCCGGTCTGGATCCGCAGGGGCTCGACGAGCTGCCCCTCCTCCCCGAACAGCGCGTCGACGTTGCCGACCGGATGGGCCTGTAGCACGTGCAGCGCCTCACCGGCCGGGGACTGGCAGCGGGCCAGCAGCGGCACCGTGATCGGGGTCTCGGACTGCTCGGTGTCCAGCTCGGTCGGCGTGGCATCGAGACCGAGCGCGGCCAGCACCTGCCCGTGCAACTCGGTGAGGGCCACGGCGTAGCCGTCGTCGGTGTCGCGTGGCAGGTTGGCGTAGCTGGTGAGGAACGGGCCGCTGAGGCTGGACAACTCCCGCAGCGGGCTGGGCTTGCCGTGCTCGGTGCGCTCCCGCCACTCGCGGTTGAGCTCCTTGAGCTTGCCGGGGAACGCCTCGGACAGCCAGTGCGGGGACAGGAAGTCGCCGACGTTGCGGATCGAGTCGTACATGTCGTTTCCTCTGCTCGCCCTCTGCTGTTCCGGTGCGCCGGTCGTGCGCCGGGGATGCCTAGCCTGCTGGGACGATCACGCCGACCACCCGGACGAACGGCTCGCCCGACGCGGCCAGCGAATCGATGCGCGAGTCGGCATCGTCACGCGTCCGGTGCACGGCGTCCTTGCGCTTGTGGGACCGGCTTCCAGACCGGCCCTCACTGTCCACGAGCGACAGCGCGAGCTGCTCCCAGCGCTGCACCCGCGTGCGGTGCTGCTCCAGCCGTTCCAGCAGCGCGCCTTCCATCTCCTCGCGCCTGCCGCGCAGATCCTCCGTGGCGACCTCTACCGCCTGCGGCACCAGGGGTTGCAGCTTTTCAGCCCAGCTCTGCACGCCTCCGGGGTTGCGTGCCCGCTCCTTCAGCCCGGCCTGCTCAACCGCCTCGCGTAGCTCCCCCACCTGCGGATTCCGGGGCAGGCCGGTGATCGCGCCCCAGCGGGTGAGCACCGCCTGGCCCAGCTCGTTCGACCAGCTCGCCTGCGTCAGGAACACCGGCTCGTCCACCGCAGCGGCCATCAGCGGCGCCTGGTTGCGGTCGAACCGCGCCAGCGCCCGGCTGGTCGCCCACTGCAACACCGGATGGATCGGGGCCAGATAGCTGACATCCGGCCACGTCATGTCCTCCTCGGCGCGGGCCTTGTCCAGCCGTGTCTTCGCGTACCGGTACTGCGAGGACAGCCGGATCCGGTCGGTCACCCCGCGCTCGGCGAGGTAGTCACCCGGCAGGTCCGCCAGCCGTGCCGCCAGGTCCTCCGGGGTGTCGAACGCCAGCAGACCTGTCTCCTGCTCCCGGTGCACGTTGAGAGTGCCGAAATCCGGGGCGATCTCCTCCAGCGCCTCGGTGAGGAAGTTGTCGTCGTCATCGAACAGCGTGCGCGGGCTCTCAGTGCGCACCGGCGGTTCCTGCTCGTGCTGCCCGCCGGTGGCCATCATCGCCGCGAACGGGTTGAGCTGCGCCGGCTCCGGGTCGGGCACCTCCTCGTCCAGGTCCCGGCCCTGCTGGAGGTAGGACATCACGGTGTCCTCCTCGATCTGCTCGTCCCGCACGTTCAGCAGCGCACCCGCATCCCCCAGCGCCTGGTTCGCGGCGTGCTCCTTCTGCAGCAGCTTCGTCACCACCCGTAGGTCGCTGATCGCGGACTCGCCTGACTCGCCGTCCGAGGTCAGCGCCAGGGCGGTGATCTCCGGTTTCCGCAGCTGCATGTACCGGTCGATGCGGCCGTTGCGCTGCTGGATCCGGATGAAGCTCCACGGCAGGTCGTAGTGCACCAGCCGGTGGCACTGCCGGTGCAGGTTGATGCCCTCCGACGCCATGTCGCTGGCCAGCAGCAGCCGCACCGGGCTGGTGGCCAGCTCGAAGTCGGTGCGCACCGCCTGCACCTTCTCGTCTGGCAACTGGGCGTGCAGCGTGGCCACCGCCTTGTCCGGCAGCTTCAGCCGCGACGTCAGCTGCTCGCGCAGCCAGTGCAGCGTGTCGATCCGTTCGGAGAACACCACCACGCGAGCATCGTTGCTGGCGGAGAGCCCGACATCGCGGAGGTAGCCCACCAGCGCTTCCAGCTTCGCGGGCCCGCGCATCTGCGCCGCGGCGGCCAGCTCGTCCAGCCGCTGCAACGCCGTGGCCTCGATGGCGGCGTCGGAGCGGTCGGCGAGGGTGTTGAGGCGGCGTTTGATGCTGCTGCGCAGCGCTTCCGGCGACGACAGGAACGCCTTGAACAGCGTCCACGGGAACAGCGACCGGCCCTTGCCGGTCACCGGTGGCTGGCCTGCGGGGCGCAGCCACACATCCCGCAGCTCGTCCAGCACCGCCTGCTCCTCGGCGGTGGCGGTGACCGAGACGACGCGGGGATCCTCACGCGCCGCCCAGTGCTGGCCGACCTCGAGCGTGACGTCCGGGGAGTTGCGGTGCCTGCGCACGTACAGGTGCTCGATGTCATCGGCGCTGTAGTTCGAGCGGTCCGCGATCGCGGTGGGGTCGAGCAGCTCCACCAGGTTGGCGAACGACTCCGGTTTACCGTTGTGCGGCGTGGCGCTGGCCAGGATCAGGGCTTCCGTCTGCCGCGCCAGCAGCTTGGCCAGCTCGAAGTTCTGGGTGCCGCGGTTGATGAGGTTGTGGCACTCGTCGATGACCACCACGTCCCAGTCGTGATTGCCCAGGTGGTGGCGGTAGCGGGCCGGGTTCTTCAGCGTGTCGATCGAGACGATCGCCCGCCGGTAGTAGCTGAACGGGTTGCGGGTAGCGGGCAGGGTCTGGCGGATCCGCTGGATACCGTCCGAGTCCAGCCGCACCAGCGGGATGGCGTAGCGGGTCCACATCTCGTGCTGGAACTGCTCCAGCACCGCACGCGGGGTGACCACCAGGATCCGCTCGCCGCGCCCCCGTTCGATCAGCTCGGTCAGCGTGATGCCGATCTCCAGGGTCTTGCCCAGGCCGACCGCGTCACCGATGAGGATACGCGGCCGCAGGTTCGCCAACGCCTGATGCGCCGGACGCAGCTGGTAGTCCATCCGGTCGGCCAGCCCGCGATGGCCCGAGACGATCTCGGTGTTGGTGATCGGGGTGGAGCTTTGCCGCAGCAGCGACTCCAGCCACAGCCGCGAGCGGCGGAATCCCGAGCTGTCGTCGGCCACCAGACGCGTCTCGCGGGGATCGAGCACCGTCACGTCGTCCAGGTCGGTGTAGAACACCGCGTCCTGGTCCCGCACCAGCTCGGACACCCCGGTCGCCTCGATACGGTAGCTGCCCCGCCGGGTGCGGCGGGAAGTCCGGACCAGCCAGTCCTCGTCCCGCACGACGATCTGCGCGCCCGGCGCGTAATCCGGTTCCGACTTCTCCCCTTGCACTCGCGCGAGCCTAGTAACCATGCCAGTCCCCTATCGAGGGCCATGCCCGAATCGTGATCCGACTACCGCGCACAGCGACCGTGCCGTCGTAGGGTGGGGTCGTGGCGCACTACCTGCTTGTTATCGGTGACCGGGAAGCCCTCGGCTGGGTGCTGACCGAGCAGCGCATGGCGTTCCCTGACATGCGGCGCGCCGAGGTGCGTGCGCTCACGCCGGGCGACACGCTTTTCCTCTACACCACGCGGGGCTGCTTCAAGAACCCCACGCGGGACCGGGGCCGGATTATCGCGGCTGGTACCGCCCGCTCGGCGGTGGCGGAGCTGGACGAACCGGTCGAGTTCGGCGGCAAACGCTTCACCGTGGGCTGTGACGTGGAGTTCGCCACCGCCACCACGTGGCCCGAGGGGGTGGAGCTGGGGCCGCTGGTCGGTGAGCTCGCCAGTTTCACCGGGATGGAGGACAGCTGGAGCATTCGGCTGCGCAAGCCATTGGTGGCGGTGACCGAGCGCGACGCTAGCTACCTTCGCGACCAGCTGGAGCGGCACACGCTGCACCCGCTGGCGGAGGTGCTGGACGACTACGCGCGGTGGTGGGTTCCGGCGCAGGCGGAGGGGAGTGATTCGCGGGACGCCACCGCACCGCCCACGGGATAGGCTCGACCCGGGTCCGGGCACATCGACGGGCAGCGCGAGCGGGAGGTTGTGTGGCCGAGCGCAGAGTGATCAACGGGCGCTACGAGCTCCACCCCAGCCCCATCGCCCGGGGCGGGATGGGCGAGGTATGGCGAGGCCGGGACATCCGGCTCGACCGCGAAATCGCCGTCAAGTTCGTCCGCGTCCCCCCTGGTGCAGACAGCCAGGACATGCTCAAGCGCTTCGAGCGAGAATCCCGGATCACCGCGCGCCTGCAGCACCCCGGTGTGCCGTCGATCTTCGACGTGGGCGCTGAAGGTGATCAGCCGTACCTGGTGATGCAGCTCGTGCACGGTCTCACTGTCGGCGACCTCATCGACCAGCACGGGCAGCTGCCCATCGGATGGGCCGCCGCGATCGCCGCCCAAACCTGCTCGGTGCTGTCGGTTGCGCACGAGAAGTCGCTGTTGCATCGGGACATCAAACCCAGCAACCTCATGGTGGAACCGGACGGCACCGTCAAGGTTCTCGACTTCGGGCTGGCCGTCGCGCTGGACATCGCCGACATGTCGGCGATCACCCGCAGCGGCCAGAACATCGGCACGCCCGAATACATGGCGCCCGAGCAGGTGCGCGCGGCGGTCAGCGCTCCCCAATCCGACCTGTACGCGCTGGGCTGCACGCTGTTCCACATGCTCACCGGCGAGAAGCTCTTCACGGGCACGACGTCGTACTCGGTGATGAGCCAACAGGCCGACGCCGAGCCCCGGTCGGTGAGGTCCGTGCGGGGAACCGTGCCGCCGGAGCTGGACGCGCTGCTTGCCGACATGTTGCGCAAGAATCAAGCGGACCGGCCCGCCACCGCCCAGGAAGTCTACGATCGGCTGCTGCCGTTCGTGCGCGATCTGGACCCGCTACCCGGAGCACCCCAGCCGCCGGTGGTGCCCGACCCGGTCCGCATGTACGCCACGGTGCTCAGCCGCGCCTTCACGTCAGCACCCGGGGCCCAGTCACAAGAGCGCTCCGCCACGCCCGAACCCGCCCAGCCCGACGCCACACGAGCGGCGAATCACGCGACACGGGCGGTGTCACAGGCGGACCTGGTGCAGGCACGCAGTGAAGCGAACGGGCTGGCACACAAGGCGCGCTTCTCGCAGGCCGCCGAAGTACTGGCTGGCATGGTGGAAGCCGCGAGCGGCGTCATCGACCCCCACGACGAGGACCTGATCAACGCGAGGTTGGAGTGGGCGAACATCCTCTTCGACGGCGGGGACTACCGGTCTGCGGCACCGATGTACCGCGACCTCGTCGACCCGGTCGCCCAGCGCTACGGCGCCGACTCCGTCCTGGTGTTCGAGTGCCGCCGTCGCTACGCGGAATGCCACGCCAAGCTCGGCGAGTTCGAACTCGCGCTCGATGTGCTGCACCACGTGCTGGAGGATCAGCAGCGCATCTTCGGCGCTCGCAGCTCCCGCACCGTGGACGTGCGCAAGCAGATCGGCACCCTGCAGCTCGCGGCCGGGCATACCGAAGCCGGGCGGGCCACGCTCCAAGGGCTGCTCGACGAGCTCGTCGCTGACCGGGGCGAGTCCCACCCGGTCGTCGCGCAGATCCGGGACCTGCTGTCGGACCGCCCCGGGACAGCCGGGTGAGCTGACGGTGATCCCCTCGGCAGGAGCGACGAACAGGGTCAATCTCCGGGTGAGCCCAAGCAATGCGTTCCAGTAGCCGGCGGCGCTACCGTTGCTACTCCCAGGACAACGACCCGAGGCTAGGAGGTCGTGCACCGTGTCCGCCGACGACATCTTCCTCATCGAGAACGATCGCCTCGTGCCCCTGTCCGCACAGCCGTACCCGGACGAAGACGCACTGCAGGACCTACTCGCCCGGTGTCCCGACCTGCTGGCCGGCGCTAGAATCAACCCCGCCGATCCCAGGCGGTGGCTCCTGGTCACCCGTGAGGCCGGCGTGCCCGCGGTCGAGGGCGGCGGCGCGCATTGGGCAATCGACCACCTGTTCCTGGATCAAGACGCGATCCCCACATTCGTCGAGGTGAAGCGGTCCACGGATACGCGCATCAGGCGGGAGGTTGTCGGCCAGATGCTCGACTACGCGGCCAACGGCCTGCGCTACTGGCCTGCCGAGGAGCTACGCATGCGCCTGGCCAAGCGTCTTGGTTCCGCGGCCGAGGCAGATCACGCCGTCGACGGGCTGACTGGCGTGGATGATGCGGCCGACGAATACTGGGAGCGTGTGGCCAGCAACCTGCGCTCCGGGTGGGTGCGGATGGTGTTCGTCGCTGATCAGCTCCCGCAGGAACTGCGCACCGTGATCGAGTTCCTGAATGAGCAGTTGTCCCTGGCAGAGGTCGTCGGCATCGAGATCCGGCAGTACGAGGGGCACGGGCATCGCGCCCTCGTTCCCCAGGTCGTAGGCATGACAGCGACTGCTCAGCAGGCGAAGGGCCAGCACCCGCGCAAGCCCTTCACCGAGTTGCTCGCGGAGTCCCCTGGCGCGGTTCGCGAGCTTGATCAACGCATCCTCGACTGGGCGCAACAGCAGGGATATCGCGACACCACCACGGGCGCCGCGCGCAAGATCCTGCGAGCCGACAATGTCCCGGTAGTGCTGGTCTACCCCGCCGACGGTGCCGCGGAGCTGGACATCAAGCGGCTACGCGCGCAGGGCAATGACCACGACGCGGACCGGATACATGTGACGCTGCAGGAACTGGCCGGTCGTGAGCTGGCCCCGCACTATCCCCGGATTACCGCGCAGGAAGCGCTCTCCCAGTTCGAACGGTTCGTCACCGACGTTCTCCAACCGTTCGCGGCGTTGGTAAGGCCTGTCCAGAGTGGCGAGTGAATCGCGGCGAACTAGTGGAATCTCTGCGAAGGTAAAGGGCGGGGCGCAGATTGCGGGTAAGGGCGGTGCGGAGTCGGCGGAAATCTTCGGCGACCTCGACTGCCCAGCGCAGGCCGCGGCTCACGCGCTCACCCAGGTCGTCACCGAAGCCACCGGCGAGCTGCTGCTGACGACCTACGAGAGTCGCTGGACGCAGCCCCATGACAACGCTGGTCTGGGACACATCGCCGTTGTGGCACGCGATACTCGCCGATCGCCTCGATGTCCTCGGTGAGCTCGCGCAGGGACCTGGCGAAGTGCCGTGGTCCAACGTGACGACACAGACCGTTGTCGCCGAGCTACGGCGGAAAAGTACGGTCGCCCTACACGACAGCTTGCGTGTGGTCGCCGCCCCAGTCAACTGCGTCAGCGTACCCGGCTGTGCCGCCACCCATCCGTCGACGCGGTACGGTTGTTCGTCACCCCTCGCGGACAGGAACGCAGTCCACTCGCGATGGGATCATCCATCCCACCGCTGATCCCACAGGGCGGCGATGGGTACCGCTGTGATCCGCTCGCCTAGCGGATAGACCCACTTACCGGTATGGAACACGATTCCGCCAACGAAGTGCTCACCGAACTGGTCGCGCATCCAGGCCAAATGGCGCGCATCGGTCGTTGACGGCCCCGCCGATGCCTTGACCTCGATGGCAAGGAGCCGCCCATTGCGAAACTCAACGATCTGGTCAACTTCATGACGCCCGTCCCGCATGCGGAGGTGATGAAGGCGAGCTCCGTCCTCACGCAACTCGAGCAGCGGCCGGATCTGGGCCGCGACGAAAGTGTCCAGCATGCGTCCCATCATGTCCGTGTCCCTGAGAAGCGCGACCACGTCGACGCCGATCAGTGCGGCAGCGAGACCGGGATCAATGAAGTAATACTTGTGCCCTTTCGCGAATCGTGTATTGCGATTCGCGAACCAGGCTGGCACTGAGTCGAGCAACCCCAGCTCAACGAGCAGGTGCTGATAGTGCTTGACCGTCTTGACATTCAGGCCAGCTAACCGAGCCAGATCGGTGTCAGCTATCAATCCGGCCGTGTTCGCCGCCAAGACCTCGACGAAACGGCGCAACCGCCCGGAGTCGGGGTGCTCACCGAGCGCCGCCGTGTCACGGGTGAAGACCTGTTCGAGGTAGCTCGTCAGCCATAACGTACGCGCACGACCCGGCGCGCGGACGACTTCCGGGTATCCGCCTGCAACTGCCAGTTCCAGATAGCCGACCAGATCAGGTGGGTCGGCAGGCGGCAACAGCTCCCCCGCTCGCCCTGTGCTGAGCAGATCGAGCACCTTGCCTGCGGTACCCACACCGTCCGGCTTCAGCTCAGCGGTGGTCATGGGATACATGGACACTTGAATGAGCCGACCGGTGCCCGGCCACATGGTTGTCTTCATGGGCGCTCTCACGCTGCCAGCGAGCAGGAACCGGCCAGGCTCCGCGCCCTCATCGACGGCCCTCTTGACTGCGCCCAATACCTCAGGAACCTCCTGCCATTCGTCCAGCAGGACGCTGCCGCGCATGGTGGCGAGGGCCCGATCCGGTGCGGCCTGAAAGGCTCCCGCTTCCTCGTACCGATCGAGCCTAATTACCGTCTCGACGTGCTGACGAGCCGTCGTCGTCTTGCCCGTCGCCCGGGCTCCGGTGAGCAACACCGCTGGGAACGTGCGGCGAATCTCGGCGAGGTACGGATCTACCAACCGCGTATAGTAGCTCTGCGTACTCACATTACCTCTCCATGTTACTGGCAGTTTCGCACATCGTACACTGGCACTATCGCACAGAGAGTGCTGGCCATATCGCACGCCGAATGGCGGCGGTCCCGCACATACTGGGAGATCTCGAAGAGGACTTCTTCTTTCGAGCCGAAGTGCACGTCCAGCGCGGCAAGCGACAGGCCAGCCGCCGAGGTGCTATGCCCGGTGGTTGTTACGTGGAAGCCGCGCGACGCGAAACAGCGCACACCTGCCGTCAGCAACCGCCGGGCGACTTTCCTAGAATCCGCTATCCCACAGCTGACCCGATTCGTCCACCAGCTCCGGGGCAGCAAGCACTGTGGTGGGCCAACTCCGGTACATCGCACGAACCCACGCCGTGTACTACCCTGCCGCCTGGTTGTTCGTTGATGATGACGAGCCTGGTGGCGATCGCGATCGCACTGCCGCGAACCGCCTGTACGATCAGGCCGGGTTCGTCGAGGTCGACCGGCTGCACTCCTACCAGCTCACGCGGTGACGCTGGCTGCGACACCTCCCACCAGCCACCGACGTCCAGGGGCGAAGTCTACGAAGCACGCTACCGGGCCGCAGCGATCCGACTCCGCAAGTCCGCCCGTGACACCCCGGCCTTGCGGACCCATCGCCAGGCTTCGATTTCCGCGACACTCGGCCCTCCCAGGTCGCACGCGAGCCACCCGCGTGAGACCTGGGAGGGCCAACCTGAACCGCCAGGACGGTGAATCGCACCGAATCGTGCTCACACACTCGCGTCTCGTTCGCGTGAACTTGTCGACCCATGGATAATATGTTGACGACGTTCACAGTACATGCTTAACTAGCACTAGTTCACGACCACCGGCGCTTGTCGCCATCACCCGCAGGAGGTCCCCATGTCCCTGACCGTCGACGTCGAGCGCATCACCGCAGGTCGCCGCGCCGACACCTACCTTGCCGTGCGCAGCGTGCAGGGCGGCCGCACCGTGTACAGCACCCGCGTCCCGCTGCTCGACCTGGACAAGATCCTTCCCGTGCCGGACCCCGACCACACCGACCCGGACAACCGCCGGGTCGACGCCCGCCACGCCAAGTCCTTCGGCGAATACCTCACCGCGCACGAGGCGTGGGTCGCGCCGACCCTGCTGGCTCGCGACAACGGCAGCTGCACCTTCCACCCGGTGGACGGCAGCGACGGCACCGTCGGCTACCTGGACATCCCGTGGTCGACCGGCACGGTCGGTGCGCTGTCCACGATCGACGGCCAGCACCGCATCCTCGGGGTGCGCACGGAGATACAGCGGCTCACCAACGAGATCGACAAGCTCGACCGCGAGCTCGACCGCGCCCGCGCGGAGAACCGCATCCGCACCCTCACCGGGAAGCGCGAGGATCTGAAGGCGGCGCTGGAGCGGATCCAGCAGGAGGCCATCGGCCTCGACATCTACGTCGAGCCCGACCCGGTGGCCGCCCGGCAGATGTTCGTCGACGTCGCCGACAACGCCAAGGGCATCTCCACGGCGCTGCGCGCACGCTTCGACGGCTCGAAGATCGCGAACCGCACGCTCGACCGGGTCGTCGACCACGCCCTGTTGCACAACAACGTCGACCTCGAGCAGGACCGCATGACGCGCAACAACACCAACTTCATCGGCGCCAAGCACGTCGCCGACCTCACCCGAGCCGTGGCGGTGGGGGTCAGCGGGCGCATCAGCAAGAAGCGCGAGGCCACGCTGTCCGACGAGGCCGTGGTGGAGTCGGTGCACAACTTCCTGGACTGCATCAGCACGGCGTTCACCGACCTGGCCGCCATTGCCGACGGTACACTCCGACCGGACGAGCTGCGTGGCCGCTCACTGCTGGCCTCGGTCGGGATGTTGCGCGTACTCGCCGGCACGTACCACGAGCTGAACGCCAAGGACATCGCCGACGACGACATCGCGTCCTTCTTCGCCACGCTCGACCCCCACATGACCACACCGGTGGCCGACGACGGGATCTGGCGCCGCACCGAAGCCAGCCGGAACTTCGAACCCGAGGCTTCGGCCCCGGTGATGCGTACCCAGAACCTGCAACACCTGGTGTCCGTGGTCACCAGCTGGTACCCGGCAGCCCCGCGATGAGCGCCGCGACAGCCCTCCGCACACGCCACGCGCCCCGCCGAAAGGCCACCGCCATGACCGAGCCCGCGCCGGACCGTGAGTCGCCCGACACGCTGGGCGCACTCGCCGCGGCGGCCGCGGGCGGTGATTCAGGTGCCACGGCCGAGCTGCTCGCGCGTGTGGAGCCGAAGATCGTGCGCTACTGCCGAGCACGGATCGGCGCGGCACACGGCCGTGATGCGTCCGCCGACGACGTCGCCCAGGAGGCGCTACTCGGGGTGCTCAGCTCCCTGCCGAGGTACCGCGCGAGCGGCGCGAACTTCCTCGCCTTTGCCTACGGCATCGCCGCGAACAAGGTCGCCGACTTCCACCGCAGGCACGCCTCGAACCCGACCCAGCCCGTCGCCGAACTGCCCGAGAGCGCCCACACCCCGGACACCGGCCCGGAGCACCAGGCTGTGCGTGCCGAGCTGCGCGAAGAGGTGGGGAGGCTGCTGCGCACGCTGACCGACTACCAGCGCGAGATCCTCGTCCTCCGCGTGGCCGTCGGCCTGTCCGCCGCGGAGACCGCGCGGGCGCTGTCGACCTCACCGAGCGCGGTACGCATCGCCCAACACCGGGCGCTGAACCGGCTGCGTGCCGAGATCGCCCGCGCATCCGGTGCCGGTAACCCACCGCTGGCCGCGCCCGACTAACCCGCGACACCGGGAGAAGCACATGAGCGAGTACAACATCGACCCCGCCGTCGACCCCGAAGAGCCCGAGCCGCCTCTTCCGACGGCGTTCACGCGCCCCTCCGCGCCAGGAGCCGTAGCCGGCGGGGCTCTACTGTGGGTGTGCCTCGGGGTGTTGTCACTAGTCCGAACGGCTAGCTGTGAGCTTCGCCGGCAACGATCCGGTTTCGGCGATTTTTCACCATTCTGGCAGCTACCTAATGTGGAGGATTCCGCCGAGTTCCACGACGGAACACGCTACCCACGAGTATGGACCGCGCGGTCATGCCTGTACCGAAAGGTCTCTGCCCATGTCCGACAGCGCCGTCGCAGGAGTGCAGCCATTCGCGCTCGGAGGCAAGCCCGAGCAGGCGGACGGTACCGATGTGCTGGCAGGTCTCGCCGCCGATGCCGCAGGCGGTCATCCGCAGGCCATCAACGATCTGCTGGCCCGCATCCAGCCGAAGGTCGTACGCTACTGTCGCGCCCGCGTCGGGCGGACGCACTGTGCGTACGCCTCGGCGGACGACGTCGCGCAGGAGGCACTGCTCGGGCTGGTGCATTCGCTGCCGCGATACCAGGCGTCCGGTTCGAGCATCCTCGCCTTCGCCTACGGGATCGCGTCGCGGAAGGTCGCCGACTTCTACCGCAAGCGCGCCGCCGACCGTGACCGGCTGGTTGCCGAGTTCCCCGACACGCCGAGCACCGACAGCGGCCCGGACAGCGCGGTACTCACCGCCGAGACCAGCGTGGAGATCGCCCAGCTGCTGGCGGTGCTGACCCCGCAACAACACGAGATCCTGTCGCTGCGGATCGTGGTGGGCCTGTCGGTCGAGGAGACCGCGCAGGCGGTGTCGAGCACGCCGGGAGCGGTTCGGGTGGCGCAGCACCGCGCGCTGAAGCGGCTCCGCGACTACCTCGACAGCGCCAACGACTCCTGGCAGGACATGCGCGGGCTGCGTGGCTCACGCTCACGCGACGCCAGCCACGGCCGTGGGAGGGCGGTCAGTCCCCGGGAGCCAGACTCCCTTCCGCCAAACCATCCGCGTAGTGCCTGACCAGCTCCGTTCCCGTGTCCGCGAGCCGCCGCAGGGCGTGCTCGAACTCGCGTAGCTGCCGGAAACGCTCACCCAGCACTCGCTGCTCGGCCAGCCCGACTACCGGTATCTCGACACGTCGCGCGTCCAGCCGGTGCACGCCGGAGGCGGTCACGCTGCCCACCCGCGCAGCCCTGCTGGAGCGCAGCTGCCCCGCCAGGAATTCCGCGTCCAGCCGCTCCGGGTCGACCCGCAGCAGTTGCAGGTTCGGCCCAAGCAGCAGGCCGCTCTCGGTGATCACCTCGGCGACTGGCCGACCGTCGCCTGCGACCAGCGCCGGTACCACCACATCACCGGGCCGCAGCTCGATCAGGTCGGTGGATTCTCCGGCCAGCCGCATCGTCGGCCCGGTGCCACCGGCGACATTCCGACCAGTGAGCACCCGCCTGCCTGAGGCATCCGGGTCGTCGGTGGTCTCCAGCCGGGCGGTCTGCTGCCGGTACAGCAGCGCCCCGGCGCGCACCAGCTCGCCGATCGTGGTTGCCGGTCGGGTCCAGGCGGCGCCGCTGCTGCGCGCGCCCGGCAGCGCACCGGCCAGCCGTTCCAGCTCGGTGACGAGCTGGTTCCGCTGACGTTCCAAGTCATCAGCGTTCACTGTGGTGGCCGGTGCCGGTATGTGCCGCGCCGGGGTGAGATCCACATCCTCGTCGAGCAGCTCGATCGGATCCACAGTGGCCTGCACGCCGGGGATCTCATGCACTGTCCCGGTGTCGGCGAACGAGTGCCAGGGCTGCAGCACCGCCTCGTGAATGGCTGGCCAGTTGACCATGCCCCGCCGAGCGGGCTTCTCGTCACCGGCATCGATCAGCAGTACAGGATCGCCCGCCTCGCCGTCAGGTGCCCGGAGCACCCACAGGTGCACCGGGATGCCGGTGTGTGGCAGCGAACCGGCGGGCAGCGCGATCACCGCCCGAACGACACCACGCCGCACCAGCGCCTGGCGGATGACCTTGCCCGATCGGCGGGAGGCCACACTCGCCGGGGCAAGCATCACCACGGTGCCCCCAGGGACGGTGTGTGCCAGGCAGTGCTGCAGCCAGGCCAGCTCGGGCTCGCTTTTGACCGGGAACCCGTAGCCCCACCGGGGATCCATCCCGAGCTCCTCGTATCCCCAGTCGCGGTAGCCGAACGGCGGATCGCACAGCACCGCGTCCGCCTGGAACTCACCGAAGGCGTCGGCGCGCAGCGAGTCCGCGACCTCGATGCGGATCCGTGCACCGGGCTGAGCCTTCGCCGCGACCCTGGCACTGGCGAGCGTGGCCAGTTCCCGGGCGACCTCCTGGCCCGCCAATTCGCTTGCTCCCTGCGCGGCGGCCTCGCGCAGGATCGTGCCGGCCCCACAGGCCGGGTCGAACACCGAGCGCGCCTGCCCGGCCAGCTGCACCATCAGACTGGCCAGCTCGCCGGCGGTGGTGAGCTCCCCTCGGGACCGTTCGACATGCTGCTCGAACAGCTCCTCGGCCAGGTCCTCGCGCTTCCCGGCGGGCACCTCGTCCAGCGCAGTGCGGAGCTGCGTGCGCAGCGAGCCAGCCGCCGCGGGATCCCGCAGGTAGGTGAGCGCCCGGGCAAGCTCGTCGACCAGCTCCACCTCGCCGCGCCCAGCCTCCAGGGCGCGCCACACCGTCTCCGCCCGCGTGAGCGGGCGCAACCTGCCGTGCTCGCGCAGCCACTCCTCGACTTCCGAGAGGCGGAAACGCGGGTTCGGTTCGCTGCTGTCCACCGGCTGCGGGAAATCCGGGTACCGGCGACGCCAGTTGCTCACCGCTGCGCGGCCGACATCCGCCAGGCGGGCCACCTCGGCCGCGCTGACCAGCGAGTCCTCCGGCATCGCCACCTCCGCCGTCGTTACTGTGAACGTACCACGCGCAGCGGCTCATGTTGATTTTGTTCACGGACCGAACCGTTTCGTGCCGGTCGTACCCCGTCGCTGCGCCAGCCGGGTGAGTAACCGCCGTAACACTTTCGGTGAGCACCGGCGTTCCACCACGCTCATGCGTATGGCCGCCCGAGTTGCGCCCGATGGGGAGGTGGGGCTCGACCCCGCCGAGCAGTATGTGATCGAGCAGCTGCGGATGCAGCTGCCGCCCGATGCCACCGTCATACCGAACCTGCGTATCACCACCAGAAAGGGCGACCGGGAAGCGGACGCCGTCATGGTGTGGCCGGGGGTCGGTGTCGCGGTGATCGAGGTGAAAGCCGGCCCGGTGGTCTACGCCAACGGCCACTGGTGGTCCAGCAGTGCCCGGAAAGCTCGCAGGCTCCGCCCGTTCGACCAGGCCCGGGAGTGCAAGTACGCACTGCGCGACATCCTGCGCAGACACCCTCGCTGGTGTAACGGCGATCCCCGCATGGCGCACCATGTCGTGATGCCACACACCAGCGTGTCTCGCGATTTCGTGGCGCCGCACTGTCCACGTGAGATTCTGAGTGACCGGGACGACGTTCCCGTGCTCGCCTCCAGAATCGCCACCCAGCTCGGTGCGCTCGTGGACGCACCGCCGCCACCCGACACCGCGCAAGCCACATCGCTGGCGACCGCGTTCACCGGCCCGCAGCACGTGCAGGCGGATCTCGCGTCGCAGCTCGCCGCCGAACTCGCCCACCGCGAGCATCGGTGCGAGCTGCTGACGGCGCAGCAAGCCAAGGTGCTGGACATGCTGCGCGAGCAGTCCCGCGTGCAGATCCTCGGAGGCGCGGGAACCGGTAAGACCTGGCTCGCGGTCGAGCAGGCCCGGCGGCTCGCCGCGCGCGGCCAACGGGTCGCGCTGCTCTGCTACTCACGCGGCTTGTCAACCTGGCTGAAGCGGCGAGTGCAGGCGCTGCCGCCGGGCCAACGACCGGTGTTCACCGGGACGTTCCATGCTCTCGGCTACCGCTGGGGAGCGTGGTCGCACCACGGCATGCCCGAGCCCCATCAGTGGGAGAGCGAGGTGCCGACGCTCATGCTCCACCGCGCACGAGAGCTATCCGAATCCGAACGGTTCCACGCCGCAGTCATCGACGAGATCCAGGACTTCGCACCGTCCTGGTGGGACCCGATCTGTGCAGCGCTCAGCGACCGCGAGCGGGCGTGCCTTGTGGCCTTCGCCGATGAGGGTCAGGCGGTGTTCTCCCGTGGCGCCATCCCAGACGCCGGTTTCACGCGCATCGTCCTCGACGAGAACGTCCGCAATACCGAACCCATCACGCGTGCGTTCGAGCCGTACGGCGAGCGTCCGCTCACGCCGCTCGGTGGGCCCGGTGCCGACGTGCAGTGGATCGACACCACTCCTGATCGCGCCATCGAAACGGCCGATGATCAGGTACGCCAACTGCTCGAGAACGGCTGGCAACCAGGTCACATCATGCTGCTGACCACCGGCCATCGCCATCCCGAACACAGCAGGGTCCTCAACGAACACTCCATCGAGCAGTACTGGAACGCGTTCTGGGAAGGAAAGGTCGTTTTCCACGGAACGGTCTCGGGTTCGAAGGGGCTGGAACGGCCAGCCGTGGTGCTTGCCTTGAACGGGCCCGCGCACGGTGACCGCGCTCGCGCACTGCGGTACGTGGGAATGAGCCGCGCGCGCGACCTGCTGATCGCCTGCGGACCGCGATAGCCCCAGCTCGCCCGCGCAGCGTGCGTTTCGCGAGCCCGCTCAGGTTCCACACGCTCTCCGAGCGCAGGGGTAACGCCGCCGACGAGGTGTTCACCCAGTTAACGCTGCGCCTGGTGACGGCTACGGCGGTACAGTCCAGCTATGTGTCCCGACGCTCTCCACCGCCGTCCAGCAGCGGCTGGATCTCGGCAACGAAGTCCGGGTGCGGCTCGTCAAAGACCACCCACTCGCCGTCCTGGGAGACCCGACCACCGGTGATCCACGGCCAATCGCCACGCGACGAGACACGCGCCGAAACGATCATCGACGCGAAGCCGAGCACCGGCGGGACAACGAACAGCGCCGTCACAAACGGCGCAACAGACTCACTCGGCTCCGGAAGATGCTCACCGACGAGCACAGCGAACAACACCGGCCCCACGAACAGGACCAGACCACCGAAGAACATCCATCGCGCCGTGAGCCGGATCCTCCGTCGACGTCGCTCGCACTCGGTACACACCGGCCAGCCAGCTGCCTCGATACGCTTCGTACCGACTACCGCGAGGAAGCCATAGATCGCGATCGCGAAGACGCCCAACATGCGGACCACGCCGTACTTCGGACGGAACTCCTTGGGAGGCTTCCGTTGCAGGAACACCGTGTCCACCCGCTGGCTCGGAGGGATGCCGTGGCGAACACAGACACCCAGATCACCACTGGACCCCTCTACAACGGCTGGCCGCACTCGCATCTGCCCCACAGCGACCTACCCCTTTTTCGTGCCGTACCGAGAGCCTAACCATCCTCGCTCACCGCGCCGTCAGACGCGGTACCAGGGCGCGCGCCGCCCAGGAACGGCTGGACCTCCGCAACGAAGTTCGGGTGCGGCTCGTCGAAGACCACCCACTTCTCGTCTTCAGACACCCTCCCACCAGCAACCGACGTCCACTTAGACCGAGCATAAACATGGCCGGAAACGATCATCGACGCGAAACCGACGATGGGCAGTCCCACAATGAGGATTCCGAGCAGGACACTGATGAGATCCGACCGAGGCCCTGTGGGTTCCGGTAAGAACGGTCCTACGGTGAACGCGAACAGCAACGGTCCCGCGAACAGGGCGAGACCGCCAAAGAACAGCCACCGAGCAGCTCTGCCGAATCGGTACCCACGCTCCTCGCATTCGGGGCAGATCGGCCACGCATCGACATGCACGCGCTTCATCGTCACGACGTGAGCCGTGGTGTACAGCGCGATCGCGATCATCCCCAGAGCCTTGACCGCCCCCATACGAGGCCGGTACTTCCGCGGAGGCTTGGCGGGAATGAACGCCGTCTCCACCCCCTGGCTTGGAGAATTACCATGCCGAACACAGACGCCGACATCGCCGCTGAACTGCGTCACGACCGCTGGCCGAACTCTCAACTGCCCCACAAGCTACCCCTTGACGAGCCGTACCGAGAGCCTAACCATCCTCGCTCACCGCGCCGTCAGACGCGGTACCAGGGCGCGCGCCGCCCAGGAACGGCTGGACCTCCGCAACGAAGTTCGGGTGCGGCTCGTCGAAGACCACCCACTTCTCGTCTTCAGACACCCTCCCACCAGCAACCGACGTCCACTTAGACCGAGCATAAACATGGCCGGAAACGATCATCGACGCGAAACCGACGATGGGCAGTCCCACAATGAGGATTCCGAGCAGGACACTGATGAGATCCGACCGAGGCCCTGTGGGTTCCGGTAAGAACGGTCCTACGGTGAACGCGAACAGCAACGGTCCCGCGAACAGGGCGAGACCGCCAAAGAACAGCCACCGAGCAGCTCTGCCGAATCGGTACCCACGCTCCTCGCATTCGGGGCAGATCGGCCACGCATCGACATGCACGCGCTTCATCGTCACGACGTGAGCCGTGGTGTACAGCGCGATCGCGATCATCCCCAGAGCCTTGACCGCCCCCATACGAGGCCGGTACTTCCGCGGAGGCTTGGCGGGAATGAACGCCGTCTCCACCC
>NZ_WBXM01000003.1:455000-456910 GCF_033042135.1 Haloechinothrix sp. LS1_15 | reverse complement strand
CGCCACTCTGGCTCGGCATCACGTCTCAGGCCTATGGTGTGCGGATTTGCCTACACACCGCCCTACACGCTTACCCCGGGACAACCACCGCCCGGGATGGGCTACCCTCCTGCGTCACCCCATCACTTGACCATCAGCGGACTCAGGTCCCACCACCAGCAACCACCCCACCCCCCGAAAGGGGCAGGCACAGCTACCAGCAAGAGGTTAGTCTCCTCCGCCCGGCCAGGGGCGCATGCGCGCGGGTACGGGAATATCAACCCGTTATCCATCGACTACGCCTGTCGGCCTCGCCTTAGGTCCCGACTTACCCTGGGCGGATCAGCCTGGCCCAGGAACCCTTGGTCATCCGGCGGTACAGATTCTCACTGTACATTCGCTACTCATGCCTGCATTCTCACTCGACCACCCTCCACCACTGGCTCACGCCGCGGCTTCACCAGGTGATCGACGCTCCCCTACCCACCCACACCACTGCACCCCACACCACAACGGGCATGAGGCGGATGTTGCTGTGTGAGTGACACGGCTTCGGCGGTGTGCTTAGCCCCGCTACATTATCGGCGCAGGATCACTTGACCAGTGAGCTATTACGCACTCTTTCAAGGATGGCTGCTTCTAAGCCAACCTCCTGGTTGTCTCTGCCATCCCACATCCTTTCCCACTCAGCACACACTTAGGGGCCTTAGCCGGCGCTCTGGGCTGTTTCCCTCTCGACGATGAAGCTTATCCCCCACCGTCTCACTGCCGCACTCACCACACCCGTATTCGGAGTTTAGTTGACTTCAGTACCCCGCTAAGGGCCATCAGCCATCCAGTAGCTCTACCCCAGGTGTGAACCATACGACGCTGCACGTAAATGCATTTCGGGGAGAACCAGCTATCACGGAGTTTGATTGGCCTTTCACCCCTACCCACAGCTCATCCCCTGAGTTTTCAACCTCAGTGGGTTCGGGCCTTCACCCGGTCTTACCCGGGCTGCACCCTGGCCATGGGTAGATCACTCCGCTTCGGGTCCAGACCACGCGACTCAACTCGCCCTCTTCAGACTCGCTTTCGCTACGGCTACCCCACACGGGTTAACCTCGCCACGCAGCACTGACTCGCAGGCTCATTCTTCAAAAGGCACGCCATCACCCACCCAACAGGCAGGCTCTGACGGCTTGTCAGCACATGGTTTCAGGTACTCTTTCACTCCCCTCCCGGGGTACTTTTCACCATTCCCTCACGGTACTCATCCGCTATCGGTCACCGGGACGTATTCAGGCTTACCAGGTGGTCCTGGCCGATTCACAGCAAATTCCACGAGCTCGCTGCTACTCGGGGACACCCATCCAGACACACACCAGCAGCTTTCGCCTACGGGACTCTCACCCACTCCGGCGCGTCATCCCAAACGCTTCGACTAGCCACCAGCAGCATCCGAGGGACTGGCAGATCCCTCCAACAGGGCCCCACAACCCCGACCACGCAACCCCTGCCAGGTATCACACGCAGCCGGTTTAGCCACATCCCCTTTCGCTCACCACTACTCAGGGAATCACACGTTGTTTTCTCTTCCTACGGGTACTGAGATGTTTCACTTCCCCGCGTTCCCTCCACACACCCTATACATTCAGGTGCAGGTGACACTCCATCACGAGTGCCGGGTTTCCCCATTCGGACATCCTCGGATCTCAGCTCGGTTGACAGCTCCCCGAGGCTTAACGCAGCCTCCCACGTCCTTCATCGGCGCCCGGTGCCCAGGCATCCACCATGTGCTTCAATTCGCTTGACCACAAAAAAGATGCTCGCACCCACTCTACAGTTCTCAAACACCACACCAAGACACCACAAGCGTGCTGCCTCAGACACCCAACAGTGTGCTTCGCCCACATGAACCTGCGCGCCACCCCAAACCATCGAGCATC